>JAJDYK010000345.1 GCA_022825185.1 Candidatus Latescibacterota bacterium | reverse complement strand
GGGCTGGCGCGTCGGCGAAATCCACTGGGGCGGGTACGCGCAAAAGGCGCGGCTCAAGGCCGACTGGCTCGTGCCCCTACCCGTCGATCTGACCCTGCGCAATGCCATGGGCTTAGGTGCCGCTGGCCTGACCGCAGCTATCTCCTTAGAAGCCCTCGAAGCCCACGGCCTCACGCCCGACAAAGGCGAAGTCCTCGTCACCGGGGCGGCCGGCGGCGTCGGCTCCCTATCCGTCCTACTCCTCGCCTCGCTGGGCTACCAAGTCGCCGCATCCACTGGTCGCCCCGAACTCGAGCCCTATCTAAGAGACCTCGGTGCCCAGACCATCATCCCGCGCCAAGACCTCGCCGAGCCATCCAGCAAACCCTTGGAAAGTGCGCGCTGGGCCGCCTGCATCGACTCGGTCGGCGGCACCACCTTGGCCCGCGTCTTGGCCCAGATGAACTACGGGGGTTCCGTCGCTGCCGTGGGCTTAGCCGGCGGTGCCCAACTCACAACCACCGTCATCCCCTTCTTGCTGCGCAGCGTCAACATCCTCGGCATCGACTCGGTGTTCTACCCAGCCGAGCGCCGCGCTGCCACTTGGGCGCGCCTAGCCACTGCACTGCCCTTGGAAAAATTAGATCGCATCTGCACGGAGGTCGGTTTAGCCGACGTCCCCCGCCTCGGCAAGGACATCTTAGCAGGCAAAGTCCAAGGCCGCGTCATCGTCAATCCCAATCAATAAGGAAGAACACACTATGCGCCGACTAACGCTGCTACTTCTCACCCTCGCCATCACTCAAGCTGGAGCCGATCCCAACATGCCCGGTACCGACCGCATCACCTACTTCGGCTACGAAGACTGCATCCTCCTCGAAAACGCCCACACCCGAGTCGTCCTCACCTCATCGGCCGGTCGCGTCCTCGAA
The DNA here is from genome assembly GCA_022825185.1 of Candidatus Latescibacterota bacterium. Next base: position 8,523 of record JAJDYK010000345.1, on the reverse strand, counting down.
TACTCGCGCAAAGGCCCCAACGCCATCTACCTCGACCCCGCCCAAGAAGGCGCGACCTTTGAAGACGGCGATCCTCGCTTCGGCCCCACCGGCGGCCGCCTCGACATCGGCCCGGAAATGATCATCCCCGCCCACCCCGACCTCTGGCTCGGGCAGTGGGAAAGTCAAATCACCGGCCCGCGCTCAGCGCGTCTGACCAGCAAAAAGGACGAGCCTACCGGCGTCCAACTCATCCGCGACTTCCAACTCGCCGAAGACTCCACGCACTTGAGCGTTACCCAAACCATCAAAAACGTCTCCGACAGCGAAAAACACTGGGGCCACTGGAGCCGCACCTTTGGCACCGGTGGCGGCATCGTAATCATTCCCCTAACGCCGAGTCGCTTCCCGGATTCCTATGTCATGTACGGCCCCGGCCCGGTCATCAACTACCGCCCCGGAGACCCCAACATCCGCATCCGCGACAACTTCCTCGAAGTCCTCTCCACGCCGCTCAGACCCAAGCTCGGCATGGACTCACAAGCCGGGTGGTTTGCCTATCTCGACCGCAACGACCTACTGTGGGTCAAGCGCTATCCAGTGTATCCCGACCGTCCCTACGGCGAACTGGCCGGACTGACCATCTCAATATGGTATTACGAGGATCTGATGTGCGAGTTGGAGCCGATCGGCCCACGCGAGGACATACCCCCCGGCGGGGAAGCCTCCTTCACCGAGGACTGGTGGCTCCTGCCCTACACCTACCCTCAAGACGGCAGCGACCTCGACCTCGAAGCCATCAGCGCGCTGGTGGAACGAGAGGCGCGCTGATTACAAAAAAAACCGCCGCTAACTTATGGCGTTAGCGGCGGTTAATTTTCTGCCCCAAGTCAAATGCGACCCGAGGTCGGCCTTCTCATCGGCCCACGTTTTCCCTCACGGCAGCTTCGTCGTCTTCTTAGCTTCTACGCGCCCATCCACCTCGACCCGATAGAGATACACGCCGGCAGCCACATCCCTAGCTACCTCGTCTCGACCGTCCCACACAAACCGATGCGTACCCACCGGTAGTGCCCCCTGCCACAACTGCCGCACCCGACGACCCAACGCGTCGTACACCGTCAGCGACACTCCCGCCGCGTCCGCCGCCAAATCAAGGGGAATCACCACAGCCGGATTAAACGGATTGGGATAGCTGTCGCCCAACCTATATTGCGCTGGCACAGCACCCGCCGCCGTCATCACTGCCGTCGGCTGCCCTCCTCCCGAATTTTTAAGCACATGCACGCCGCCCAAGGCCGGATCCAACACCACCAAGTCCAAGTCGCCGTCGTCATCCACATCGCCGGGCAGCACCCAAGTCCCATCGCCCGTCAAGCGATGCGTCTCCTTTTCTTGGGTTGGACTTAAGCCTCCACCCCACTCGACAAACACCCCAAAGCCCGATGCCCGATTGCCGCCGACAAACACCCAATCATCCACCCCATCGGCGTTCAAATCGCGCACCTCCACCAACGAGCGCAGAAACAAATGCTCATCATACAGTACCTTCAGGACCTCTTCGGACAGCCCTCCATCTTCAGCCCTTTTTTGCACAACGAGTCCCATGCTCCCTTCAAAGGAGTTGTGTTGGAGTCCCACGAGCACCTCCTGCCGCCCATCGCCATCAAAATCGTCTCTCCTGTAGTACAAATCCTCCCATAGCGCTTCGAGATCGTCCGGACTTATACTGAGTACCTCTTCTTGGAGATCCGCCCCGATAGACCAAGCCTCTATTACGTCTATTTGTCTTATCATAATCTCGTCTTGGCCATCGCCATCCACATCGCTGGCGAGTATTAACAAAGGCCCCCGTCCCGCAGGATACCCGATGCGCGCGATTTCAAAGGCTCCGCTACCATCATTGAGGGCCATGACCCAGTCCCAAACGGGGGCTCCCTCATAACGGGTATAATGAGCAGAGAAAAGGTCTAAGTCGCCATCGCCATCTAAGTCGGTTAAGACGCCGTTGCTCCCATACCCCAAACCCGGTGTAATCGGATAAAAGACCGGGGGTGCAAAAAGACCGGGATCATCAAAGTGAAAATACTCTACATGCGGCCGGGCTAATTCGCCCTGCGAGCGCTCTTCAGGGCCGGTCAACTCGATCCAGTCGATCTCAAAATGCCCGACCACCTCATCCATCGACCGGGGCTCCTCCGCTTCATTTCGATCCAATCTAAAACGCAGTCGAATATCCCGTAAAAGCCCTGCCCACACGATCTCATCTTGGCCGGAGAGGGCAAACTCTACTTCCTGCCACTCAGTCGTGTAAACAAAGTCTATGGAGGGGACCGCAAACCGGCTTTCTGACGGCTCTGGATCGAGCCCTGGTGTCGCGAGGTTGAGCTCGTTGGTCCAAGCAAGCCGCACGCGCCCTACCGTAGGGCGATCATGCACGGTGCGGAATCGGACCCGCACCCGATCAAACAGGTGCGAATCGTAGCCGATGGGATAAGAAATTAAGGTCACATCTGGAGAAGGATCCCTTTTGTCCACCATCGAGGACGCGACATCAATCCTCCACACGCCGTCTTCGACCTCCCCCGGAAACAGATAAAATTCATTTGGCCCACCCCATTCAAACGCTCTTTTGGCGGACCACCCTTGCGTCGTCCCATCGTCGAAGTCCCACTTGACCGCCTCGGCGAGGCCGCTCCATAACACTGTGCATCCAATAACGGCGATCTTCAACATGACGGTACCTCCATAGAAAGGGAAAGGAGCCTTTTACACCCATCTTCAACATGCACTTAAAAGATATGTTGCTTCAAGTTGAATTTCACTAGGCAAATATGCTTCTTTACATACCCTATGTCGTCTATTGCTTCTCCATCCTCTTCCCTCTTCCCTCGGTTCGCCGAGAACCGCATCGCCCTCGCCGACCAAGTCGAAATGGCCTATATCGACAATGGCAAAGGGGATCATCCCCCCTTAGTACTCCTACACGGCATCTTTGACAACAAGGCCACCTGGTTCCGCTTGACCGCCCGCCTGCCCGGCCACCGCATCATCGCCCCCGACTTGATCGGTCACGGACACAGCAGCAAGCCGACCTTTGCCGCCTGCCCGGCGCACGAGCGCTACTCGCCGGATATGCAGGTTAGCTACCTCTCGGCCTTTATCACCGCGTTGGACTTAGCCGACGTAATTCTCGTGGGCAACTCACTCGGTGGCGGCTTGGCCCTGCGCTTGTACCTCGACTTTCCCGCGCTCGCAGCTAAGGTGCGCGGGCTAGTGCTCATCGACGCAGCCGGCTACCCGCACAAACTTCCCGTCCACGTGCGCACCCTCGGCAGCCATTTAGGCAAGCTGCTGGCCCATGCCCCAGTCCACACCCTAGCGCGAACCTGCGGCCTGTTGCGCTTGGCTACTTGGCGCACCTTCCGGCGCTGTTTCCACGACCGCCGCAAAATCCCCCCCGAACTCGCAACGGTCGCCCACGCCGCGCTCGAAACACCCAACACCGCGTACGCCTACCACTACTCAGCGCGGAACCTCGTACCACCCGACGTAGCAACGTTCTACCATCGCTTTGGCGACATCACCTGCCCGGCCTTGGTTTTGTGGGGACAACAAGACCGCATCTTACCCGTGCGCTCAGCCCAGCGCTTCGCCGCCGACCTGCCCTGCGCCGACCTGAACATCTTCCCCAACTGCGGACACGCGCCCCACCTCGAATACCCCGACGAGACGGCCGACTATATCGAACGGTGGATAAAAGAGCGCGATATTACCTAAGTGCTTATCTTATTGTTAAATAAAAAATTGCCCTCCCCATAAATGACCGGCAACTATTATCCAATACCGGCGTCTAAGCTAGACAAAACCTTTTACAAGGAGGGACAATATGCCACTCTATCTCCACGCAGAAGCCTCGGGGGGGCCAGACGATATCCTCGTGATTGAGGACTGGGGAATGCTCGGGCAGGACCAGCCCGGTTTTGAGTTTATCGACTCGCGTACCATCAAGGCCCATCCCCTCATCATCGAGGCCCTAATCGCTAACTCCGAGCGTTTGTGGACTCTTGAAGAAATACTCGCCGACGTAGAGGAGTGACGTACAGAGCGTCACTGAGCAATACAAAAACACCTGTTAGATATCTCCCCTTCCTCTTCCTCTCCAGCAAAAATTCAGTCCATCCCCTAGCTCGACCTCTTCACCGGACAGCAGCCGCGGTCAATTGTAATCCGGCCCGCCGACCGGCCCCAACAATGCACGATTTTCCTCGGGCGTCTCCACCGCATCGAGAAAATCTGCCAAGGCTTGCTGCATCCGCCGAGTTTCCTCTGGATGCTCGCCAATCACATTCGTCTGCTGCCCCGGATCGGTCTGCATGTCGTACAGCTCGGGTGCGCCGCCGTTCTCGCCATACGCCAAGTAGGTCCAACGCTCGTCGGTCACGGTCGGCCCGCCATTGCGGATAAAGGTCGAACTGAAGGCGTACTGCCGCGGCCACGAGGCCGATCCGCTCAGCAGCGGCACCAGCGAGTGTCCGTGCATTGCTAGGTCGCTCTTTTCCACGCCAGTCAAAGCCAGCAGCGTCGGCAGCAAATCCACCGATTGCGTCAATGCGCTCACCCGCTGTCCGCCCGCAACCTCGGGGGCAGCGATCAGCAGCGGGATGTGGCTGATCTCTTCGTATAGCGGCCAGACGCGGTCGTCCTCGGGGTGGATATTGGATTTGCCCGTGCGGTTGTGCTCGCCGACGAACATGCCGTGATCCGAGGTAAAGACCACCACGCTGTTGCCGAACAGTCCGAGCTCTTCAATTTTGTCCAACACGTAGCCGATCCACTTGTTGACCAAGTAAATCTCGGCTGCGTAGTGAGCCTGGAGGTTGGCGAGTTCCTCTTTGGTATAGGCGGTCGCCGGGCCGTAGTTAGGATGGATCATCGGCGGGCCGTCGTACCCCGATGAGTCGTAGCGGCCCACGAGATGTTCCGGCGGGTCCCACGGCTCGTGCGCGTCGAAGAAATCCACCCACAGCAAGAACGGCTCGCAGCCGCGATTTTCCTCCAGCCAGCGGCTCGCCGTCTGCGCCGTGCGCACGCAGAAGCGGTCTTCCTCCCACGCCCAGTCGCGGTTGGTCCACGAGTGCAGAGTCGCCAAATTGCCAAAACGCGTCTTCGCTATATGCCGATCAACGCGCGTCTTCGCCCCATCGACCTCCATGCGCGGCGGCAGGTTGCCCTTCAACAGCGGCTTGTCTCCCTCTTGCCCTCGAATCCAATACGCCCCGTCAAACCCCCGGTCGAAATGGTGGACGCCCTTCATCAGATGCGGCGTGTCGCAGATAAGCTGACTCTGGTAGCCAGCCGCGCCGAAAATCGTGCTCAGCACTGGGATGCCTGCGTCGAGCGGTTGCCAGCCGTGGAAGGGAAAGCTGTAGCGGCCAGTAAAGAGGTCGGTGCGGTTGGGAATGGTCGGAAAGCTCGACAAATAGTGCCGGTCAAAGCACACTGCTCGCTCGGCAAAGCGATCGAGCGCGGCCGTGCCGATCCACGCATTGCCGTTGCACCCCAGATAGTCGTAGCGAAAGGTGTCGCTGACCAAGACGATGATGTTCATAAGTATGCTCCTTGTATTTACAATCCGCCGTGGCGCTTCACGAAGTCAGCGCGTGACGCAACGCCCCCTCTAATTCGGGATGCGCAAACTCAAACCCAGCCTCTAACAGCCGCTTCGGCCGCACCCGCTGGCTAGCCAGCAAGCCCTCCTCGGCCAACTCGCCCAAGACCAACTTGGCGGCAAACGCCGGCAGCGGCAACAGCGTCGGTCGCCGCAACACGCGCCCCAATGTCCGCGTCAGCTCAGCGTTAGTCACCGGCTGCGGCGCGGTCAGGTTCACCGGCCCACGCAAGGCGTCGTTTTCCACGGCATAGATCAGCGCCGCTACCGCGTCCTCCAAGCTAATCCAACCAACGTACTGCCGCCCGTCGCCAATTTTGCCACCCATTCCCAAGCGGAAGGGCAACAGCATCTTGGCCAGCGCTCCGCCCTGGCGACTGAGGACGATACCCAAGCGGCCCTGCACGACGCGGATGCCAGCGTCGGCTGCCACAGCGCTAGCCCCTTCCCACGCTCGGCCCAACTCGGCCAAAAACCCCTCGCCGGTATCGCTTTCCTCGTCTAACTCCTCGTCGCGCCGATGGCCGTAAATGCCGATGGCCGACGCGCAGACCAGCACTCTCGGCGGCGCGGCCAATCCCGCCAAGCGTGTAGCAAGTAGCTGCGTCGTCTGCACCCGACTCCGGCGCAACTGCTCCTTGACGGCGGCAGTCCAGCGCCCGGCAGCTATGTTCCGGCCCCCTAAATGCACGACCCCATCTATCCCCTCCAGCGCCTCTTGTTCCAACTCGCCAGCTTCTGGGTCCCAGCGCAACTCCCCTTGCGCCGGCTGCCGCCGCACCAAGCGCACCACCTCATGTCCCTCGCGCTCCAGCCGGCTACAAAGCGCCGTGCCGATCAAGCCGCTGCTACCTGCTACTAGTATCTTCACTAGCTACTCCTATTGAGAATCCTCTGCTACTAAAACGCATCCCCGCACTCGACACAAGTGCCCTCTGGAAGTGATATCGGTGCGCTTGACCCGGTTTTTTCCTCTTGTTTTTCTCTTAAAAAGCGAGTACCCCTGCCGAAGAGGCATCGACCCCGCTACCCAGAAAGTACGCATCATGCCCGATGATTATAGAATCACCACCAGCCGGAGCAACTTCAATGGGCATGTCTTTACTGATAAACAAGCTAATGGCATAGCCTTTAACGCAGCAGCTTGGATCGGTCGACTAGCAGCAGCACTTGAAGACGTTGTCGCGCAGGCGCGACCCGCTTTCCCCTTTTCACCAGAGACCCCGCACTGCGGCCCGCTAGATGAATACTGGCCGAATATCAACCAGCAATACCGAGACCTCGCCGCCCGCGCCAAGCACGATCCCGCCGCCGCGCAACTCTTCGCAGAATCCCCCCTCTGGCTCAAGTCCGATCCTATAGAAGCAAGGGCGATCCTGCGGGAGCATCCCTTGCTGCGCCCAGGTCTGATCGGTTCGGGCAAGCGCGAAGGAGTCGGCTTCACCCTAGCCAAGCGCGACTGGTTCCACGTCGAGCTGAAGTCCCTCGTATCCCATCTGGCCAAACGCGCTATGGAGGACAGCGGCGAGCAGGCAGCGCAACTGCTGCACCGCTACCTAACGGCTGGGGCAGAGGCCGATCTCCCGGCCTACGAGATCACGCTCTTGCACGGCTTAAAACTCGACCGGCGCTTCGATCTTGGCCGCGAAGCCTATCTAGCACCCTACGCGGACGCCAAGGCAACGTACGGCCTGCCCGACGAACCCGAGCAGTGGCTCGACGGCACTAGTCAGAATCCCAATCGGTCGGATCGTTCCCTGCGCACGACCGCGCTCGTGCGCAGTCTAAGGTGGGGGCCAGGCGTCGCACCTTCCCCGGACGGTGGCGATTTTTCCAATAAGTCCCGTTGCACTTGCGCCCCGAAAGTGAAGTACCGCTTCCCCGGCAACTACGAGCTTGACCTTACAGACCGATTGCCAGACGACAACAAAGTCCTAGTTGATCTGCTAGCAATTGCCACGCAGACTCCGCTTATTTCCCACACGAGCTTCGTCCGCGTCGCCAAGTGGATCGAGGAGCTTGATCCCAACTTCGCTTGCAGTTTTCGCAATTCCTCTGCTTACTTGTCCGACGCAGCGCCCAAAGAGCACCCATTCAGCCCGCAGGACGCGACTGCTTTCGCGGCCTTGGCCAGCCGCTGGTGTACCTATCGCGGCAAGCGCGATGTTATCGACATTGCGATCCGTCGGCTCGCCGCCTCTTTCGCCCGGGTCGGCGGCCCATTTAGTGCGGAAGACCGCATCCTCGATGTTTCCATCGCCTTGGAGATCATGTACGGGCCGATCAAACAAAACCTAACCTACCAACTGGCGAGCCGGGCAAAACGCCTACTCGGCCCAAGTACCAACAAACGCGGCTGGATATCCGCTAGAGTGAAGTCCTTCTATGAAGTCCGTTCGGCCATCGTGCATGGAAAAAAGAAGATCAAAGGCGGCCAACGCGCTATCGACAAGGCCCTCGAGGACGGGCGCGACTTGGCCTGCCTCACGCTCGCGGAACTGCTGTCCCGAGGGCCGGTACGGGATTGGGACAAGCTCGCGGGCGCGGGAGAACGACTTCCGTCAGGCGCGTAGCAAGTAACTGCGTCGTCTGCATCCGGCGAGGTAGCGACCTACTTTATGTCCTCAATGGAGGTACGAGATGGGAACTAGCAGACTTTTTTCCTTACCATTCCTATGCCTGTTTTTTATCGCAACCAACTCACCTGCACAGGACGGGAAGGTCGATTTTTCCGGGGTTTGGTATCTACAAAAGGACAGAAGTGAACCGTCCGATATCGGCGGCCGAATCGCTTCTCTCCAGCTCATCATTATCCAAGAGCAAGAAGACATAGCAATTGAGCGAATGTACAATAGCTTCGCCGCCTATGAAAA
>JAJDYK010000020.1 GCA_022825185.1 Candidatus Latescibacterota bacterium | reverse complement strand
CGACGAGAGCTTGCTGGGACAAGGGGAGGAGGCCGCCGCCCGGTGGCTGCAGCGAATTCCCACAATTCTCTGGTGGGGAGGGCACATCCGCATCGCCGGACGTCGTCCCAATCCCCTGTGTACATTGGCGTTTGCCCATATAGGGCGCAAGGTTCTCGGGGATTGGCTCCAGCACTGGGCGCGCTTTAAGGATGGCGCGGCCTTAGCTCGCCCGCTGTTGCCCTCAGACCAAGCCTACGAGAAGGTCGTCAAGCTAGGTGAATCGGCTGCGGAAAAGTTTTGCCACGGGTTTGACGAGGGCTTCGCCCAGTTGGGCAATCCCGATTTATACACGGGCGAAGTAGGCGATGGATAGCGCCGAAGTACTCCTGAGTTTTGGCATGGGGCTAGCCGCCGTGGGGTTGATTTACGCAGCGGTGCGCCTCTGTAGGTCGCGGGCTTCTCCCTCGCCTCTGTTGGCTGAGCTTTTAGCCGCTCGCGTCCAGTACGCGTTGGCGGGGCTAGTTTTTGGCTTGCTCGCGCCGTTGGACATGCGGCCCAGCCTCAGCGCGGCGGCCGATCTGGCTGCCGCGTTTTTAGTGGGGATTTTCGGGTTAGTGGTTGGATGTAGCATTGAGTTGCGCCTGCTCAGGCACGTTAGCCGACCCCTGCTGTTGTTGGAAGTCGGCCATCTGGTCTTGTTGGGCCTAGGTTTATGGGCGCTGAGCTATGGCTTTTCGCAGGGGGGTGTGGAGGGGGCTGCATTATGGGGCGTTTGCGGTTTGGGGGCCGCTTGCTGGGTACGCCAGAGCCGCAGGGGGGGGGCTAAAAAAAAGAAAAGCATCGGTTGGTTGCCTTCGGTTAGCACGCTGGTCGGCTTGCTCTTGGCTGGCGTGGGGGTTATGCAGCTACGTCCAGGGGGATTTGAAATATACTTGCCGTTGGGTTTCCCTTCGGTCGTGGTCGTCGAAGGGACGTGGGCAGAATGGGGGGCGTGCCTAGTATTGGGCGCTTTGGTTGGTTTGATTGTGGACTTAGCGACTCGCAGCGTCAGTAGTGGATATTTGTACTATATAATAGCCGTTGGGCTTCTGTTAGGCAGCGGCATAGCTGGTGCGCTGGGCTTGGAATCCCTGTGGGTGGGGGCTGTGGCTGGAGTTTGGTTGGTCAATGCGACGATTCGCCGCTTAGATATCTTGCGCGCCTTGGAGCAGGGCCAAGACATGGTGCGGACAGTGTTGCCTGGGGTCGCGGGGTGGGCGCTTGGGGCGGCATTCGTCGAGGGCGGCTTTGAACTCGCGTTCAGTGCTTGGATTCTTTTGGCCTTGATTGCCGTGGTGCCGGGAGTGCGGTTAGGGGTGTGGCATGGAATGGGAAAGCTCCTCGACCGCTCTGTGCATCAGCGCACCGGCGTAGAGCCGAGGCAGCTTTTGGAACTAGATGACTTGGGGCTGGTCATAGCTCTGAGCTTGGCGACCGTCCTGCCCGCCGGACAAGGAGCGGCTCTTTTGGCAGCCACACTCTTGGGGCAGCGGATGATGCACATTGTTGCGGTGTGGACAACGGGCAGACTATCCGCGGCGTAGGTTGTAAAAGGCGGCCCGTTGCGGGTAGAGCGCTTTTTGGCCGAGGCTTTCCTCAATGCGCAACAGTTGGTTGTACTTGGCCACGCGGTCAGTGCGCGAGGCCGATCCGGTCTTGATCTGGCCCGCATTGGTCGCCACGGCAATGTCGGCGATGGTCGTGTCTTCGGTTTCGCCCGAGCGGTGAGAAATGACGGCAGTGTAGCCCGCTCGCTTGGCCAACTCAATGGCAGCGAGAGTCTCGCTCAGGGTGCCGATCTGGTTGACCTTGACAAGGATGGAGTTGGCGATGCCCTGTTGGATGCCGCGGTTGAGTCGCTCGGTGTTTGTCGCGAAAAGGTCGTCGCCCACTAGCTGCACGTTGTCGCCCAAGGCCGCGGTTAGCTGCGCCCAGCCAGCCCAATCATTTTCGTCGATACCGTCTTCGATGGAGACGATGGGATAGCGGTCGGCCAGTTCGGCGTAGAAAGCAACCATGTCTGCGGCGCTGCGCTCTTGGCCCGAAGACCAGTGCAAGGTGTATTTGCCATCGGCAAATAGTTCGCTGGCAGCCGAATCGAGGGCCAGCAGTACGTCCTCGCCCGGCTGATAACCGCTGCGTTGGATGGCTTCGACAATGATGTCGAGGGCCTCGTCGTTGGAGTCGAGGTCCGGGGCAAAGCCGCCCTCGTCGCCGACGGCCGTGTGGCGCTTTTGCTCTTTTAGCACGGCTTTTAGGTGGTGAAATATTTCGGCTCCCATCCGCAGGGCTTGGCCGAAAGAGCGCGCTCCGACGGGCATTACCATGAATTCTTGCAGATCGACGTTATTGTCAGAATGAGCGCCGCCATTGAGGATATTCATCATGGGCACCGGCAGCGTGTGGGCCGCGGGGCCGCCGAGGTAGCGATAGAGGGGGAGACCGCAAAATTGGGCGGCCGCTTTGGCGCAGGCCAGCGATGCGCCGAGTATGGCGTTGGCCCCCAAGCGGGCCTTGTTGGGGGTGCCGTCGAGGTCGATCATTGCTTGGTCGATTTGATTTTGATCGGTCGCATCTAACCCCTTGAGCAGTGGCGCGATTTCTCGGCACACATTGTCCACGGCGTTGCGGGTGCCTTTGCCGAGATAGCGGGCTGGGTCGGCGTCGCGCAGTTCTACGGCTTCGTGTTCGCCGGTGGAAGCACCCGAAGGCACTGCCGCCCGCCCGAGATGGCCGTCTGCGAGGCGCACATCGACTTCGACGGTGGGATTGCCGCGCGAGTCGAGGATTTCGCGGGCGTGAACATCGGCGATAATAGGCATGGAATTTCCGGCTTTCAAGCGATGAGTGAAAAAATACGTAAACGATTAATCAACAAGCCCTTGGGAATGCTGTCAACACAGGTTTTATTGGGCTTGTTGATCCTGTTGGGCACCGTCGCCGCCGGAGCGGATTCGTCGGTTTACGTGCCTTTGGATCACTGGGTTTATCGCTTTGTCGAGCGGCTCGAAGCCCAAGGGCGGGCTAACGGCATTGCAGACGGTATTAAACCATACAGCCGCAATAGGATAATAGACTTACTTAATGTAGCTAATAAAAAGCACCGTTCCGAGCTGTCGCCGATCGAACTGGGTGAACTGGACTTGTTGCGCGGCGAGTTTGTCCAAGAGCGAGCCATGTTTCAATACCGCGCCCGCGGCGGGGCCCTTTTCGCCGACTTTCTCGCTCGCCAGCAAACTGATCGCTTTAGCGGCCGGGGACGGTCGGAGGCCGAAATAGTGTATCGCCATCGCGGCGGCGGCATCGTCCGTGGGCACCTAGGCCGTAGAGTAGGCTTCCGCATGGCTTTTGAACAGGTGCGGGAGCAAGGATCGCGCCATTACGCCTATCGCCACGATTTATACGAGCGGCGGATTGACCTGCCGCAGCTAAAGGGCGAGGCTGCCGATTTTCACGAGGGCACGGCGTACGTCAAGTTCGCGGTAGGGCCGGTGGATGTGCAATTGGGCAAAGACGAGGCCCTGTGGGGACCGGCCCCGGAACAAAATTTGGGACTGAGCAACAACGCGCCGTCGTTTAACATGATCCGCTTGCAGTCGCAGCTTGGGGCCTTTAAGCTGGTCAGCATCTCCGCCGAACTCCGCCCATGTCCCAACCGATCCGATTCGCCCCTTTGCGTGGGGACGGCTGATTCAGCGGCCACGTATGCAGTCAACGGCGCGACTAACGTGCGTCTGTTGGAGCGTCAAAAGTACTTGGCGGCCCACCGCTTGGAGGTCGCGCTGGCCTCGTGGCTCGACTTGGGTTTTCAGGAGGTAGTAGTGTACGGCGATCGGGGGCTAGAGCCTAGCTACGTCAACCCACTGATGTTCTACTGGGCTGCCCAAAGCCACCTAGGCGACAAAGACAACCTCCTGATGGGCGTGGACTTGGACATCCATCCGGGACACGGACGGCGCTATTATCTGGCATACGTCGTTGATGACCTGAAGAAGGCCCGCATCTTTTCCGACGATTTTGCTAACAAGTTTTCCCTGCAGGCCGGAATGCTATGGGTCGATCCACTGGGGTTGGCCGATTCCGAGTTGCGGGCCGAATACGTGCGCATCGAACCTTGGCTTTACTCGCATCGGTTTCCCATTAACACCTTTCGCCACTTCGACTCGCCGCTGGGACATAGCCTCGCGCCAAACAGTGATCAGTGGGAATTGAGCCTGACCAAGCGAGCGACCCGAGACCTAGAATTCGCGGTATATGTCGCGCGCAGCCGCCATGGCGAGAACGAGTTAAGGGCGGACGGCACTATTCGCAATGTCGGCGGCGATATGCACTATGGTTGGCGGCCGGGGGACGAGCGCGAGACCAAGCAATTCCTCGATGGGCATCTAGTGCGGAGAACTGCGCTGGCCGCTGGTCTGCACTGGCGGATTTTGCCCGATCTCCAGCTAGAGGCCGAATACGCACAGGAGTGGGGTCAAGGCGTGCCGCTGCCCCCGGCTTGGGGCCCGGCCGTGCCGCTGGAGTTGCGCTCTGGCTACGGAGATGGCCGCCAGCAGCACCTGCGCTTTGACTTGCGCTTTAACTACTTCTGAGGCCGCCTTATGGAGCTGATGGATCTACAAAAGGCGGGCTTGCTCTTGAGCGGCGCAATCTACGTGGGCAGCGTCCTCTGGCTGTGGCGCGGTTTGAGCGGACGGCGGCCCGGCCCGGCCCTAGCTGGTGACCAGCCCTCGGTCAGCACCATCGTCGCCGCGCGCGATGAGGAGGAGACCTTGCCAGACTGCTTGGACGCGCTCGCTCGGCAGGACTATCAGGGCGCGTTTGAAGTGATTGTCGTAGATGACCGCTCGCGCGACCGAACTTGGGACATCATTGCCGCAAAGGCGGCGACTTGGCCGGCACTCAAGGGTGTGCAGGCCGCGCCGGACGGGCGGTTTAAGTGCCCGAAGAAAAGCGCGCTAGCCGGGGGGATTGCAGCAAGCAGTGGGGAGATTCTACTCTTTACCGATGCCGATTGCCGTCCACCCGCAGATTGGGTTAGCTCGATGGTGGCGCATTTTGCGCCGGAGGTTGGCCTAGTCGCCGGGTACGCGCGGCCCGATCCGGTCTCCGGCGTGCTGGGCAAGGTTTTGGCTGTGGATAATATCGGAGTTGGGGCGCTGGGGGTGGGCAGCTTTGGCATGGGGCACCCGCTGTCGTGTACGGGCCGCAATTTAGGCTATCGCCGCCAAGTGTACGACGAACTGGGTGGCTTCGCGCAAATTGGGCATCTGATCGGGGGCGACGATGTGTACTTCATGCGTTTGCTGAGTGGCCAAGGCCGGTGGGCTATGGCGTTTAACCGCCGAGCTGTCGTCCTCTCGCAGGCACCACCGGCCAAGCTCACGGACGCGATCCAACAAAAGCTGCGGCACGCGGCCAAAGGGGGCCACTACAAAGGCCGCGCATTCTATTTGGCCGTCGGCGTCTATTTATTCCACGGCTTTCTGGCCTGGGGGCTGGTGCAGATGCTCTGGACCCAAAGTTGGGATAGCTGGGTCGCGGGGGTGTGGTTTATGCGCTGGGCCGTTGACTTTTTGTTGCTCAAGCGGATGGCCGTGCCCGAGGAGCGTGTGCTCCTGCGCTATTTGCCGCTAGTGGAAGTTTTGTATATTCCCTACGTGCTGATTTTTACAGTCGTCGGCCGTTGGGGATGGTTTCGCTGGAAAACTTGATAAAGGAGCTGATTTGGCCTACCTAATCACGCCCAAAGCACTGCCGCGCTATGTCCGGCGCTACGCTCGCGCATTTTCCTGGAAGCGGCTGGGCAATTTTCTCGCCGTTTTGACGTCCATGGGGCTGTCGTGGATAACCCGCCGACCCATCGTGTGGGGCCGTCCTTTTATGCTCATGGTCGAGCCTACTAACTTCTGCAACCTCAAGTGCCCCTTGTGCCCTTCGGGCAACGGCGAGATGCGCCGCCCACGGGGGACTATGGGCTTGGAAGACTTCAAAAAGCTGGTTGACCAACTCGGCGGTGAGGTCTTTATGATGATGCTGTGGAACCAAGGCGAGCCGTATATCAACAAGTGTTTCAACCAGATGGTGCGCTACGCCAGCGATCGCGGCATCTTCACCTTCACCAGCACCAATGGTCACTTCGTTCGCAATCCGGAGCAGGCGCAGGCCATCGTCGAGTCTGGGCTAGACGAGATGATTGTCTCGCTGGACGGGGTCGATCAAGACACGTACGAAAAATATCGAGTCGGCGGCCAAATCGAGCGCGTCTTCTCCGGGGTCCGCCTGCTGGTCGCAGCCAAAGAGGCGTTGGGGTCGCAGACGCCGCTGCTCAACTTGCAATTCATCGTTATGAAGCACAACGAGCGCGATCTGGCCACGGCTGAATCGCTGGCCAAGGACCTGCGCGTTGACAAGTTCTTGGTCAAGACTGCCCAAGTTTACACGGATGCGGACGCCGAGGAGTTCTTGCCCGAGGACGAACAGTACAGCCGCTACGAGCACGCGGAGGACGAACTGGTGGTCAAGGGGCAGCCCACGCGGGGCTGCAAGGTGCTGTGGTACAGCTCGATGGTCAATTGGAACGGAGCGGTCGCGCCCTGCTGCTTCGACAAGGACGTTGACTTTGGCATGGGGCAGGCCTTCAACGACCGTTCTTTTGACGAGATCTGGCGCAGCCGGGCCTATATGGACTTTCGCCGTCAGGTCCTCGCCGACCGCACTAGCTTTGACATGTGCCGCAACTGTTCCGAAGGTTATCGCGGCATGTTCTCGCTGATCAAGGAAATCAAGGGTTAATGCCCGCGCTGTCCGCGCCCGAATACGTCTTGGCGTTCTGTGCGCTGGCCTATTTGCTCGGGGCTTGTTGGTTCGTCTCCGGGATGCACCGCAGTCTCGACAAGACCCCTACCGAGACCGTCCCTTTAGCCTCGGTTGTCGTCGCTGCCCGCAATGAAGCCGAGCGCATCGCCTCCTGCCTGTGCGCCCTGATGGCGCAGAATTACCCCCAAGACCGCTACGAAATCATCGTCGTTGACGATGGTTCCACGGACGGCACGGGTCACATCGTGCGTGAGTTCAGCGGGGAAGCTGTAACCGTGCGATTGCTGCGCACCGAAGGACCGGGTTCCAAGAAGGCCGCGCTCAGCTTGGGGATCGCCGAAGCGCGAGGGGAGGTGATTCTCGCCACGGATGCCGACTGCCAAGTTGGTCCGGGATGGATACGCGGCATGGTGTCGCACTTTGCCGACGGGGTGGGCATGGTTATCGGCTTTTCGCAAATCGGCTCGCCAGCCGAGATCAAGGGGTGTCGTGCGGGATACGAAGCCGTTGACTTCACCTGCTTGATGGCTTGTATATGGGGCAGCACCGGTTGGGGCCATCCCATGGCGGCTTCTGGACAGAATTTGGCCTTTTTGCGGGAGGCGTTTTTCGACGTGGGTGGCTATGAAAAAGTCATGCACCGGGCTTCTGGCGACGATGTGCTGCTCATGCAGACGATGCGCCGCTCAGGCCGGTGGTCTATTGTCTTTTCCTATCTGCCAGCGACCTTTGTGCGGCATCCAATGGCCGTGTCTTGGGGTAGATTATTCGGACAGCGCAGCCGTTGGGCCTCCAATGCTCCGACCCTCGCTCGCTTAGATCCGCTCTTTTTTGGCTATATGCTGCTTACCTACGTTTTGAGTTGGGCGACGCTCATGGTCCCTTTGCTGTGCTTGGCTGGCTGGCTAGATCCCCTGTGGGCCTTGGGCGCGGTGGGGGCGAAAGTGGGGAGTGAGTGGGGCGTATTTAGTGGCGGCATAGCGCTATCAGGCCGGCGCGAATTGCGTCGCTATTTTCCTCTTTGGGCCTTAGTGCAACCCCTGCACGTAGTTTTAGTCGGCACCGTTGGCTGCTTGGGGATTTTTCGCTGGAAGGGCCGCATCCACCTGTGGGGCCGGCGCGTGCGCGGGGCCAGTACCGGCGTTGAGTTATCCGAGTCGTCTCGACGCTGAGGAAGGAAGTCGAAGTGGGGAAGCGCGAAGTCGAGCGGGCCCAGATCGTCTGCAGGGAACTAAAGAAAACCATTCCCGAACCGAGAGTAGAACTCAACTACAGCAATGCCTTGGAGTTGATGGTGGCCACCATGCTCGCGGCGCAGAGCACGGATGTCAAGGTCAACGAAGTCACCGCAGTGCTATTCAAAAAATATCAGTGCGCAGCCGACTACGTGGCGGTGGCGGCCGGGGAATTGGAAGAGGATATCCGCTCAACCGGCTTCTACCGGCAAAAGGCTAAAAATATTCGCGCGACCATGACGCTGCTCATAGCCGAGCACAACGGCCAAGTCCCCGGGCACATGGACGCCTTGACCCGCTTGCCCGGCATCGGTCGCAAGAGTGCCAATGTCATCCTCGGCAATGTGTACGGTGTGCCTGGTATCGTGGTAGATACGCACGTGGGACGGGTGAGTCGGCGCTTGGGGTTGACCACAGAAACAGATCCAGTCAAGGTCGAAATGGCACTGGCGCAGCTACTGCCGATTGAGGAATGGACGGCTTTTGGACAGCGCGTGGTCTTGCACGGCCGCTACGTGTGCAAGGCGCGCAAGCCCCTGTGCGACGAGTGCGCACTCATGCCACATTGCGATTATTTTACTAGCCAGATCGAGGAGCTTTAGCGGCGCGATTGCGGCAGGCGTTTGAGCACGGCGGTTATTTCGGCGGGCGTCTGCGAGGCAAGCATGTCGCGGTGGGTGGTGTCGGCGTGCATCAAGGTTGCGATCTGAGCGAGGATCGGGATATAGCTGCGGTAGTTTTGTTCCGGGGTCAATAGCAAGAAAATGAAGTGTACTGGATCCGAGGTCGAACCTTCAAAATCGATCCCCTGTCGGCAAATTCCCAAACAGCCGATGATCCCCTCCAGATCGGGGATGGGTGCATGAGGGATGGCCGTGTTGTGTCCTAGCGAGGTCGAGCCTTTGCGCTCGCGGTCGAGCGCGGCCTCGAGCACGGTCTGGCGTTCGCTGGCGGGGATTTGCTTTTCTTCTATTAACGCATCGACCATCTGAGCGATGGCGTCCCACTTGTCTTTAGGGGTGAGGTTCAAGCGGATGGTGTGTTCCCAGAAAATGCGACTTAACTGCAGGTCGTTGGCCGCGGCCGAGCGGACCATTAGTACCGAACAGGGGACCTGATAGGCGATCTCGTCCGGGATGGAGCCAGCGAGGTGTTCCTCTTGACGCCAGTCGTTTGAGGCTCCGAGCACGATCAAATCGTGGTCTTGTGCCCTTTCGACGATGGCCGGGACTACATCGGCGGCCGGGATTACAGTCAACGGCACGTCGATCTCCAGCAGTTCTAGCTGCAAGCGCGTGTCGGCGGCTAGTTGCGAACAATAGCGCTGGAGAATCGGGTCGGAGGGGTCGCGGGTGTCGCGGACGATGCGGAGGATTTCCAGTTCAGCACCCCAGTTCTGAGCCAGATCGTATGCGATCTGCACGCCTACCAGCGCGTGATTGCCTCCGCCAAAGGGCACGAGAATCCGGCGCACCGGCCCGCTTTTCTTTTCCTTAAAAATCAAGGTATCGACGTCGATGGCCTTAGTCAGGGCGCGGTTGGGCGCAGATAGGATCGCGTCGCGCTCGACACTGGCTTTCCAGGCCATGAGCATCATATTGCAGCTCCAGCGGCGGACAGCCCGTTGAATTCCGCTTGTCACGTCCTCGTCTTTTTCCAAATGCGCGATCGCACCGATGTCGTGGGCCATGGCCCGGTCGGCTGAAACTTGGAGCGCTTGTTCTATATCGGGCTGCGGTTCAGCGTCGGGCGTCAGAATGTGGGTCAAGTGCAACTCGCCCCAAGGCGAAGGGGCAAGGGTCGCGGCCAAGTCGACGAGATTGTGTTCTTGGTGCGGATTTTCGAGCGGGACTAGAATGCGAAGTTGAGCAGGTGACATCTTTGTTATGAGGCGTCAAGCCGAGTAACAGATCGGGTAGTGCTATTCTTTAAATATAAAACAGGCCGCCATCTTTTCCAGCCTTCTTTCTCGCCACGGTGGGGTTGCCAGCGTCGGTGCGGTGCGGTTTGTTGTTGACAATTCAACTGGGAGGTTTGCATGAGAATATTGATTACTGGCATTACCGGCCGCATTGGTGCCAACTTGGCCAAACAGCTCGTCGAGCGCGGGCATCAACTTCACGGGTTGGTCTGGCCCCGAGATCCTCGAGTGGAAAATCTCAAAAAGATGCAGGTCGAACTCGTCGAGGGGAGTTTGACTGATCCGGCCACAGTCGAACAGGCGGTCGAGGGGATCGAAGCCGTCTATCACTTGGGGGCGGCCTTTCAGGGTGGTGGCCCCTTTACCGACGAGGAGTTTTTTGAGATCAACGTGCGTGGGACCTTCAACATGCTGGAGGCCGTGCGTCGGGTGAAGGGGATAGGCCAATTCTTGTTCGCCAGCTCGGACGCGCTCTACGACAAATACGTTTCCGGTGGCATGAGTGTGCCCATTGATGAACAGACGCCGCGCGTGCCCAAGGGAGCGTATGCCTTGACTAAGGCGCTGGGCGAGGAATTGTGCAACGGCTATTGGCAGGGCTACCAAGTGCCGACGACGATTTTGCGTTTCGCCATGGTCTGGGCTGCCGACGAAATGTTGCAGTTTCCGCAGTTCTACCTGAGCAAGATGAAGGAGGTACACCCGGAACTGGCTACCCTGTGGCAGGGTGAAGAGTGCGCGGTGCTGCTAAAAGACCAGCGCGATCGTCCCTTCAAAAAGCACATCGCCGATGTGCGCGACATCGTACATGGCTGCCTCTGCGCCTTGGGTAAAGAGAGAGCGTTAGGCGAGACCTTCCAGCTAGCGGGCCCGCGCCCTTTCACTTGGGACGAGGTCAGTTACCGGCTCGCCGAATTGCGCGGCATACCCCACGTCGAAGCGGCTGTACAGGCCACCCCCACCTTCTACGAGTTCAACCTGCGCAAGGCCGAGGAATATCTAGGATTTAGCCCTAGTTACGACATCGTGCGGATGATGGTTGATGCACTTAATTATCAGCGCGGCGAAGACATTGGGGTGTTGCCGCACGGCTGAGACTCAGGTCTTGTGCGGTACTAATTCTGCGGCGATAGCGGTGAGGACGTCCTCGGTGCGGAAGGGCTTGTAAAAAATGGGGCATCCCTTGAGGGCTTGCAGCACCTCTTGCAGGTCGTCGGAGGTGCGCCTTTGGCGCGACAGGAAGGCGATGACCTTGGTATTGTCGAGCAAGCGACTCGCCGAGACAAAAGGGACAGGGTCGTCAACCTCGACACCGAGAAGGACCAAATCTGGAGTGTTGACTCGGTGATGGTCGAGTCCGTCGTCTAGTTGGTTGACGACTTCGACCTGATAGCCGGACTGCTCGAGTAGTCCGGCGAGGGTCGTGCCAAATATGGGATTGCGGTCGATAATAAGGATTTTGTACAATGCAATGGCTCTGGGTGAGTTTGAAGCTGAACGAAGGCTTACGGTTTAAAAAACTAAGGGGTGCGCTATACCTACGCAAGGTGGGACATTGCTTGACAACCCTATGAACCTCGGCTATACTGGCCGACCTAAAAAGACGGAGATTTATGCGGAGCAAAGAGGAATTAAAGGCCGCTGTCTGCGCGGCCATTGACCAGCAGAGCGAGCAGATCATCGGGCTGGGAGAAGCTATCATGGACCAACCCGAATTGGGCTTTAAGGAGGAACAGACGGCCCGTCGCGTCTGCGAAAATTTTGCCGCGCTCGGATTGCAATACGAGCGGGAACTGGCGCTGACCGGCGTGAAGGCTCGGCTTAAGGGGAAACAATTAGGTCCGACCGTGGCCCTGATGGGCGAGCTCGACGCGCTCATCGTGCCCGATCACCCGCGCGCCGACCCTGCAACGGGGGCGGCACACGCCTGTGGCCACAACGCCCAGATCGCCGGGATGGTAGGGGCCGCTTATGGGCTAGTCGAGGCCGGCGTCAGCGAGGAACTGGCCGGAGAAATCGCGTTTTTCGCTGTCCCCGCCGAAGAATATGTCGAGATAGACTACCGTTTAGGACTGGTCGAGGAAGGCAAGATCGCGTTTCTCGGGGGCAAGCCCGAACTGGTCGAATTGGGCCACTTCGACGACGTAGATATGGCCGTGATGATCCACACCAGCAGTTCAGCCCAAAACGAGGGAGCGGTGGGGATTGCCCGTTCGTCCAATGGCTTCTTGGCCAAGAACGTGCGTTTCATTGGCCGGGCTGCCCACGCCGGGGGCGCACCGGAGAAAGGCATCAACGCGCTGAGCGCGGCGACGCTCGCCCTCAGCGCAATTGACGCCCAGCGCGAGACCTTCCGCGACCAAGACTGCGTGAGGGTACATCCGATCATCACGAAGGGGGGCGATCTGGTCAATATCATCCCGGCTGAGGTCCGGCTGGAAACGTACGTCCGCGCCCGCACCTCTGAGGCGATACTTGATGCGTCCCACAAGGTCGATCGGGCGCTGCGGGGTGCGGCAGTTGCCCTCGGCTGTTCGGTTGAGATCGAAACCGTGCCCGGATACCTGCCGCTGCGCAATGATCCCGATTTAGGGGAGCTTTTCAAGGACAACGCGGCGCGGATTTTCGGCCCGGATCAGTACCGGGATTATCCCCACGGCGGCGGCTCCACCGACGCTGGGGATCTCAGTCAGATCATGCCCGTGCTACATCCGGCCATGACCGGGGCCAGAGGCGTGGTCCACGGGCCTGATTGGGGGATTGCCGACCCTGCCGCTGGGTACCTAGCCCCAGCTAAGGTCTTGGCCATGATGGCCATCGACCTGTTGTACAGCGATGCTTCCGCAGCCCGGGACATCCTGCAAACCCATGCGCCCAACATGAGCAAGGGCGAATATCTCCAGCAGCAAAAGGGACTCTTTCACCGGGAACTCTTCGCCGGTGATCAAACAGGGGGGAATACAACGTGAAACTCGGCATGGTGACTTACAATTTAGGCCGCAATTGGGATTTAGAAGCGCTGATTACCCATTGCGAAGAAACGGGTTTTGCCGGGGTTGAACTGCGAACGACCCATGCTCACGGAGTCGAAGTGGCGCTCAGCACAGCCGAGCGGGCCGAGGTTAAGAAGCGCTTTGCCGACTCGGTGGTCGAACTGGTAGGATTGGGCAGCGCCTTTGAATACGACGCTGTCGATCCGCAGGTGCTGCAAAGTCACATCGACGGGACCAAAGAATACGTGCGCTTGGCCCACGATCTTGGAGTCGGCGGAGTCAAGGTGCGCCCCAACAACGTCCACGTAGATGAGGGAATCCCCATCGAGCAGACCTTGGAGCAGATCGGCGTCAGCTTGCGCGAGTGCGGCGAATTTGCCCGCGATCTAGGGGTGCAGATTCGCTTGGAGGTTCACGGCCGCACGACCTCGGAGCCGGCTAACATCCGCAAGATCATCGACTACGCGGACCACGACAACGTCTTCGTCTGCTGGAACTCCAATGCGACGGACTTAGTTGACGGTTCCATCGACGGCAGTTTTGCCTCCTTGCAGGAGGCCATTGCTTTGGTCCACATTACCGAGCTGTGGAACGATTACCCGTGGGAGCGGCTCTTTACCCTGCTGCGACAGAGCGGCTACGCAGGTTATTGCCTCGCCGAAATCCCCGAGAGTCCAGATCCCTTGCGTCTGATGCGCTATTATCGAGCCTTGTGGCAGGCCCTCGCCAAAGGATAGCGAGTGGGCGATGCCTGAAATCGCCTATGTCAACGGTCACTTCTGTCCACTGACCGAAGCCGTGGTGTCGGTTGAGGACCGGGGCTATCAGTTCGCCGATGGGGTCTATGAAGTCGTTGGGACCTACGGTGGCCGTCCCTATGCCTTAGAGCCGCATTTGGCGCGCCTCCAGGGCAACCTGGAAGCACTGCACTTGCCGTTGGATATCCGCGAGTATGGCCTTAAGGCCAAGCTGATGGAGGGCATTGAGCGGAGCGGTTTTGGCGAGACCTTGGTCTATATCCAAGTCACGCGGGGAGTCGCCCCTAGGCAGCACGAGTTTCCTCCTGTTCTGGTCGCGCCTACCGTCGTAATGACATTTAAGGAATTGCGTCGCCTGCCCCGGGACCTCTACGACCGCGGCGTCGAAATCATTAGCACCGAAGACTTGCGCTGGAAGCGCTGCGATATCAAGAGCATCGCCTTACTGCCCAACATTTTGGCCAAACAGTCGGCGTTGCAAGCAGGGGCCTTTGAGGCTCTGCTGGTCGATGTGGAAGGCCGGGTCACCGAAGGAGCTTCGACCAGTGCCTTCTGCGTCCAGGCGGGACGATTGTGTACCGCACCTATTGGTCCCCACATCCTGCCGAGTATCACTAGAGGGATTCTTCTTGATTTAGCCCGAGAGCTCGGCATACCCATCGACGAAGAGTTTTGCACGCTGGAGCAATTTAAGGAAGCCGATGAGGTCTTCATTGCCGGTACTACGCTTGAGGCGATGTCAGTGGTAAAAATCGACGGTGCCGTTATCGGCGACGGTACTCCGGGGCCGATAACGCAGCAGATCCGCGCCGCGTTTATGGAGACGCTGGATTTGACTTGAAAGAGCAGGGGTTCAATACAAAAAAGGGGGACGCTCAGCCAGAGCATCCCCCTTTTTGCGTTGTTACCAGAGGTTGTTAATGGATGACGACCATCTTGGTTTCGGTCATTTCCTCGACCGCGTACCGGGGCCCTTCCTTGCCCATGCCGCTTTCCTTGAGGCCACCATAGGGCATCAGGTCGGCGCGCCACTGAGTGCCCCAGTTGATGTGGATGTTGCCCGATTCCACCTGCTGGGCAAACTGGAGGGCCCAGTTGAGGTTTTCGGTGAAGATCGCGGCACTGAGACCATAGTTGGTGTCGTTGGCCATGGCGATGGCTTGGTCGATATCGTCGATCCGGCTGATGCCGAGCGCTGGGCCGAAAATCTCGTCGCAGGAGACCTTCATCTCCGGTGCCACGTCGGCTAGGATGGTCGGGGCGTGCATCGTGCCCTCGCGGGTGCCGCCTGTGACGACGCTAGCCCCAGCCCCAACGGCTTCTTGGACCCAAGCCTCGACGCGTTCGGCGTCTTGGACGCGGATCATTGGCCCCATCTTGACGTCGCCGTCGAGGGGGTTGCCGGTTGTTAGGGCTTCGACAGCGGGTTTGAGGGCGTCGATAAAATCCCCGTACACCTCGCTGCTGGCGAATACTCGCTGAGTCGAGATGCAGACTTGGCCAGCGTTGGCAAAGCCAGTATTGGCGGTAGCGGCGGCGACTTTTTCGAGGTCGGCGTCCGGCATGACAATCAGCGGGGAATTGGAACCCAATTCCATGGTCACTTTCTTCAGGCCAGCGGCCTGACAGATGTGTTCACCGACATCGCGGCTGCCCGTAAAGCTGATTTTGCGGACCTTGGGATTGGAACTGATCGCGTCGCCAATGACGCCGCCCGAACCCGTGACGCATTGAATGGCTTCCGCCGGTAGGCCTGCATCGACAAAAATCTCGGTCAGTTTGAGGGCCGAAAGTGGGGTGTCGCTGGCGGGTTTGACGATGATCGCGTTGCCGGCGGCCAGCGCGGGGCCGACTTTGTGGCAGACGAGGTTGAGCGGGAAGTTAAAGGGAGTAATGGCGGCTACCACACCACAGGGGACCCGCAGTGTGAAGCCGAATTTGCCTGCCCCGTTAGAGGCCCCGCTCAGGTCGAGCGTTTCGCCAGTCAGGCGCTTGGCTTCCTCGGCAGAGAGGACGATGGTCTCTTGGGCACGAGACGCCTCGCCCATGCCTTCGGCGAGAACTTTGCCTTCTTCGAGGGTAATCGTGCGTCCTAAGTCATCGAGCCGTTCTAGCATTAGATCCGCTGCCCGATGGATGATCTCGTAGCGCTCATGGGCGCTCATTGCGGCCATGACTTTGGCACCGCGCTCGGCCGAGTCAATGGCTCGGCCGATGTCTGCGGCGTCGCCCCTTGGGACGGTGTCAACGACTGAGCCATCGTAGGGGTTGACGACGTCCATGGTTTCGGCTTTGTCAACCCATTCTCCGGCGATGTACATCTTCATAGTCAATTTCCTTATTTAAGGTGAGTGGTAAGTAGTCAACAAGTTAAGTACGCGCTTTTACCTGTCAAGCGAGCTTAAGGTTAAATACCCACGCGGTTTTCATAGGCCAAGGGTCGTCCCTCGGCATCGAGTAAGGGCTGCGGTGGGGCCTTCTTTTGGGTTAATAAGCTGACGATTACCAAGGCTAGAGCGGAAAAGGGCACGGCCAAAAGGTCGGCCGGCAAATCCGCGGGGAGCATCCCGAGCACCTGCCAGGCGCACAGGCCGACCGCTATGGAGGCTAAGGCTCCGGGGCCGTTGCTCTTGGGCCACCACAAGCCAGCGGTTAGCGGGACGAATAGTGAGGCGAGGAGTACGGACCAAGAATCGACCATCAAATCGTACACCGAAGCGGTTCGCAGGGCCAATAGCAGAGATAGCGCGCCCAAGAGGAGTACGGACAAGCGCGTCAGGCGCAGTGCCGACCGTTCATCGGCATCGGGCTTGAAGTAGCGCAGGAGGTCCCAGCCAATGACGCTCGCTGGAGCGAGGAGGGCACTGTCGGCGCTGGATAGGAGGGCCGAGACGAGGGCACCCATAAAGAGGACCAAGGCTATATCTGGAAGGTACTTTAGGGCGAGGGACATCATAACTAGGTCGGGATCGGCTAAGTCCGGGAGGATGACTGCACCCGCCATGCCGAGAAAAACGGGCAACAGCCCGACCGTTATATAAAGCAGTCCGGCGAGATAAGCGCTGCGGTAGGCCACCTTTTCGTCGCGGCTTGAAAGACTGCGCTGAATTAGGTCTTGGCCCGCTAGGTTGCCGAGGCCGATAACCAGCCAGTCGCGTGCGTAGGCCAACCAACTGGTCGCATCGCCGCGAGGATAGAAATCGAAGCGAGAGGACGGAATTTGGGCGACGAGGGCCTTCCAGCCGCCCATGTCTCCGAGGAGGATCGGCGTCAAAATAAACAGCCCGAGCACGAGGATGGTCACTTGGATGAAATCAGTTAGCGTGACGGCCCACATGCCGCCGGCCCAAGTGTAGATTAGCACGATGACTGCGGCTGCGCAGATGCCGACAGCGGGATCGATGCCGGTCAGAATCTGCAGGATTCGTCCAAAGGCGACCAAGAGCGAGCCGGTCCAGCCGACATAGGCGGGAATGGTGCAGAGGCTGGCCAGCAATCCCGCCCGAGGGCCGAAGCGGCGGCTAAAAAAGGATGCGATCGTCATCAAGCCCATGCGCCGCATCAGCCGGACGTAAAAGAGACCGGCGATGAACAGACACAATGCCGCACCAAAAGGGTCGGCAATGACCGCGAGGAGGCCGCCCTTGTACGCAGCACTTGCAGCGCCAATGCAGATTCCACCGCCAAACCACGTCGCCGCGAGGGTCGCGGTGCAGAGCAATAAAGGCAGGCGTTGGCCAGCGACGATGAAGTCAGTCGAGTTGCGGACGCGGCGTCCAGCGTATAGACCAACGCCGAGCATCACCGCGAGATAGACACCCAAGCCGGTCAAGACCAATGGATTGGCCATTGCAAAATCCTTTTTGAAGATTTGTTTATAATAACCAAAGGAGTGAAAATGGCCAATGACGCCAGCCAAGTGGCGAATATAGCCATTAATCAAATGATAATTTGATCTATATCTTTTCTGTAACACATTGGGCTATAATTAATTATGGTATGATGGTACTTTTGGCATGATCCTTGCACGTTAGAAACAACGCATGACAAGCTTCACTCAATCAAGGAGGTGTACCGATGGCTAAGGGAGCTTTCGCGAGGATAAGCGATATCCTCAAGTCCAATATCAATGAGATGCTCGACCGGGCCGAAGAGCCGGACAAGATGATCCGCCAGATGGTGCGGGACATGGAAGAGGCAGTCAGCAAGGCCACGGCCTCGGTAGGGACCGCTGTGGCCAACCACAAGCGACTCGAACGCCAGTTCAACGATAAGCAAAGCCAAGTCGCCGAATGGCAACGCAAGGCCGAACGGGCGGTGGAAGCGGGCGAGGATGAACTGGCGCGACGGGCGCTGGAGCGCAAGGCGGTGTTTGCCAAAGCGGCCGAGGATCTGGCTCCGGCCGTGGAGGAGAGTCGGCAGACGGCGGAGCAATTGCGCGAGCAGCTTCGCGAACTAAAGACTAAGCTCGAAGAAGCGCGGACCCGGCAGGGCACGTTGGTCGCCCGCCACCAAGCCGCCCAAGCCCGCAAGCGTCTGGCCCAGAGCATTTCTGGGTTGGGTGAGGATGCCTTTTCCAGCTTTGAACGCTTTGAGCAGAAAGTCGCAGAGAGCGAGGCAGAGGCTGCCGCGCATGTGGAGGTTTCAGGCGAGATGGAAGACATTGAGAAAGAGATCCGCCAAATCGAAGCCGATCACAGCGTTGACGATGAATTGAAGGCCCTAAAGGACAAGATGAAGAAAGATAAATAACCCTATGGCCCACAGCGCGTTCTGTAGGCTTTTTCGCAGGTGAGCTATGAAATTCATCGACGAAGCCAATCTCAAGGTAGGCAGTGCGATAGAGAGCGGGTGCAAGCGTTTAGGCGCTCTTTTTCTCAAGGTGCTGGCCGTACCGATCGTGCCAATAGGGCTGGGACTTATGCTCTACGGGCTTTTTCAGATGCTTAGGCCCGAAGCTTCGGACAGCGATTTTTTCGAACTCTTCGCCGTTGGCGTCACGCAGGTCATCTTCGGCAGCTTGCTCTGGATATTGGCCAAAAAACTCGATGCGGCCGCGCATTTAGTCCGCTACCGGCGGCAGCAGAGCCGCGTCGTGCGCTTGGCCCGCCAGCGCGGTGGCCGCCTGACGGTGACTGAAACTGCGGCCGATACCGGCCTGACGGTCGAGGAAGCCTCGGAAATTCTCAAGCGCCTAGCCGATGGGGGATTCGTCGAGGTCGAAATAACCGATTCGGGCGTGATCGTCTATCGCTTTCCAGAAGTGCTTTTCGCGCACGAGAAACACTGGAGCCGGGGCGTCGAAAGCGCCTGATACAACAGCCTATAGCTCCGACAGGGAGGGAGCAAATGAGTGGGTTTTTGCAGATCGCCATTGGCGTATGTCTCATCATCCTGTGCAGTGGATTGGTCAATTGGGGCAACAAGTATTATTCGAGCCGCAGGAGACAAGACAAAAAAGCGAAACAGGAAGAAGATCGGATCGTCAAGAGGCTAGAGCGAATAGAGCAGCGGCTGACCGAGGTGCAGGACGTGATGATCGCCCTCAGCGAGAAGATCGACTATATGGATGGGATGGGAGCTAAACCTTGGAGTACGAAAAAGGCTGATGGGAAGAAGAGTTGATCGAAAAGTTTATTCCATCGAAGAGAGAAAAAGGAGCTAAATCATGGACAAGAATAAGGGGATCGTCTTCGGATTCTTCGCTGGTATCGCGTTGTGTGTTCTTTTTTTCTCTGCGTTTCCTATCTACCCCGAGTCCTATGGTTTGATGGGGCCCATCATCCTGACGCCACTCTTGTTGGCTGCCGTGGCGATTTTTGGCATCGCCAAAGTTGCCGAATACCTCAAGCTCAAGGCGACTGTATCCGAGGACAAGGGTGTTGAGCCAAACGAACTGCGGGAACGACTGGCCGGAGTCGAGCAGCGGCTAACTGAGGTGCAAGACGTGATGATTGCTCTCAGCGAAAAGATTGACCACATGGACGGAGTGGGATCTAAGTCTTGGGAGCGCCAAGAACCGCGAGAGCAAGGCTAAGCCGTGAATTGGCTCGACCGCGCTGTAGAGGCTTGTGAAGGTGCGCGTTGGGCCGAGGCTCTGGAGTGGTGCGAGCGCGGCCTAGCGCAGGTGCCAGACGACTTGGGCCTCCAGCATCGCAAAGGGCTTTGTCTCTTGGAACTGGGGGACGAACAAGCGGCCATCGCCGTGCTGGAAGCGGCCGCGGAGAGTGGGCATCTAGAAAGTCACTATCAACTCGGTTTGCTCGCAATGCGCCAAGGGCGGCGGAACGCCCGGTTCCGCGAACAGTCACTGGCGCACTTTGAGGCCATCGTGCGCGCGGCCGAGGAAGGGAGCGAATACCCGGCTCTCGACCGCGTCTTTTTCGCTCTTGGTAGCCAGTACAACGAAGATCCACAGCGGCGTGGAGAAGCCGTTCGCGCGTTCCGTCAGGGGTTGGCGCTCAACCCGCTTTCCGCGGTGGGCCACAACAGTTTAGGACAGCTTTTGCTACAAAGCGGCCAA
>JAJDYK010000212.1 GCA_022825185.1 Candidatus Latescibacterota bacterium | reverse complement strand
TTTGGCCATCCAACAAAGACGAAAGGCCGGTGGCGGTCGTCGCGCCAAAAGAACTCAACAGATAATCGCTATAGAGGTCTAACAGTTTTTTATCCATGACAAACAAGATAAACCAAAGCCTAAAGGCTGCGTAACATCACTTCTTAAAAAAAGAACAAAAAAACGAAAAGCGCCCCAACTCATCTTGAAAATCGGAGCGCTTTTACATACCCTAAATTTCAAACACTACCAGATATTCAGACCGGGATTGTCCATCGTTGTCAGTGGCAGCATCCGTCTCGGAATCGTACAGCCGTATGGAGTCAAGGCAGGGTCAGGTCATCTGTCGAAGCGCCATGTCTCGGAATACACCTTCCTCTGCCATGAGTTCGTCAATGCTGCCCTGCTGGACCACCCGGCCTCCCTGCAATACATAGACTCGGTCCGCTTGGCGGATGGTGGAGAGGCGGTGGGCGCTAACTATGCGCGTCACCGAGAGTTTTCCTATCTCCTCCACCACCCTTGCTTGGGTCTCGTTGTCAAGCCAGTTGGTCGCCTCGTCCAGCAGCAGGACGCTGGGATTTCGCACTAGGGCGGCAGCCAGCATGATGCGCTGCGTCTGCCCGCCGGAAAACGCCGATGATCCCTCTGAGGTGATGGTGTACATACCCATCGGCATCGCTTCAATGTCTTGGTCCACCGAGGCCAAGCGCGCCGCCCGCCAGGCGTCTTTCACGGTCAGGTCGCCGCCCGTTCCGATGATGTTGTCCAGCACCGTCTGCGGGCGCAGCGAGGCGTCCTGCACCACCATGCCTACCCCATTGCGCACTGCCTGCCGATTGAGCCGCTCTAGGTCGTGGCCGTCGTAGTGAACCGCGCCGGATAGCGGGCTTTCCAGCCCCAGCGCCAAGCGGAGCAGGGTGCTCTTGCCGGAGCCCGACTCCCCCACCAAGGCGATGAACTCGCCGGGACGGGCGTGGAGGGATACGTCCTGCAGGATTAGGGGGCCGTCCTCACTGTAGCGGAATGTCACGTGGTCAATGCGCAATTCGCCCTGCAGGTCCAGCATCGGGGTATCGGCGGCCGCCCTCTTGGGGCGCTCGGTTAGGATGGGTTCCGCCTGTTCCACGGTAGGCAGGATAGCAGCAATGGCAGAGAAGGATAATCCGAACTGGGCCACTGCTCCGTAGAAGACCATAAACGCGGCATAGACCGCCAGAAAGCTGCCAACCGCCAGTCCGTACTCGTTGCGGTGCAAAGCCGCGGCAAACAAAGCTGCCACAGCGAAAAACGGCGAGGCCGAGGTAAACGCTATCAGGTGTTCGTTCAGCGTGCCCAGTTGCATCTCGGCGTGCTTCTGTTCTCGGTAGTTTGAAGCCCACATGGCAAAAGCCGAGGCTTCCGCGCCGCTGACCCGCAGCTTGGCTACGCCGCCGATTAGCTGAAGCAGCACGCCCGTGAGGCGGCGCGAGACAGCCAAAAGCCGACGATAGTGCGGCATCTGCCGCAGCCCCACGTAGAGAGTTACACCGAGGGAAATCAACCCGAGCCCCAGCCCCAGCCAACCCAACAAGGTATCGTAGAAAAACAGCAGAGCAAAGGTGGGAAAGAGGAATATCAGCGATAGCAGCGCCCCGGCAACTATACCGGCCACTTGGTCTCGCAGATGTAGGAAACCCATGGCCCGGCTCCCCAGATCGCCAACCGTGAAACGCCGGTAGAAGGATGCGGACAGGCCTAGGAGCCGGTCCCACAGCGCCGCACTGATTCGCGCCGCCGCCCGGCCTTCCAAACGCATCAGGGCGATCCCTTGCACCATCTGCAACAGCGCAAGAGTCAGGCCAAACAGCACCACGGCTAGGGCCACCATAGTTAGCATGTGCAAATCGCCGGACGGCAGGACCCGACTGGCGAATACGCCCAGCAATACCGCCGGCACCAGCGTGGCCAAGCCCGACAGAATCCCCGCGCCCAGCAGGCGCACCAGGTCTCCCCATACCCGGTCGAACGCCATACCCAACAGTAGGGCAATGCTATTCGCGTGGTCCTCGGGCAGTGGGCGATAGAACAGGTAGGCCATTGAGTCCAAGGTTGCGGCGCGCCGGGCATTGACCAACACCGAGCGCGAGGACTGGGGATCAACCATCCGATAGCGGCCCGCAGCTCCCGGAATCAGGGCGACCGGATATCCGTCTTCCCGAAAGGCCAGCATCGCCCCGCTGTCGCTCAGCCACCACTTTTGTTGTTCTCGCAAGGCAATGCGGCGGCAGCGAACGCCCGAGGCATTGAGAATGTCTTCCAGTGAGGTCTCCCCTGCAGAAGACGCGCGCGGGGCGCGGAAGTGAATGTTTTCATGGCTGCCAATCCGCTCCAAGACGCTCAACAGGACTGAACCGTCCTCCGCGCGGGATGGCGGCGCGCCGCCCAGCACGCTGAACAAGTCCAAGCGCGCCTGTTCCTCGCTCCTTTGCCGATACTGCGCACTCGCGGTCTGCAGGTTGGACACGTCGGCCAACAGCAGATTCCGGTTCGTCTGATCGGCCCTCATCGCCAGCCCGTTGAACTCCACAAGGGCCGCAAGCAGCCGCCCTTCCCGCTGCAGGTCCGCGGTGCCGACTCCGCTCACCGCGGCCGCCCGATTCTGGACTATCCAGCTAAATGGGGTGACGGGGACCAGCCCGGCTCCGTCCGGCTCCTCAGTGCCGAGGTAGTCAATGCTGCCGTCTTGGCTGGATACCCATACCACGCCATGCTTGGCACAGATTGCAGCGCCGCCGCCAGCTTTCTCAGCGTTCCCTGGGGCGAGGCTTTGGTCCATGCGCGGACGATAGGTGACATCGCGGACGATGGACTCGGAGAGTTCGCTGACCCAGGTGTCCACCTGCTCGACTATTTGGGAGTCGAGCCTCGCGTCGGTCAAGGCGCTGAGCGGGAGCCGCCACAACTCGGATTCGGGCAGCCCCTTGGCGACCAATACACTCAGGCCCTCCCCCTCCGGCACAGGGAAGAGCAGCCGTCCCGGCCCGGCCCGCAGCATGTGCCTGAAATCCTTTGGCGCGCCATCTTCTCTAAGCTGGGTTGCAAAAACATCCACCGACCCCTCGGCGACAAACCAGAGCGTGCCCGGATCCGACAGGCGTATCGGGCGGTTGCCCCCGCCGATGAATCGTTCCCCGTGGGCCACCACCAGTTCTGGGAGTTGGTCTCCTGGCATTCTGCCAACCATAGCCCTTACTCCGCTTTCATGAGCCGGTAGTACAATCCCTCGGTATGGGCCATCAGTTCCCCATGAGTGCCCCGCTGCGCTTCTCTTCCCTTGTCGAGTACTACTATCAGGTCGCAATCCCGTATGGTACTCAGGCGGTGGGCGACGATGAGGCAGCTACAGCCGCGCTGGCGCAACGCATCGTCAATGCGCATCTCGGTCACCGGGTCCAGCGCACTGGTGGCTTCGTCCAAGATCAGCAGGGAAGGCTTGCCAACCAAGGCCCGGGCAATTTCAAGGCGCTGCCGCTGGCCGCCGCTGAAATTGCGCCCGCCCTCCTCAACCGGAGCATCGTAGCCATAGGCCCTGGCCAGAATATCCTCGTGGATCGTCGCATCCATCGCTGCCTCGACCACCCACTGGTCGGGAATCTCCGGATTCCACATCGTGAGGTTTTCCCGCACGGACGCAGCGAACAAGAAGATGCGCTGGTCAACCATCGACACGGAGTTGGTCATCAGATCGCGGGGAATGTCGGTGCGGGCATGGCCGTCCAGCAAAATTTCACCGGACCAAGGCTGATGGATTCCCGCGACTAGCTGGACCAGCGTTGATTTGCCCGAGCCGGTGGGGCCGACCACGGCGACGCGCTGACCAGGTTCTATGGTCAGGCTGAAGTCATCCAGCAACGGTTCTCGGTTGGCCTTGTATCCGAAGCGGACGTTGCGCAATTCGAGTTGACCGCTCAGCCGAAGCTGCCTAGCGAAGGCCCGGTCTCGCTGGGGGGATTGGTCGCCGCGCTGCTGGAAAAATTGGTCCTCGGGGGCGTCTAGGACATCCTCAAGCCGTTGCAGATTGGCTTCTAGGATCTGGAACAGATCCGCGAATTGGACCAGTCGGCCAATGGGCAGCAGAAAGTTTGCGGCGAGAACGTAGAATCCCACCATCACGCCCAGCGTCATGTCTCCTGCCATGACGCGCCAACCGCCGAGACCCAAGACCGCGGCGTTGCTGGCCATCAGGAACATTCCGGGCAGCGAGGCAATCACGTGTCCAAGCTCGGCAAACCGCTGCCGAGCCGTTAGCTCCCGTGCCTGATAGCCCGACCAGTGAGCGAAGAAATCGTTTTCGGCCGACACCGCCTGTATCGTATCTATGCTCCGCAACCCGTACATGCTTATGCCCTGCAGCTTGCCCTGTTCCCGCTGTAAGCGGCGGTTCTCACCCACGCGGGACCGGGTTATCAGGCGCATTATCACCGCGCTAGCCCCTCCCAAGCCGGCGACTACGCCCGCCAGCAACGGGTCGTACATAAACATCGCCGCTAGGAATACGGCGCTGGCGATCAGCTCGATAATGACTCCGACGAACTGGGTGGCCGCCACCACTGAGATGCCGTCAATTAGTTGTAATCGAGAGGCCAAGTCACCGGAGAACCGTTGGATGAAGAATCCCATTCGCAGGCGGAACAAGTGCCTGATGAAGCGGTCGGCATGGTCAACTGACAGCCATATCGCGAGCAATCTGAGACAACGCTGGCGCAGCCACGTGAGCAGATAGACCAGTGCGCCGGACACCGCCAAGCCAACAATGATCGGCGTCGCCCAAGATGGCTCCTCGCCGCTCAGTACGCGGTCCACAAAGACGCTCAGCAGCAGCGGCAGGGCCAGCACGGGAGCCGACAGCAGCAGTCCGCAGCACAGCGCAAAGGCCAGCGGCCCGGTGAACTCCCTGAGCCACGGCCAGAGACGCGGCAGGATGCCCGGGCGGGCACCGCCGGTCTGGAAATCCGGCCCGCGTTGGAAGCTGAGCGCAACGCCCGTGAAACCCCGGTCGAATTCCTCGTCGTCAATTGCGCGGTGGCCGTTTGCCGGGTCGTTCACCAAGTAGCTGCCGCCCCGGAACCCTTCCAATACCAAGAAGTGATTGAACTCCCAGAATATGATCAGCGGCAGGTCCATGTCCCGCAGCTGCTCCGGCTCTCTCCGCCATCCTTGGGGCTCCAGCCCATACTGTCGGGCGGCGCGCGTAATGTCCGCAGCGTCGCAGCCATCCCGATTGACCGCGCACGCCTCGCGCAACTCCTCCAGCGGGACCCAGCGGCCAAAGAACGCCAGCACAATGCCGAGGGAGACCGCTCCGCACTCGGTCTCCTCTTGTTGTAGCATTAGCGGCGTATGCACTCGCTGCTGCCGCCACAGCCTTGCCGGAGACGAAAGTCGCATCAGCCCCCGCTCCCGGACACCAGCACAGATGCGAGGGACTCGCGCCCAAGCACAATCTGCAAAGATACGCCCATGCCATCGCCCATTGGCAAGTCCGGCTCGTCATCCACCAAGGCCACCCGTACCTGATGGGGTCGTTGCGGTATGGCCAATCCACGGTCCGCCAGCCACCTAGGCGGCGCGTCCGCGCGCGGCGATACGTCTGTCACCCGTCCCGGCAAGACCCGTTCGTCTCGGCCGCCAAGACTGCCAACGCTAACGCGCACCTCCATACCGGCTCTGAGGTGCCCTGCGTCGTCAGGCGAAACGAAGGCCACAACCTCTGGCCGGCCAGCCGCACTCGTGCGCACTAGTCCCACAAAGGCACCAGCGGATACCGCCTGCCCGGGCGCTAGATCCAGCGCCACCACTTGGCCTCCATGCGGACTGACGATCTGCGATTCCGGCGCGGAATCTGCACCGGAACCAACCTCTAGCAGGGCTTGCAGCAACTCCTTCCGGCTCCCTTCCTCCACCTGCCCGCTCTTCTCCAGTGCATTGATGATTTCCCCAATCACAGCCCCTCGATGCTGCCCTCCGGGAGTCTGAACGTAGGCGATGGGCTGGCCTGGTACCACGATGTCGGTCGCTTCCACGAGAACGTCCACCACGGTGCCGGACACCGGGGTAACCAAGTAATGGCGCTCCCCGGGCAGGACCAGCACCGCATCGTAGGAAGCGGTGTGCTCCACGCGCACAAACACCCCATAAGTTATCAGCACCAAGAGCATCAGCCCCAACCCTGCCACTATCAACCACTCATGGGGCGCGGTAATCTGCAACCGGTCGTCCAATGGCTCCTGGCGCGCCCGGTGCTCCAACGCCCGTTCGCGAAACATCCGGTTAAACAGCACGTACCCAATCCTCCATCAACTCGGCATTGATGCGGCGCTCAGGGATGCGATTAGCCGCATCCCCAGCGATCTGGCAAAGCACTCATACATGTTGTCAGACCTTTATTAGGGGATAGGTACAGTCAGGCCCTCTGTCAAGTTGCTGGACACCCCAAGGGACCGGGTAAGCTCTCGTCGGAAAACACGGGGGCGAGCAGGAATAATCTCAACGCTCCAGCACGATCCCCTCGCGCTCAATCCGGCTGAACATCGCCCGGTATTCCTCCGTCCCGTCGTCGTCCCAATATTCGGTCTCAATGGGCGCGGCATAGCTCATGGGCATCAGGCGATTGCGGTCGGGCCGCACCATGAAAATCGAGTTGGCCGGATCGGCGATGTTGTACATACGGGTGCCGTTTTTGAAGCGCGATTTGATAATCCACTTGTCTTGTGCGGGCAACTCTAGCGCTTTCAGCCGCTCCAATTCTTTCCGGTCCAAAGTCAACCCCAGCCCCGGCTTTTCCGGCACCCGCACCAAGCCGTTGACCGGGTCCAGTCGCTCTTCTACCACGTCGCTTTGCCAGACCTCGTAATCGTTGTGGCAGTGGAAGGTGGCCGTGGGCGCGGCGGCCATCATGTGCACGACCATGGCGCGGGTGATGGCACCGCCGACGTTTTGCAGCATGAAGGGCTTGCCCGCCGCGGCAAACAAACCGGCGCGGCGCATGGCATCGCCGATTTTTGCGTGGCCGAGCATGTAGATATCGGCCGGCTCCATCAACACCTCGTAGGTGGCCCCCAGCGGGAAGTGGTGCAAGACAATGGGCCGCTTGGCTCGCTTGCGCAGGTCGATGTAGCCCTCGATGTCCCCGGGCGGCAACGGATCTTCAAAGCAACCGGCAACCGGATACTCGGCTAGTTTTTCCACCAGCTCGGGCATGTGGTCGTCCGTGCCGTGCATGGTGAAGTCGTAGTGGATTTTGAAGCCGGGCGGCGCGACCGCCTGCATGGCCTCGGTCTGGTCAAAGACGTTTTCAAACGGCGAGAGGTGATACTTCAGCCAAGTGTAGCCCTGCGCTGCATAGCGGGTTACGGTCTCGGCCATGTGTTCGGGATGAGTCGATACCGTCCAAGCGCCCACGGGCACAAACGACCGATATTTCTGGCCGAACAGCTTATAGACTGGAACGCCAGCGGCCTGCCCCATCAGGTCGTACATAGCCGTGCCCAACCCCAGTGAAGTCTCGTCGCCGATCCAGTCAAAGGGATTGCTGCCAATGTATTGGTCGATGGTCTCCTGCGGCTCGGTGCTCCCGCTCTCGCCGAGGCCAATCCGGCCGTCGTCGGTGTGGGCGATGTAGATCGTGCGGCGCGCGGGGCCGTAGTAGTGGTTGAGCGGATAGGCGATCCAGTCGTGGTACGCGAGCGCGATCTCGTGGACTTCGATTTGGGTGACTCGCATGATGGATGCCTTTCTGCTCAGCGTCAGGGGAATTTGAGCACGACCTTCAGAGCTCGGTGCGGCTCGGGATCGTCGAAAGCCATGGCAAAGGCTTGCTGGATTTCGGCAAAGGGCAGGACGTGGCTGACGATCGGAGCCACGTCGATGCGACCTTGGACGATCCAGTCGAGCGCGGGTCGGTAGTCGCGGTCGGGATTGGGGCCGATCGAGAAAATCAAACGCAGTTCCTGGCGCAGCAGGTCCAACATCCTGACCGTCATCAAGCCTTCGACGTGGGCCTTGTCCGGGACGCCAAAGCAGATCACCTCGGCGTTGCGACAACAGAGGTCTGGTACGAGACCCAGAGTCTCGGCCACGCCTACGGCCTCGACTGCGAGACCGGCCATGGCACCGCCGGTGATCTCGGCAACCGCGGCAACCGGGTCTTGGGATGCCGAGCAAATCGCGTGCGTGGCCCCCATCTGGCGGCCCACCTCCAAGCGGTAGGGCAGCGGATCAATCGCCATGATGCGGCGCGCGCCGAGGTTGCGCAGCACCGCGTTGAACAGCAGCCCCACCGGCCCTTGACCGATCACCACCACATCGCGGTCAATGATGTTGCCCAGCTTGTAGAAGCTGTGGATCACCGTGCCCAAAAGCTGGCTCATCAGCACCTTTTCCTCGGGCAAATCGCCGGGCAGGCGGATGCAGCCGCCATCGTCCTTGGCCAAGACGTACTCTTGAAAAAGCCCGCGGTCAAATCCCCACAACAGCACCCGCTCGCCCTCCCGATAGCGCCCCGACGGGCAGACTTCGACCACGCCCATCCCTTCGTGCCCAGTAGCCCCAGGCGGCTGCGGATAGCGCTTGTGGGGGCCGCAAAACGGCGGCTTGTCGCTGCCGCAGACCGCGACCCGCTCCATTTTTACCAGCATCCGATCGCCGACTGGCTCGGGTTTGTCCGTCTCGATGATTTCCCACTGACGCGGGGCGACTAGTTGAGCCGCGCGCATATTTTTCCCTTTCTCTATAACTATTAAGTCTATAAAACTGACGTTTCGCACTCGGTCCCGTCATTTCCGCGCTCCGCAAGCGGGAATCCAGTCGGTTCTACTAGTCGAAGAAGTCTGCGTCTTCCTCGCGCAAATAGCGCCGCGCTTCTTCGGCGATTAAATCGACGCCCATCCCAGGCGCGTCCCAAACGGCGATGTGGCTATCGACCACAATCGGATCGGGCAAGCCCGTGACGATGTCGTACCACCACTCGGGCTGGCCGGTTGGATATTCAAACGCAATGTAGTTTTGCGGCAGTGTCGCCGCGACCTGCACCAAGGCCGCCAAACCCAACAGGCCGTCGAGCACGCCGTGGGGAGCCATGAGGATACCGTGCATATCGGCGTATTCAGCCACCCATTTGAGTTCGGCAATCCCACCGATGTCGCAGGGATCCGGGCCAATGACATCCACGGCGCGCTTCTCAATCAGGTCTTGAAAATTGTGCCGCAAGTAAATCTGCTCACCCGTATGGATAGGCGTCGAGGTGCTCTGCGTGACCTCGCGGTAGTGATCCGCTGACACGTAGGGCACGTAATCGCCGGTCAGCATGTCCTCCAGCCACGCCACGTTGAGGTCTTCGACCGCTTGGGCGAGACGGCGCGCATCCGGCACGAGAAAGCCCGGACCCAAGTCCAGCGCCAAGCCAACCTCGTCGCCGCAGACTTCCTTCATCGCGCGGATGCAATCGACAATGTAGTTGAGGCCGCGTTCGCTCAAAGGGCCGCGATTGGCGTGAAACGAACCGGCTTGGTGGGTGCCGTAGAAATGTTCGGGCGACTCGGTGATCCGCCCGCCGTGGAAGGCAAGGCCCTGCTTGATAATGCTGAACTTCTGCGGCGCGTCCTTCATCTGCTGCATGTTTTTAGCGTAGTTCTCGGGCGACTGCTCTCCCTCCAAGGGGAAGCGCACCGCGCCGTTGTACACCCGCACGCGATCGCGGATTTTGCCGCCGAGCAGCTTGTACACCGGCACGCCCGCGGCCTTGCCGGCAATGTCCCACAGCGCCATTTCAATCGCGCTGACCGCACTGCCCCAGGGCTTGAAGCTGCCCAAGCGGCGGATATTGAGCATCACCCGCTCGACGTCGGTCGGGTCCTGGCCGAGGATGCGGTCTCTGTAAAACAGCACGTGAGGCTTGAGATAGGACTTGCTCGCCTCGACTTCTCCGAGGCCGTAAATGCCCTCGTCGGTATTGATGCGCACGACCGGATTGTTGCCGATGACCGCGCATTTGAGATCCGTGATTTTCATATTTTTCCTTTTTTGTGTTCGATGGACCTGTCCGTGCCCACACGAGACCGCGTCGAGGGCTTGGCCGGCCGGTGCGGCGGTCTGCTCTCGCCCATAGTCTCCATGGTCATGAGTTGGATGATGTCGCTGCTGGTGACCGCGCCCAAAAACTTTTCCGAATCCCTTTCCACGACAGGCATGACGGAAAGAGAATTCTCTGACATACGGTGCAGCACGTCCTCGACTTGCTCATCAGGATAGGCCAATGGAGTTTCGCGGCGTACCACAGCGTCGAGTTGGGTCTTGCCCCAAGCGTCCTTAGGCAGGTAGCGGAGCATCTCCAAGGACACGATTCCGACCAGCGCTTCCTTGTCTGCCACGACGTAGTGGGGCTGGTGCGGAACGATCCACTGCTCCGTGAAATCGCGCACTGTGATCAAAGGCGCAGGATGCCGACGCGAGCGGTCCAGAATGTCATCAATCCTGATGTCTTCCAGCGCGAAGCGGACTATTCCCAACGGAATGTCGTCAAGTTGCGCTGGCAGGTCGGTCCTGCGGCTGGCCCGGCTCACCGCGAAGTTGATCACCGACGGCATGAACAAGATGTAGCAAAACATGACCAGCACCAAGAATGAGAAAACCACCTCGTCAATGATTCCAGAATTCCACATAACCAGCAGCAGCGCGATTTCAGCCACTCCCTTACCCATCAGCCCGGTAGCCACGGCGTAGGGAACGGCGAGGCGGGACACGTAAGCGCCAATGAAAGCGCCGGTGAAGTTGCCGAGCAATGGGATCAGCGCCAACCCCGCCATGGCCCCCAGCGGCAAGGTTGCGAAGGTAAAGCTGAAGCTCAAGCCGGCGGAAGCAAAGAACAGGGGCACGAAAAACCCCTCGGCCACGCTGCGAATCCCTGGGATGATCTCCCGCTGCACTTGGTAGGGAAGGCTCGACAGCGACGCCCCGAACAGCAAAGCACCCAGTGAGCCGTGGAGTCCCACTGCTTCCGCGCCGTACACTATCAGGAAGAGCATGCCAAGCAGCAAACCCAAGGAGAGTTGCGGCACCTGGATCACCCGCTGCAACAGCGCCACCAACGGCGGCAGCACCCGCGACGACAATACCCAAGTCACCACTGAAAAACCGGCCACTTTGCCCAGCAAAATCAGTATGCCGACAGGCGAAACTTGGTGGGCGTGTTCGCCGATGCTGAAGCCAATAAGCAGCAGGGCAATCAACTCGGCGATAATCACCACCGTGAAAATTTGCAGTCCAACCGGCTGTTTCAGGTATCCGCCGTCCGTCAGCACTTTGGCCACGATGCCCAGACTGGTCATCGACAGCACGCCAGCCAACGCCAGCGACTCGGTGAAATTCAGTTTCAGTCCGAAATCGAAAACTAAATCAGTGGTGACCAGCATCGAAATGCTTAGGGACACGATCACGGACAGTACGGCCGCGAGGAAGTAATGGCCTTTGAGGGACGACATGAAACTGGAAATATCCACTTCGTCCAAGCCGATGAGGAAGAAGAAAATGAACACACCTAGCGCCAAAACCAACTCGAGGTGCAGCGAAGACTCAATCCACCAGACGCCAGTCAGTTCCATGACCGGCCCAAGCAACATACCTGTCGCTGCATAGGCGATAATGGCGTTCAACCGCAGCCGGCGAAAGACACCCTCGGCCAACTTGGCGACGATGATGAGCATCCCGAGCGTCAACAGCGATTGGTGTAGTTCATGCGCGTGCTCACCGAATCTAAACAGATCCACTATCGCTTGGAGCGAGAAACCTTCCATGGTTTTGAGATTCTCCGTAGGTGCCGTTTGGGGGAGGTTAGTAAGGGCCTTTTAGTTTTTCGACCCCGTGGTACTTGCCGTCCGGACCAATCACGGTCAAGAACACGGCGTCGGAGCCCTGGTTATCGTCCGGCCCGTATTTGAGCTGCATGCCATCAATTTCTATGGTGCCGGCATCTCGCACCGCGTGGAGCAGGCACTCTCGACTCAGGTCGGGGCCGCAGGCTTTGAGACCAGCGACGGCTAGGCGTCCGGCCAGATAACCTTCCAACGAAACGAACCCGGGTTCCGCTTGGGGGTCGTACTCCGAGAGGGCGCTGTGGTATCGAGCCACCACGGGGATGTTTTCGTTATCGGGAGGAGGAACTACTTGCGTAACGTACACGCCGGCCCCGTCGGGCCCCAACTCGTTCGCCAAAGCGTTACTCCCCACAAAGGAGACCGTCATGAATACCGGGTCCAGCTCCCGCCGCACCAACTCTATGGTTTTGACCACCGGCATGTAGGAGCCAATCATGATCACCGCTTGCGGCTTGGCCGCG
This sequence comes from Candidatus Latescibacterota bacterium, assembly GCA_022825185.1. The sequence goes on along the minus strand of JAJDYK010000212.1, from coordinate 6,923 downwards.
GTGATTTTGAGCACGGCTCCCTTCACAGCGCGGGTATTGCGTGGGTAGTGCGAGGCCGCTACCGGCTCCAAGTCCCGGCGCTCCAGTGCCAATCTCGTGCCTTCCAGCCCGTTCAAGCCGAAGGAATCATCCTGATAGAGGACGGCAACGCGGGTGATCCCCAAATCCTCGGTGAGCCGCGCCACCATCTCCTCGGTTTCCTGGTAGTACGATGCCCGGACGTTGAGCACATTGTCCAACTCCCGGTCGCGCAAGAACTCGGCCCCCGTGAACGGAGCGAGGAAGGGCACCCCGGCAGCTTGGGCCAGCGGTGATGCAGCGCGGGACGTGGGTGTGCCCACCGCTCCGATTAGCGCGAATACCCTTTCATTCTCAATCAACCGTTCCGTGTTGGAAGCGGCAAAGTCGGTTTCATAGCCGTCATCCAACGCCCTGAGCTTCAGTTCGCGGCCATGGACGCCTCCTGCCTGATTGGCCTCGTGGAATGCCGCCTCAATTCCGAGGCGCATCGCCTTGCCCAATTCCTGGGCCGGCCCGGTGAACGCGGCGGATTGACCAAAAAGGACGTGGTCGTCGGAAAACCCGGGGTCTTGGTGGCCTTCTTCCTGCGCTGTTGCCGGGTGTGGCGTATTCATTTCCCTTCCGCCGTCATTTGCCTCGGGGGGATCCTGCTCACCCAGACAGGCCATGCCAAAGGTCGCCAGCAGCAACCCTGCAATCATCACAAGGGGGGGAACCAAACGCCGCGCCAGCTTCATCATCGCGTTTTCCTCACTGGCAGATTGTGGAAAAGTAGCAGGCATCTTCGTAAGCTAAATAACCCCAGCCTCTCCAATCAAGGACATTCGCCAGCGGCGAGCCGACATCGCGTCGCATCTGCTGTCGCGTATTAAGCCTCTATGTATTACGCCGTGAGAATTTGCTTTATATTTAGCCCACACACATAGGAGGTCGATCGTGATCCGATTCATTGACAAACCCATCATCGGCTTAGCACTCGCGTTGGCGGCGAGTTGCTTGGGATGCTCCGAAGACGAGCCAACCGCGTCTGAGGCCACTCAAGCCAGCACCGTCGTCAACCCCACGGAGGGCAACCAAGCCCAAGGGACGGTTGAGTTCACGCAGGAAGCCGACGGGGTGCGAGTTATAGCCAACCTGACCGGGCTTACAGAAGGCGACCACGGATTTCACATCCACGAAAAGGGCGATTGCAGCGCAGCCGATGGCACGTCGGCGGGCGGCCACTTCAATCCCGAAGGCAAAGCCCACGGCGCACCCGATGCCGCTGAAAGGCACGTCGGCGACCTTGGCAACATCACCGCCGATGCCTCTGGGCAAGCCACGTACAACCGCCTCGACACCCACCTCGACTTGGATGGCGACAACAGCATCATCGGGCTCGCAGTCATCGTTCACGCACTCCCGGACGACTTCTCGCAACCCACCGGGGCGGCTGGTGCCCGCGTCGGCTGTGGGGTCATAGAGGGTAGATAAGGGCATAAAGGTTCTTGGGTACTCACTCGCGGGCGACCAATTCTTCTAGCTTCCAATCGAGCGGGATGCGCATGCGCCCCTCGTTGCGGCGGTCGAAGAGCAAGTAGTTTTCGCGCAGCCCGAAGTAGAACAGGTCGCGGGTCAGTTCCACGTCCTTTTGGCAGTACTCGGCAATCAAGTCCAGCCGCCCCTCCTTAAACCACCGCAGCGCGTCCAGTCCGTCGGCGCTCTTGGCTGCGTCGAGCGTGGCCTTGCCCAGCGAGTCGAGGCTCACCCGATAGCGCAGCCGCTGGTGGATTTCGCGCAGCATGTCGAGCGTGTTGAGCGTGCGGAAATCGAATGGGCTGTACCCGCGTAAGACCGAATAATCAAAGCCAATGATGTTGAAGCCGACGACCAAATCAGCGGCCTGCAAGTGCTCCAAAAGCCGGTCGATATCTTCCTCAAAGTACGTCGTACAATCCTGCGCGCGGCTGTCCCACACCACGCCGACCGACATGCCCATCATGTGCGCTTTGTTCCAACCGCCGACCTCGGCAGCCGAGCGTTGCGTTTCGAGGTCGAACACGACCACGTGCGGACCTTGTTCGGGCGGCATTTCTTTTACCTCCTTCTCTTCCTCCCACTCAGCGAAAATCGGCGCATCCTCTGTGGCCTCGGCAGTGGACGCAGTGCGCTCAATGGTTCGGCGGCCCGTGAGTGCGCCGAGCAAATGGATCGCGCCATCTTTGTCGAGGGGAACATTACCTGCGCCGCACGTGGGGAAATGGATGCAAGACGGACAGCCGAGCAGACAATCGCAGGTCTCGACCATGGACAGCGTCATGTCCAAGAGGCGGTCGAGTTGGGCAAAGCCCTTTTCCGCCAGGCCAATGCCGCCGGGGTGATAGTCGTACACGAAAATCGCGCCCTTGCCGAGCTGGGGATGCAGGGGATAGCAGATCCCGCCCACATCCGTCCGATCGCACAAGGCCAGCAGCGGGAAGAGCGACTTCATGGCGTGTTCAATCGCGTGGATCGAACCCATGTAGTGGTGCTGGTGGCGGCTGAGGTCGGCCTTGAAGTGGGCGTCGAGTTCAATCCAGAAGCCAATCGTCTCAAAGTGCTCCACCGGCGACTCCAACTCGTGTTTGCTGAGCACGACTTGGTCGCCGACGCGGATCTTTTCGTAGCCCACCACCTGCGAGCTGACCTTGAGCCGGCCCAACCGCGCCATAAAGCCCTGCAACGGCCGCGAGCGCAACTCCTCTAAAATCTCCGTGTCCTTTTCCGTGCGGGCGCGCGTGAAGTACGCCACATCCACTTCCTCGGCGTAGATCTGGCCCCGCTCGGGGTTGCGGTCGCCGATCTCGTACTGGCGACCGCGGTGCAAGTAAATCGCGCCTTTGTAGCACTCGCCGTACACCTGCCCGCCGCTGACCGTGCCAATCTGGTTGTCGCCGCGATCGACGATGCGATACGACTCGCCGATAGTGCGCATGTTGACCAAGCGGTGCGGCTGCTTGCGCGCGGCAAACCAAGCGTCGCCCTCGGCGTTCTGCAGCAGCGTGCCCTCCTCGGTCAGCCCATCAACCGCCTCCTGATAGTTGGGCAATGCGTACTCGGGTTCGCTAGCGACGAGGGGCAATTCGCGCGCCGCGCACGTGAGGTGATTTTTGAGGATGTACTGATTCGTCGGATCCACCACCGCGTCCTCTAAGTCCCGCGCAAAAAACTCCCCCGGATGCCGCATAAAATACTGGTCGAGCGCATCGGGAGACGCGATGAGGAGGATTAGCGACTCGCGGCCAGCGCGGCCCACGCGGCCAGCGCGCTGCCAAGTGTTGATGATCGAACCAGGATAGCCGACCAACACGCAGATGTCTAAGCCGCCGATGTCAATGCCCAGTTCCAAAGCCGACGTGGCCACCACGCCCATGAGCTCGCCACCGTTGAGCGCTTGCTCGATCTGGCGGCGCTCCGTAGGCAAATAGCCCGCGCGATACGAAGAGATCCGCTCCCGCAAGTCCGGCCGACTCTGGGTCGCCCAGCGGTACACCAGTTCGGTGGTGATGCGGGCGCGAGTGAAGACGATCGTGCGATAGTCCTGGAGCACGCTGGCGCGCAGCAGATGAGCCGCGAGGGTGTTGGGGCTTTCACTCGGATTGACGAACACGAAATGGCGCGCCGCGGCCGGAGCACCGTGGTCTTCAATCGCGTAAAAGGAGCGGTTGAGCAGCTCCCCCGCCAATTCGCGGGGATTGCCCATCGTCGCCGAGCTGGTGATGTACACCGGATCGGCCCCGTAGTGCGCGCAGATGCGGTTCAAGCGGCGAAAAAGGTGCAGCACATGGGTGCCAAACACGCCGCTGTACGCGTGCAGCTCGTCGATGACCACGTAGCGCAAGCGGGCGAAGAAGCCGGCCCAAGTCTCGTGGAAGGCGAGGATGCCCGAGTGCAGCATATCCGGCGTGGTGAACAGCACCTGAGGCGGCTTAGTGCGAATTTGCCGACGGCGATGGCTCGTGGTGTCGCCGTCGTAAATAGCAGCTTTTAGCTCTCCACCCAAGCCCTGCATCAGGCCGCTTAGCTCGTCGAACTGATCCTGCTCTAGCGCCTTGAGCGGGAATACGTAGAGCGCGTGCGCCTCCGGCTCGTCAAGCAGCGTGGCTAGCACGGGCGCGTTGTACACCAAGGTCTTGCCCGAGGCCGTGGGCGTGGCAATAGCCAAGTGCTGACCCTCCAGCACTTTTTGGATGCCCTCGGCTTGGTGCGTATAGAGCGCGGGAATGCGGGCGATTTCGAGGATGCGGGCCATGGCCGGAGGCAGGCCAGCCAAGTCGCGGACTAGGCGCGCCGGGCGCGCGGGCAAGGTCTGGTGATGGACGACCTCGTTGCCCAAGATGCGGCGTTTGAGAAAGCGGATGTGTTCGGCGATGCTCTCAGCGTCGCTGATCAAGGTACAAATTCCTGAAGCAGTGTGCGGCGAAGACGAATGGGGATCACGGGGAGGAAAAAAGAATAGCTAAGCTGTTGGGCTAGGGCAAGGCGGTGTTGGGGGAAGCGGCGCAGCAGATTCAGCGAGTCGCGTCTTTGGCTTAAAAGATGCTATCCACGTCGGTAAAATGTAGCACGCTGGCATGGGATAGTTCCGGTGTGAGATTGCCCGCGTAGATGATGTAGCCTTTCTGCGTGGAGGACGCGATTTTCTGAAACTGCGCGATTCCCTTTGCAAATTCTGGATTAAACGTCATGGCCGATTTGACTTCAATGGGGATTAACTGCCTGTTTCGCCTGAACAACAGATCTACTTCGTTGCCTTTGTTGTCGCGGTAAAAGTAAAGTTCAGGCTCTTTGCCCGCGTTGAGTCTGGCTTTCAAGGCTTCGATGACGACCATGTTTTCAAAGAGATTGCCAATCAGTGGATCCCGGGCAGCGAGCGCGGGCGATTCAATGCCGAGCAGGTAGGACGCGAGCCCAACATCGGTAAAATAGATTTTGGGCGATTTGATGATGCGCTTGCCAAAGTTTTCAAAATAGGGATTCAACCTGAAAACGGTGTGCGATGCTTCGAGTACCGAGAGCCATTCTTTTAGCGTGGTACTCGACACCCCCACGTCGTTAGCCAGCGAGCTCAGATTCAAAACCTGACCGACGCGGCCGGCTAGCAGGCGCGTGAAGTTCTCAAAATCTGTCAGATTCCTGAGATTGATCATCTGCCTGACGTCGCGCTCGATATAGGTTTGACAGTAATTCCGGTATAGGCGAGTCGGATTGACTTGCTCGCTGTACAGGCGAGGCATAAAGCCTTGGTAGATAAATTCGTCGCGCGTGTGTGTGATGCTGTTTGCTTTGAGTTCTGCTATCGACAAGGGCAGCAGGCGCAAGAGGGCGGTTCGTCCGGCCAGGGATTGGGCAACGGCTTCTTGCAGACGCAACTGGTGACTGCCCGTGAGAATGTATTGCCCGCGTTGCTGGCTGCTGTCAGCGAGGACCTGGATGGTTGAAAGCAGTTCGGGCACGCGCTGGATTTCGTCGATAATAACGGGTGGCGGAAATTGCGAGAAGAAAGCGTGGGGATCGCTTATCGCCAGCCTGCGTACATCGGGTGCTTCGAGGTTCGCATAAGCGTGGTTGGGAAACTGCACACGCGCCAACGTGGTCTTTCCCGCCTGCCGTGGACCGATGATTGTCACCACGGGAAATTCGGTTGCCGTCGCCGCCAATTCTCTGGCGATTTGTCGTAAGATCACGGTTCTGACCTCTATTCGCGTGTGATGGCTCTCAAGGACAAAATAACGAGATCGGTACATATTTCAAGTTGAACTTGAATTTTGTGCCAATTTTTCAGACATACCCTTGCAGAAAATTCAAAAAAAAGGGTCTTTATAGAGGAATTTCTGATTAGCATCTTGACCAGCTTTTCCCTCGGCGCACCTGATTACTAAAAAGGGGAGGTAATCGCGGTGCATCAGTTCAGTTTCTCCGACCTAGCAGAGTGAAATTCTTGCTCCAAAATTCTACGTCCGAGCTTCGCGCCGACCTCCTGTCCGCGAAGGCCGTTCCAGCGCTGTCAGCCGGCTTCACCTCGGGCCTAGGTCTGCTCGTCTCCCAGATTGCCTTCGGGAGCTTCATATTCTCGGGGCCGTTAGCCTCCTATTCCTCCCAAGGCGTCGGTCTAGTGCTGTTCGGGAACTTCGCGGCGTGCCTGATCATCGCCCTCGCGGGCGGCTACCTCGGCGCGATTGCGGGGTTGTCTCCCGCGCTGGTGATCGTCATGGCCACGGTCGGGTTCACAATGAGCGCCGAGGGCGACGCGCTGTTCGTCACCACCGCGGTTGCGCTCATCATCAGTGCCGTCGTCACTGGCGCGTGCTGTCTCCTGATCGGGCGATTCCGACTCGCCAATCTAGTCCGCTTCATCCCCTATCCAGTGACGGGTGGGTTTGTAGCCGGGATCGGGGGAGCGGTGTGCTTGGCGGCCATGTCGTTGATGGGAGCCGAACCAGATTGGCGGGCGATTCCCGCGCTCTTTGAACCCTCTGTGCTGTGGAAGTGGAGCCCGGGTGCGGCATATGGGATCGCCTTGTACCTCGCGATTAAGCGCTGGGGCAACCCGCTGATCTTGCCGGTGAGCGTCGCACTGGCCGGCGCTGCGTACCATCTCGTACTCGCCAGCCTCAGCATTTCGGTTGAAGCGGCGCGGGCGGAGGGCCTGCTGCTTACGAGCACCGCGGACGGGAGCCTGTGGCCAGCTTTGTTCCCTGCCGATCTGATGCACGTGCAATGGGCCTCAATGACCGAGCAGGCTCCCTACATGCTGACGCTGATCTTGGTCGCTTTCATCTGCGTAATCATGAATTTTGCCGGTCTCGAATTGGCGACGAATCAGGAGTTGGACTGGGACCGGGAGTTCCGAGTGACGGGCGTCGCGAGTATGGTCGCTGGTC
>JAJDYK010000356.1 GCA_022825185.1 Candidatus Latescibacterota bacterium | reverse complement strand
GCATCAGCGCATGAAGTGCGCCCGCTGGCTGCTGGGCAAGTTCCCCTCGCCGAAGATGCGGCGGCCCCTGCGGGACTTGGCACCGGCGGAGATTGAGGGCATTCGGCAGGGGTTGGAGGCGCTGGGCTACGAGTGCGTTCGCAAATAAAAGAGCAGGTCTGTCATGGAAGTTCCCAAGTTAGATAATCCAGTAAAAGTCGCCCTGATTGGCACGGGCAACCGCGCCAGCACCATTTATCAGCCCTTGCTGCCGGCGCTTAAAGATTGGGTCGAGGTGGTGGCCTGCGTCGATCCGGTCCAGGAGCATTGCGACCGGGCGGCTGCCGCGCTCGGTGCGCGGGCTTATTACGACGTGCGCGAGTTGGTCAAAGACGGGATTGCCGAGGCCGCATTGGTAGTAACGCCGATGCCGTCGCACTACGCGTATTCGATATACCTGTCGAGCCACGGCATCCACAACATGTGCGAGACCTCTTGGTGTAATTTGATAGCCCAGGCGCGGGAGATGATCCGAGTGGCGCGCGAACAGGGGGTGGTGGTGCGCGTGGCGGAAAACTTCTTCCGCTTTGCCTGCGACCGCTTCGCTCTGACGGTGAAGGACAGTGGATTTATCGGCCGCATTGGCCGCATCTTCAGCTACGCCGACCACACCGGGTATCACAACAACTCGCGCTGGGTGCGCTTTTTTGGCCAGCCGGTGTGGGCGCAGGCTATTGAGCATTCGATGGAGACGCCGTCCTTCCGCTCGATGCCGCACCGCTTTCACAGTGGCGAGCACTTCACGGCGCATTACTTCGGCTTTGCCGCTGGCGAGATGGTCGCCGATCAGCTCGCCAATGGCAAAGGCTGGTTGGGGCGGCATCCGCGGCCTGGGTACACCGAATGGCAGGGTGAGCGCGGGACGCTGCTCTATCGGGCGCAGGATCCGGGAGTGGGAGCAAGCAGAGGGGGCTTTACGATTGCCAAGATGCAGCTTAGGCGCTGTTCGGATGCTGGAATCGACCCCGAGCACGGGGTGGAGACGATTCGCTCGATTGCCGACGAGATCGTCGACGTCATCGACGAGGACGACGGCTATAGCTGGACCCGGAGCTATGCCGACACCAGCACGGGCCGGATCGAATACGAAAATCCCTTCCGCACCGATGCGTATTCGAATCTGCGCAAGGACTATGGCGCGTCGGCTATGAGCCACATTGCCGACTTTGCGCTCGCCGTGCGGGGAGTGGAGCAGAGCGAGTTCGACGACGAAGACGCGTTGATGTCGCTGGTGATGAATGCGGCCTGTGATTTGTCGGCGCAGAACGAGGGGCAGCGGGTGGCCCTGCCATTGGCCGACGAGGCGGCCGCGGACGCTCCGCAGCGCCAGAGTCTCACCAAACAGTACGGCATCGATCCAATGGACGTAGAAGGCATGATGTCGGTTGACTACGCCCGGCCCTGACCGTGGGACGGGGTACGCTTCATCCGCCCGAGTCGCGGTCGTTGTGCGACGCGCAGACGGGTGCCGAACTCCGCCAGAGTACGGCGCACGCGTCCATTCACCACCATCCGTTCTATTATATCCCCGCGTACGACGACGCGATGCGGCATCTGGTGTTTGTCTCGCACCGCACGGGCCGCGCGGAACTTTTTCTGGAACTGCGCGATTCTGGGCAGTTGCTGCAGCTAACCGAGCACGAGGGGCTGGCCGAGTTTTCGATCGCGCCGTCGCACGATGGCCGCTATGTCTATTTTACCGATGGGCAAGGGGCTTGGCGGGTGGATACTGAGACCTGCGAAGAAGAGCAATTGGCTTCTTTTGCTACCGAGGCCATGCGCGAAAAGGGCATGGTCGCAGCGGCGATGGGGACGACGGCGCTTAGTTACGACGATCAGTGGTGGGCGGTGCCGGTGAAGATGGGCCATGTGGCACGCCTAGTGGTGATTGATACCTGTAGTGGTGCGAGTGAGGTGATCGTGGAGCGGGATTCGATTGGCCATCCAGAGTTTCATCCGAACGACAGTTCGCTGTTGCGCTATGCCGGGCCGTATTACGAGCGGATGTGGGTGGTGAATCGGGATGGCAGCAGCCATCGGCTGGCGTACGCGCGCGAGGGGAACGAGTGGATCGTCCACGAGACTTGGCACCCGCGCAAGCGGGAGCTGTTGACGACGCGCTGGCCGCACGGGGTTATCGGCGTCGATGTCGATACCGGAGCCGCGCGGCCGGTCTGTTCGTTCAACGCTTGGCATCCGATGGTCAGCCGCGACGGCGCGCAGATGGTGGCGGATACGACGTTTCCCGATAGCGGCTTGCAGGTGTTTGATCCCAACGACGGGGTCGGTGCGCCGCAACTGCTCTGCCTGTCGCAGTCGAGCAACGAGGGCAAACACTGGAATACTGACCACTGTCCGTACGACGACGGCCCGGTCGAGGTCTATGCGCCGCAGCACACGCATCCGCATCCTAATTTTTCGCCGGATGGGCGCTACGTGGTCTTTGCGTCGGATAGGAGTGGATGGGCGCAGGTGTACGAGTGTCGAGTACCGGGTTAAATACGTTTATTAATTTATAATGTTATAAGGAAACGAAGCGATACTTCTACCACAAGGAGATGAATCGATGCCTACTTCTACTATTTTATTGGGAGACTGCCGCACCGAACTCAGCGATGTCGAGTCGGCATCCGTTGATTTGATCGTTACATCGCCGCCGTATGCCAATCAGCGTTCCAGTACGTATGGTGGGGTGAAACCGGATGATTATGTGGCTTGGTTTTTGCCGATTGCCGACGAACTTATGCGCGTCCTCAAGCCGAGCGGCACCTTCATTTTGAACATCAAGGAATGCGCCGTCAAAGGAGAGCGACATACTTATGTGTTGGAATTGATTTTGGCCTTGCGGCAGCAGTGTTGGCTGTGGACCGAGGAATTTGTGTGGCACAAGAAAAACTGCTATCCCGGCAAGTGGCCGAATCGCTTCCGGGACGCTTGGGAGCGGCTGTTGCAATTCAATAAGCAGCGCAAGTTCAAGATGAATCAAGAAGCCGTGATGGTGCCGGTGGGCGACTGGTATGAACGTCGGATGCACAACCTAAGTGCAACTGATCTCCAGCGCGATGAGTCCAAAGTTGGCAGTGGCTTTGGCAAGAAGGTGGAAAACTGGCTGGGGCGCGATAAGGCGTATCCGACCAATGTGTTGCACCGTGCCACCGAATGCGCTAACCGCAGCCATAGTGCGGCTTTTCCACGCTGGTTGCCGGAGTGGTTTATAGATTTGTTCACCGACCCCGGTGATGTAGTACTAGATCCATTTATTGGCTCGGGGACGACGGCGTTTGCCGCGCTTGCTAAAGGGCGGCACGTCATCGGCATTGAGATGCACGAGCCGTATTACGAGGACCTTCGGCGGAAACTCGACCAAGAATTCCAGAATTTGAGGTTGGCATTATGAACCGCATCACCGATAAACAGATTACTGACTACCTTCAAGACAACATTGGTAGCTTCCACAACAAGCGGTTAGAATCCCTCAACAACCTAGAATTGGACAACTTGCTACGTCGAAAGAATCCATATCTATTCAGGAGCAAAAACCTTGTTGTGGCTTGTGATCTTATCAAGTCATTACTGGACGCACATTTGAGTTCTCAGAAAGAAACATTATTCGGAGGGCTTCTTGAGGATTTGGCGGTCTACGTCGCCGGAGTGGTTCTTGGCGGCTGGAAATCCAATAAAATTGGGATAGACTTGGAATTCATCAAGGACGATGCGATGTACATAGTTCAGATCAAATCTGGTCCAAACTGGGGCAATAGTTCTCAAATAGCTAGGATGAAACAGAACTTTCAAGAGGCAGCCTACGAGATTCGTCAAGGCACTGCTAGCCCGAACGTCGTAGCAGTTAATGGCTGCTGTTATGGGCGTGATTCAAACCCTAACAAAGGTGATTATTTTAAGTATTGTGGGCAGGCGTTTTGGGAGTTGGTTTCTAATGAGGATGATTTCTTTACTCGAATCATTGAGCCTCTAGGATACAATGCCAAGAAACGGAATGACGACTTTGCGGTGGATTACGCAGCAGTTATCAACCGGCTAGCGATAGAGTTCTCTAAAAGATTCTGCACTGGCGATGGGCACATAAACTGGAATCGTTTGGTCGCCTTTAGTTCCGCTAGATTTAGAATTTCGTAACTAAATCGCAATGATGCTTGATTACCTGCAATCGGTTGAGGAGGAATACCAGTAGCCGTCTTCGCACCGTTGAAGTGTGAAGAGTGAAAGATAAATCACAGGTCTCTCATATATAGATAAGGAAGGATCATGCTACCTATCGTCGATACGCATCAACACATGTGGGATTTGGCGCAGTTCTCGCTGCCGTGGCTGGAGGGCGAGGGAATGGAGTCGCTGCGGAAAAATTACCTGCTGAGCGATTACTTGGCCGCGGGTGCCGGGGCTGGTATCGCCCGCACTATTTACATGGAAGTCGATGTTGCCGCTGCGCAGCACATTGCGGAAGCAGAGTTTGTCGCTGGCCTGTGCAAGGCCGACGACAATCCAATGGCCGGGGCGGTGATCGGGGGCAGTCTGGGGGAGGAGGGTTTCCGCGCTTATATCGGCCGCTTTAAGGACGAGGACGCTATCAAGGGTGTGCGGCAGGTGTTGCACGTGCCCGACGCCGAGCCGGGTCACTGTTTGCAGGAGCAGTTCGTCCGGGACGTGCAGTACCTGGGAGAGATCGGCATGAGCTTTGATCTGTGCCTGCGGCCGGGCGAGTTGGGCGATGCGGTCGGCTTGGTGGATCAGTGCCCGGACACGCTTTTCATCGTCGATCACTGCGGCAATGCCGATCCGCAGGTTGTCAACGGTGCGGCTGAGCACGATCCGGCCAACCCGTTCAGCCACACCAAAGAGCAGTGGCAGGATGACATAGCCGCATTGGGCGCACGGGAACACGTAGTCTGCAAAATATCCGGGATCGTCGCTCGGGCACCCGCAGGGTGGAATGCCGACACATTGGTGCCGACGGTCAATCACTGCTTGGACAGCTTTGGGCCGGACCGGGTGGTGTTCGGCGGCGACTGGCCAGTGTGCAACTTTGGGGCGAGTTTGGGAGCGTGGGTGGCTGTGTTGCGAGAGATCGTCTCCGGGCGACCGGAGGAAGAGCAGGCCAAATTGCTCGCTGGCAATGCCGAGCGGCTCTACGGACTGGAGTGAGTATGGACCCTTTTGAAAAAGTAGCGATTGGCGATACGGGCGTGGAGGTGACGCGGCTGGGGTTGGGCGGCGCGCCGTTGGGTGGGATGGTCTTAGCTGATGGAATTTTTGTGGGTAGCGGCTACGACGAGGCATTGGCCATCATCCGCCGGGCCTATGAAATGGGCGTGCGCTATTTTGATACCGCGCCGATGTACGGCGACGGGCGCAGCGAGGTGCGCTACGGGCGGGTGCTGGGCGAGTTCCCGCGCGAGTCGTTCGCCATCTCGACCAAGGGATCGCGGGTGTTGCGGCCTGAAAACCCAGACGATTTGGCACCTTACAGCGAGGACAGGATACCGCATTACGTCTACGATTTTGATTTCAGCGCTGCGGGCTTGCGGGCCTCGCTCGATTCGAGCTTGGAACGGCTGGGATTGGCGGCGGTGGATATTTTTTTTGTCCACGACAGCGACTTCAAGGGGCAGCACACCGACGAGGACTTTATCGAGGCGCTAGAGGCCGCGGTCGAATTGCGGGCAACCGGCACGGTCAAGGCCATTGGCATGGGCATGAACGAATGGGAGCGCACTGGGCGGATGGTCGAGCGCTTTGATCTGGATTATATCCTGTTGGCCGGGCGCTATACGCTGCTGGACCAGTCGGCGCTGCCCGAATTTTTGCCGCTGTGCGCAGAGCGCGGGGTGAAGCTAACCATGGGCGGGCCGTACAACAGCGGCATCCTCGCCCGCGATTTGAACCAGCCGGTGTCTTTTGATTACCTGCCCGCGCCCGAGCATCTGGTGCAACAGGCCAAGGCGCTTAAGGCCGTCTGCGACCGGCACGGCGTTGAACTGCGGGCCGCAGCATTGCAATTTCCCTTTGGGCATGAAGCGGTGATTTCGGCGGTGCCCGGTGCGGCGTCGGTGGCCGAGTTGGAGGACAACGCGCGCGTGATGCAGGTGGAGATTCCGCCGGCTCTGTGGGCGGAGTTGAAGGCTGAGGGGCTGTTGCCAGAGGAGGCACCGACGCCGTAAGATGAGGAGGTCATTATGGCCAAACGACTGGTTTATTTCAACGGCGAGTTTGTCCCCGAGCCAGAGGCGCGGATTTCGATTTTCGACTGCGCCCTGATGTATGGGGACATGGTTTTTGAGATGACGCGGAGCTTTGGGCAACAGCCCTTTCGGCTGCGCGAGCATCTGGAGCGGCTCTACGGCTCGCTCAAATACGCGCAGATCGACTGCGGGCTGGACATCGACGCGATGGAGGAGGCGACCCACGAGACCATTGCCCGCAACCTGCCCGCGATCGGCGCGCTGGACTTTCAGATTATGCACGACGTCACGCGCGGTGCCCTGCCGCTGTACAATACCATCGTCAAAGAGGGCACGGCTCCCATCGTCACGATCAACGTCTTCCCGCTGGTGCGGCACATCGGCGGGATGGCGCATCTCTATCAGGAAGGGGCGCACTTCGTCGTCCCGCCCCAGCAGTCGGTGCCCTCGCGCTACATCGATCCCAAGGCCAAAAACCGCAGCCGCATCTTCTACAAGATCGCCGAGTTGCAAGCCGCGCAGATGGAGGCCGGTGCTCAGGCGCTGCTGACCGACGAGCACGGTTTTATCACTGAGGGAACGGGCAACAACTTCTTCATGGTCCGCGACGGCCAAGTAGTAACGCCCAAAGGGCACAATGTCCTGCGCGGCGTATCGCGCGGCGCGTGTATGGAGTTGGCGGGCAAACTCGACATTCCTCTGTGCGAAACCGATATTGAGCCCTACGATGTACGCGAAGCCGATGAGGCGTGGTTTACCAGCACCACGATCTGCATGGTGCCGATTACGCGCTTTAACTTTCAGGCGGTGGGTGACGGCCAAGTGGGGCCGGTGTATAGCCGGTTGCTAGCGGCGTGGTCTGAGGAGGTCGGCGTGGACATCGCCGATCAGGCTCGCCAGTACGCCGAGATGATGGAGGAGTGGACCCCCTAGGAAGGCTCTGATTATGACCGACCATCCCACAGACGCCGAGCGCTTCTTCTTCGACAACAACGGCTACTTGGTGTTGGAAAACTTTCTCGCGCCGGATCGGGTCGCGGCGCTCTACTCGGCGCTGGAGCGCACCATTGAACGGCGGCGCGACCCTCAGTTCAGGCGCGAGCACGAGCCAGCTTTTGCCGACCGGCTCGACGCGGCCAACGTGCGGGTCATGCACCTGCTAGCCGAAGACCCGCTCTTTTTAGAAATGCTCGACTACGAGCCGATGATGGCCTATGTCCACGGTCTGTTTAACGAGATGCCACACCTGCATTCGACGGACGCGTTCTACGAGGTCGAACCCGCCGACTACCACGGGCAGGGCTGGCACATCGACGGCATTCAGGATGGCTTTCGCAATCTCAAGCCGCACATCCCGCTGTTGCAGTTCAAGGTGGGTTACTACCTGAGCGACATGAGTGAGCCGGACCAAGGCAACCTGACTTTGGTGCCCGGCAGCCACAAGGCGCTGCTAGAACCGGACACAGGGAATGGTATGCCCGGGGCCGTGCAGATATGTGGAGGCCCGGGGACGGCGGTGCTCTTCCACAACGCGATGTGGCATACGGCTGGTCCCTTTACGCGCAGCGGGGGCAAGCGGGTGATGCTGTACTATGGATACGAACATCCGTGGATGCTGGCGTGTGCCGAGCAGTGGCGTTACGATCAGGTTTTTTTGCAGGGGCTTTCATCGGCGCAGCGGCGCTTTTTCCACGGGTTTGTCTTCGACCCGCCGGAGTATCGTTGGGGATGAACTGGAACTCGCCCGATCTGCGGGGGCGTCGCCAGTTGGGCCTGACCCTGTTTTTGATCTCGCTGGCTATGCTGTTTGGAGCCAGCATCGCGGCTTTTGCCTACCTCCGGCTGACCAGCCCGGCGCTACAGGGGAGCGAGCGCATGGAGCTGCCGCTGACACTTGGCGTTTCGACGGTGGTGCTGTTGGGCGCTGGGGTGGCGATGTACAAGGCGACGCAGAACGCCAAGCGCGGGCACTTCCCGCTTTTGCGGCGGTGGTTGGCGTGGGCTTGGGTGACGAGCGCGTTGTTTATCGCCGTGCAGGTGCCGGCGCTGATGCAGCTACTCGACCGCCATCAGGCCCTAGGGGTGAGTGTCTATGGCATTGCATTTGCGCTGGTGGTAGTTCACGCGCTGCACGTGGTGGGCGGCATGGTGCCGTTGTCGATGCTGGCGTGGAAGGCGCGCAAGAGTCGGCTCGACAGTGAGCATTTGCTCTCAGTGCGGGCTTGCGCCGCGTACTGGCATTTCCTCGAAGCGGTGTGGATTGCGCTGTTGGGTGCGTTTTTTGTGTGGGGGTGAGCCGTTGAGTGTGTCGAAACAAAGCAACTTCCCTCCTCGACGCCATTGACAACATAGAGATATAGCAGTCCTAAATCATTTTAGTAGGCCACGGCCATGATCCGTCGCACACTGCGGTCTCCGGCGTCGCCGGCGATGTGTAACTCGGCTATGTAGAGGCCGGGCGGCACGCGCTGGCCGTATTGGTCGCGGCCGTCCCAGTGCCATGTGATGTGGCCAGCTTGGCCGTCCCGCTCTTGGGCAAAAAGTGGCCGGCCGGACAAATCGTAGAGCCGCAGGTGCAAGGGGCGAGCGGAGAGCACGTTGATGAGGTCGAAGGAAACGAGGAGTTGGTCGTTGATCCCGTCGCCGTTGGGCGTAATGAGCGCAGGGCTGAACGAGAGGTCGGCAAAGAGCTGGTCGGCTACGGGCAGGCGCACGACGTTGGAACTGCTCTCGACTTGGGGGGCGGCGTCGCCTGGGTCCACGAGTTGCCGTTGTGCCTTTTGGCTGTCTTCGAGAAAGGCGTCGAAACGGGTCGCCTGTAGGTAAATGGGGGCGGTAAAGCGCAGTTCGACGAGTTGGCGACTGCGAATGCGGCGCGGGAAGGTGGCGCGAAAGCCTTGGGCGAGGGTATCGGTGATCACCTCGACAGGCTCGCCATCGACCAAAGCGGCGTCAAAGCGGGGGACGGTGGTGGCTTCAATGGCGATTTGGTCGAAGCCGTCGCGGGTCGTCGCGGGCCGCAGGAAGTAGGAAAACTGGGTCTCTTGGCCGGGTGTGACTTGGAGGGGGAACACTTCGCCGACGACCTCGGACGCCAGTGGGTCGCTAAAATTGACGGCCAGCCAGTTGAAGTGGGGAGCTTGCGTCGGGCTGTCGGACACCAAGCGCACGTCCAGTTCCATAAAGCGGCGCGGAGAAGGCGACTGGAAGGCCGCGCCCGACGCGCTGTACATATTGCTCCAAGGGCTCCAGTCCGCCCCGGGGATGCGCGTGGTGTCGATTTTGCCCTTGAAACTGGGGATCAGTTTGTCGTAGCGCTTCTGGGTTACTTCCTTGCCGTTTTTGTCGTGAAAAGTGTATTGCTCTACGACCTCGTTGCCCGTGCGCGAGCGGATTTCGATGTGGGTGCCCAAGGGGGTCTGGGCTTGCCACTCAAGCGAGTTGAGGTTCTTGCCGCTTTCTAGGTCAATGAGCGGCGAGCGGAAACCGACGGCGAGGGGATAGCCTTGGCCGTACACTTGGATTTCTTCGGCTGAGCCGTTGGCGTAGCAACCCCAGCGCGAGGCAGCGTCGGTCAGGGTCGCGGCGCAGGTGGCGTCCCAGATGAGCCAGGCGATGCGGACGTAGCGGGCTGGCAGGGTGGGGAACTGGTGGTCGGCTAGCCCTGCACGGTGGTTTTCGCTGTCGGGGTATCCGGCAAAGTGCCGCGTCCAGATGCGAGTGCCGTCCGGGGCGATGGAACCGTCCGAGGTGAGGACCTCGTAATTTTTGTAGCTGAAGGAGCGCGACCCGCTGGCCCCGGCTCGGGTGCGCAAAAGGTGTTCGCCAAAGCCGCCGCGGATGGCTATGCCGGTAATCAAGCGCACGAAGTCCACTGGATAGACGGCCCCTAAGTCGATGGTGATGTGGCTCCAAGTGTTGTAGGTGTTGCGCGGCTCGCGCCCGTTGCGCCAGCGGTTGAAGATCGAGCCATCGACTAGATTGAGTGCGTTGCCCAAGGTGACTTCTTCGGCGCGGACAAAAGCGTCAATGACCACGTCAATGGCCCCGCCGCGCTCGAGGAGGTTGAGGGTGAGATTGTCGCCGATGCTCTCGACCTCGACAGCGATGAGCCGGGCGTCGGGGATGTGCTTGAGGTTGCGGATTTGCAGGTAGCGGATCGGCGTCAGGTAGAGCGCGTCGCCCGGGGCGAATGCGACGCGGTGGCGCGCGTTTTCTTTGAAGCGTTCCTTAATGCGGTAGATCAGGGAGCCTTCAATTGGATTGGCTACTTGGTCGAGTTGCGGCTCGCCAGAGGAGAGCAATAGGTCGAACAGCTCAAAGGGGGGGGCGTCGGAGGCAAAAACGAGCACAATGCTGCGCGCCGAGACGCTGCGGCCGAGGTCGATTTCCACGAACCAGTCGTCCGGGTCGTCGTCCGGGCTAGGTGCCCAGCCGGTCGCGGGATTGCCGTCGAGGAGCGCAATGGCGTCCCTGGGGTTGGAGCCGGCCCGGCGGATGCCGCCGCCTAGCTGGAGGGCATCGCGCACGGCGTCGGTATTTTTTGTAACGCGCAGCGGCTGAATCGAGCCATTGGGCGCAACCTCGACTGCGCCGAGCGGCAGTTGCCAATCGCTCCACTGGCGTGCTGAACTAAAGCGCAGTTGGTCGGCGTCAGCGGCGGCGGCCAAGCAGAGGAACAATAGGACGGCGGACATGGGTATAGGCGCTCAGCGCAACAAGAGCAACTTGCGCACTTGGACCTGCTCACCAGCGCGCAGGCGGTAGATATAAACACCTGTGGCCAAACGCACACCTGTGTCGTTGCGCCCGTCCCAACGGGCCGTGTAGTGCCCGGCTGCGTGCCAGCCGCGGGTGAGGCGGGCGACCTTTTGACCGGCAAGGTTGTAGATGGCCAATTCGATGTCGGCTGCTTGCGGCAGCGCGAAGCGGAGGATGGTGCTGCTGTTGAAGGGGTTGGGGACGTTTTGGGCGAGGACGAAGGCAGCGGGTTGGTCCGTATCGGATACTGCGGCGACGGCTGTCGGCACGCGCGGTAGAGACGGAATGCGCGTTATGAGGCGCACATCGTCTAGGTGAAAGGTGCCCGTCATGTTGCCCTCAAAGCGCAGGGCGTCGATCCAGTCCACTTGATCGAGGAGGCCGGGGCCGTAGTAGTTGGGCTGATCGAAGATCGTGAAGGGGATTTCTATGACCTGCCACTCGCGGCGCGAAAAATCGAGGTGGAACTGCTCGGGATCGCGCGCCAAATCCACGCCGAGGCCATCGATGAAAAGGGCGAAGATGGGAAAGCTGGGCAACTCGATATCGCCGGGATGGAAGGCGAAGCGCAGGCCAGCAAAACCGAGGGGATCGACGGGTGCAGCCGGCCGGAATTCAACAGTCCACGGAGTGTAGAAGTTTGGGGGCTCCGCTTTGACAGCGACGGCGCGAGTGCCGTGGAAGATGGGGCCATCGCCGGTGACCTGCACTTGGGCACCCTTGTCGCCGACCAATTGCCAGTTGGCCGCTACGCTCTCGTCGAAGACGGACAAGTCCGGTGGCAGGAGGGCGATCGAGTGGATAAAGTCGATACCCTTGGAGACGCCATCGACCTCCTGTTCGAGACGCACGACCACTTTATAGAAGCCCTTGGGCAGGTCGGCGGTCTCCAAGCGGGTGTCGAGTTGGTAGGTCTGGTCGTCGAGGGCAACTAGCGGCAACGCGTCCGGGCCGCCCAAGGAGCTTAGGTCTGCGGTTAGGCGCGGCGATCCGCCGTCGGGGACGAGCCGTTCGACGTGTACGGTAGCGCGGACTTGGAGCGCGTCGCCGACAGATAGGGCGTCGGGCATTTGGTGTTCCCA
>JAJDYK010000053.1 GCA_022825185.1 Candidatus Latescibacterota bacterium | reverse complement strand
CTCACGCCCTCCGAAGTGCTCTGGGGCGCAGCAGCACAGGTGATGTGGCTGGGGCTGAGTTGGGGGATTTTGGGCGCAGTCTGGTCGCGCGGCATACGCAGATACTCGGCGGTCGGCTCGTGAACTATTTGCGACTCCTGTGGATCTTCCTGCGCATCGGCGCGATGAACGAGCTGGCGTACCAAGCCAACTTCTGGGTGCAGCTCTTGCAGAGCTTGCTCAATTTGGGCGTCGCGCTGGCGGGTTTGGCGGTGATTTTTTCGCACACCGAAGAACTAGGCGGCTGGCAGCCGGCCGAGTTGGTAGCACTCTTGGGAGTCTTCTTCCTGATGAGCGGCCTAATTGGCGCATTGATCCAGCCGTCAATGCAGCGCTTTATGGAGGATATCCGCCTAGGCACGCTGGACTTTACCCTCACCAAGCCGGAGGATGCACAAGTGCTGGTGAGCATCGGCGAGGTGCGGATTTGGAAGTTCTTGGACGTAGTGCAGGGCGTGGCCCTGATTGCCGTGGCCCTCGTCGAAATCGGGATGCGGACGGGCCTTGCCCACGCTGCGGGATTCGCCCTGACGCTTGCGGCTGGCGCGGCAATCGTCTACAGTTTTTGGCTGGTGCTAGCAACGACTGCGTTCTGGTTTATCCGTGCGGAGAACATCCTCGTCATCTTTCAAGCCGTTTACAGCGCTGGTAAGTATCCGGTGGCTATATACCCGCACTGGCTCAAGCTGGCGATGACCTTTCTGGTACCCGTGGCTTTTGCAGTGACCGTGCCTTCGGAGGCCTTGGTGGGGCGGTTGTCATCGGAGGTGCTGTGGGGCGCGTTGGCGATGGCAGGGGGCATGTTGGTGGGAGCGCGGGCGTTTTGGTTGTGGGGGGTGCGGCACTATTCAGGAGCGTCGGCCTAGCGATAGTCCATCTTGCATTTTCTAAGAAAGGGGCAATAGAAATGAGTGACGGACAAAGCGGCATGCACGTCGGAGTGCAGGGAATTGGGACCTCAAAGATGGAATTGGAGTTTCTGGTGCGACACGGGGTGACGCACATGGACGCCAGTGTTGAGGACAACGAGGTCGAGACCTTAGTGCGGCACAAGGAAGAGGCGGCCGCGTACGGGGTGAGTATGGAGTCGATCCACATCAGCCTACCCAAAAGCATCACACTGGCGCAGGACCCGCAGCGCGACCGGGACCTCGACGAGGTCTGCCGCTGGATCGAAAACGCGGGCAGGGCCGGGCTGCGGGCCTTGCTCTACAACTTCTGCATCCTGCCGCACCAACGCACCGCACCAACGCCCGGGCGCGGGGGCGTGACGTACAGCTCGTTTGACCTCGCGAAATTCGACAACGAAACGCTGAGCGAAGCGGGCGTGGTCAGCCGCGAAGAAGCGTTTGAGCGGGCGGCCTACTGGCTGGAGCGCGTGATTCCGGTCGCCGAGGAAAACAAGGTGCAGATGGCCTGCCACCTCAACGACCCACCCGCTCCCATCCTGCGCGGCGTCGAGCGCTGGAATTGGCCGGTAATGGAGGGGCTCAAGCGCTTTTCCGAGCTAGTTGATAGCCCCTATCACGGCTTTAACTTTTGCTGCGGCGTGGCATCCGAAGGCTTGGAAAATCCGGCCGAGGAACTCTGCGACATCGTGCGCTATTTCGGCGAGCGGGGAAAGCTCTTTAACATCCACTACCGCAACATCAAGGGCGGGTTGCACAACTTCCAAGAGGTCTGGCCCGACGAAGGCGACGTCGATATGCACGAGGTGGCGCGCACCTTAAGGGACGTCGGCTATGAATACATGCTGATGCCCGACCACGCGCCATCCCACCCCGACGACAAGGCACCCGAGGGCGTATCGGGCCGGGTGCGCCAAGCCTGGGCCTTTCAGTTCGGATATATCATCGCCATGATCCAGGCGGTGAACAAAGAGCGGTCCGGCCTCAGCATTGGGGCCGCAACGCAAACTGCCTAGGGCAGAAACGGAAACTGCGGCATGTCGATTCATTGGCTGAGAGCAGTACTATTGCTGGTCCTGCTCAGCTCGTTTAGCGGAGCGCAGCCCCGAGCCGAACAGGCATCAAAGCAGGACCTGCAGGCGTTGAAGGGTGTCGTCTATATGGTGGGCTTGGCCAGTGGAACGGCCCTGCTGGTCTCGCTGGGGCTACTCGTTGCGCGGTGGCGGATGGGGACGGTGCGGGCGCGGCGATTTATCTTGCACGGCGACGAGGGACAACCAATCGCTCAATTGGTACAAGGCCCTAATGGCGACGGCGAGTTGGAGCTGAGGGATGCCGACGGTGAACTCACCGCGGTGCTGGGCAGTGGACTTAAGTTGTGCGACCGATCAGGACGGGTGCGGGCCGACTTGCGGCTGGAGAGCGATAAGTCCCCGCTGCTGGAACTCTACGACGAGCGGGGCGAAGTGCGGGCGGGCCTTTCGCTGAGCGAGGACGGGGCCGGCAGTTTGGCCTTTTACGACGAGACCGGGCGGCCTCGCGCTGGCCTCGGCAGCGGCCATGCCGGCGCAATGCGGCTGAGTTTTTTCGATAAGCAAGGACGGATGCGGCTGCAAAGCGGCATCGAAGACGAAGAAACTCCCTCGCTCAAGCTCTACGATGACCAAGGCGAGATCCGCGCCACCTTGAGCGTGCGGGCCGCCGATGGCATGACCTTGCTCGAAATGCGCGACCAAGACGGCCACACGCGCACCATCGTCGGGGTCCTAGAAGAGGGAATTGCTTGGCTTGGAGTTCTCGACGAGGAACAGCGTTTCCGCGCGGGATTAGGCGCACCGACCGGCGGCAACCCGAGGCTGGACTTCTACGACGAAGACGGGGAGACGCGGGCCTCTGTGCGCATCGACAACCAAGGCCGCTTTAAGACCGATCCAGACTCTTAATTTTGGGAGAATGTTGTGGATATAGCAGGGAAAAGTCTGGTCGCCCTCAGAGACCACTATCGGCATTACCTCTTTGAAGAGTACCTGCCCTTTTGGGACAAGTATGGTATCGACCACGAGTTGGGCGGGTTTATTTGTGCTCTAGATCACGACGGAACTCTCGTAGAAGACAGCAAAAACATCTGGTATCAGGGGCGCGGTCTGTGGACCTACTCGTATCTGTACCAGCACTTTGGTGGGGAGGAACACTTGCAGGTGGCACGCAAGGCCCGCGACTTTCTCCTCGCGCATGGCCGAGACCAAGCCGGCGATTGGGTAACGGCGTTGGATCGGCAGGGGCGGGTCATCTCGCCGGCGACGAAGCGGGGCTACGAGGGCCTTTTCGTCGCCGAAGGGCTACAAGCCTACGCCCGGGCAACCGGCGACGCAGAGGCCCTCGAAACGGCCATCGCCAGCCTCTGGCGCTCGGTTGCTCTTTTTGACGATCCCGAGCGCTTCGCAGAGGAACGTTATATCCCGCACAACTATCCGGGGATGCGGATACTGGGCAACCACATGGTTCTCGTGTTGGTTCTGACCCAGCTACTCGAACAGGTTGCCGATCCCAAGTTGGAAGCACTCTCCGACCGAGTCGTCGATGCGATTGTCCAGCGCTTCTGGCATCCCGAGTACCGCCTGATGAACGAGGCGCTAGACCACGATTACAGACGGCCCGACGATCCCAATGAGGACTTCATCTACTTGGGCCACGCCATCGAGACGCTGTGGATGCTCCTGCCCGAGGCCATGCGCCGCCGAGATCGCGCACTCTTTGATCTGGCCGCCGCGCGCTTCCGCCGCCATCTCGAAGTGGCTTGGGATGACGTTTATGGCGGGCTTTTCCGTGCGATGCACGTACACGGCACCTATACCTTCGACAAGGTGCTCTGGTTGCAGGAAGAGGCCCTGATCGGCTGTCTG
>JAJDYK010000027.1 GCA_022825185.1 Candidatus Latescibacterota bacterium | reverse complement strand
GACCAGCTTCGCTACTTCCGCAACCAAGGCGACGGCACCTTTGCCGAGCGCACCGAGCAAGCCGGCCTCACCGGCCAAGTCGGCGGCCTCAACATCTGCCAAGCCGACTACGACAACGACGGCAACCGCGACATCCTCGTGCTGCGCGGGGCCTGGCTCGCCGACTTGGGCCATCACCCCAACTCCCTGTTGCGCAACAGCGGCGGCACCTTCACCGACGCGACCGAAGCAGCCGGCTTGCTCGCCTTTCATCCCACTCACTCGGCGGCTTGGAGCGACTACGACAACGACGGCGACCTCGACCTCTACGTCGGCAACGAGTCCGACGCTTGGGAGCGGCACCCCTGCCAGCTCTACCAAAACCAAGGCGACGGCACCTTCGCCGACGTCGCACCCGAGTTGGGCATCGACAACATCGGCTTTGTCAAAGGAGTGACCTGGGGCGACTACGACGACGACGGCGATCCCGACCTCTATCTCTCCCGCCTCGGCCAAGACAACGTCCTCTACCGCAACGAAGGGCCACGGGAACCGTTTGCCGACGCGACCGCAGAAGCTGGCGTGGCCGAGCCACAGGGATCGTTCCCCACTTGGTTTTGGGACTACGACAACGACGGCGACCTCGACCTTTTCGCCGCTGGCTACCACAGCGAAAACCCCGCCGACATCGCCGCGGTCTATCTAAGCCAGCCCTCGTCCGTAACAAGGGCCCGCTTCTACCAAAACCAAGGCGATGGCACCTTCGCCGATGTAACGGTACAGGTCGGCATGGACGGGATCATCTTAGCAATGGGAGCCAATTTCGGCGACCTCGACAACGATGGCTTTCTCGACTGCTATATCGGCACCGGCAACCCCGACCTGCGCTCATTGCTCCCCAACCGCATGATGCGCAACGTCGGCGGACAGCACTTTGCGGAGGCGACCTTCTCCGGCGGCTTCGGCCACATCCAAAAAGGCCACGGGGTCTCCTTCGCCGACATCGACAACGACGGCGACCAAGACATCTACATCGTCCTCGGTGGGGCCTACGACGGCGACTTCTACCAGAACGTCCTGTTTGAAAATCCCGGCCACGGCCATCGCTGGCTCACCCTCCACCTCGAAGGCGTCCAATCCAACAGAGACGCCTTGGGTGCCCGCATCCAAGCTCGCATCCGCGAAAAAGGCATCGTCCGCGACATCTACGCCACCGTCGGCTCAGGCGGCAGCTTCGGCGCGTCGAGCCTGCAACAGGAACTCGGTTTAGGCCGCGCCGATACGCTTCTTTTCGTCGAAGTCACTTGGCCGACAACGGGCCAAAAGCAGCGCTTCTCCAACCTCGCCATGGACCAGATCGTCCACATCCGCGAAGGAGACGCCGCACCCATCCCGGTCCACCTCAACCGCTTCTCCCTTTTTTCCGTCCATCACCCAATCAGCCCCTAATACCTTTCTGCAACCACGACTTGGTGCATCAATACGAGACCGCGCGGAAAGAGCTGGGCTATATCGAGTTGATTATTGGCTTCGAGAGTCTGGCGGCGCAGCGGGAGGTGATCGAACCGCTGCTGGCTCGCTTAGACAAGCGATGCCCCCTATCCTAACAGAGCCTACCCATGCTGGCTCACATTGCCGCGGGCAGTCTCGTCGAGGTCATTGACGCACTCATCCATCTGTTGATGCTTGTCTGAGTCGGAGTGGGGCCGTGCGGTCGGCTGCCTTGTACACGCTCTGGCAGCACATCCGCAGAAAAAGGAAGTAGTGCAAGCTAACCTGGCCTCGTCCGGCTTTGCTTGGGCCGTCGATTACTCCGTGGCTCCAGCCGCTTCGAGAAGGTCTATCACCTCTTGGCGATCTGCGCTTTTGGCCCACCTCAAGGCCGTCCGGCCGTCGGCATCTTGAGCGTTTATATCGGCCCCGTTGTCAACCAAGAAGCGAACCACCTCCACAGCGCCTCCAAAAGCGGCATACATCAAGGCCGTCCGGCCGAAGTCATCTTGGGCGTTTAGGTCGACCCCGTTGTCAACCAAGAAGCGAACCACCTCCACAGCCCCCTCCCCAGCGGTCGCCGCCATCAAGACCGTCCAGCCGCGGTCATCTTGAGCGTTAACGTCGGCCCCGTTGTCAACCAACAGCCGCACCACTTCCACATGGCCTCCAAAAGCGGCCCACCTCAAGGCCGTCCGGCCGTCGGCATCTTGGGCGTTTAGGTCGGCCCCGTTGTCAACCAAGAAGCGAACCACCTCCACAGCGCCCCCAAAAGCGGCATACATCAAGACCGTCCGGCCGTCGGCATCTTGGGCATCCGTGCTTGCTTCCGCTACCCATTGTTCTACTAAGAAGCGCACCACCTCCACATGGCCTCCCCTAGCGGCCCACCTCAAGGCCGTCCAGCCGAAGTCATCTTGAGCGTTTATGTCGGCGCCGTTGTCAACCAAGAAGCGGACCATCTCCACATCGCCCCCAAAAGCGACCGCCGCCATCAAGACCGTCCAGCCGCTGTCAGTTCGAGCGTTAACGTCGGCCCCGTTGTCAACCAACAGCCGCACCACTTCCACATGGCCTCTATAAGCGGCAAGCATCAAGACCGTCTCGCCGTGGTCATTTCGAGCGTTTAGGTCGGCCCCGTTGTCAACCAACAGCCGCACCACCTCCACATGGCCCTCCCTAGCGGCAAGCATCAAGACCGGCTGGCCACCGCCATCTTGGGCGTTAGCGTCGGCCCCGTTGTCGAGCAACAGCCGTATCGCCTCCACATGGCCCTCCCTAGCGGCCCACATCAAGGCGATCAAGCCGTTGATATCGCGGGCATCCGTGCCTCCTTCCGCTACCCATTGTTCTACTAAGATGCGTATGACCTCTTGATGGCCCTCCTCACCGGCCCGCATCAAGGCCGTCTGGCCGAAGTCATCTTGGACGTTTATGTCGGCCCCGTTGTCAACCAAGAAGCGAACCATCTCCACAGCGCCTCCCCCAGCGGCAAGCATCAAGGCTGTCCGGCCGCGGTCAGTTCGAGCGTTTATATCGGCACCGTTGTCGAGCAACAGCCGCACCACCTCCACATGGCCTCCCCCAGCGGCCCACATCAAGACCGTCCAGCCGTAGTCATCTTGGGCACGGATGTCGGCCCCGCTGTCAACCAAGAAGCGAACCATCTCCACAGCGCCCCCAAAAGCGGCCCACATCAAGACCGTCCGGCCGTCGGCATCTTGGGCATCCGTGCTTGCTTCCGCTACCCATTGTTCTACTAAGATGCGCACGACCTCGACGTGGCCCCTCCCAGCGGCAAGCGTCAAGGCCGTCGTGCCGCGGTCATCTTGGGCGTAGATGTCGGCCCCGTTGTCAACCAGCAGCCGCACCACCTCCACATGGCCCTCCCTAGCGGCCCACATCAAGACCGTCCAGCCGTAGTCATCGCGGGCATGGATGTCCATCCCGGCCGCAATAAACAGCCGTACCGCAGACACATCCCCCATTTGGATGCGCTCCAAGAAGGAAGCCGGTGTATAGGCAATCCCCTGCTCATCTAACGCACTACGGGCTTTCTTAGGGGTCAGCAGCTCCGGTTCGGAGGCGGCTTGGCCAATCCCTGCTGGCAACGTGGGATCCAACGGATTGACGCTGTACGTCCCAATCAGATAGGCGTCGGTAAAGTCGAGGTCGCCATCGGCGTCCACATCGCCGAAGGCAATGTTGGGGATATGAGCCGCGGGGATTGAGGGATTAACACTGTACATCGCTATAAGCAGCGCATCGACAATATCGACGCGACCATCGCCATTGACATCCCCTAAAATGCCACTCGTAGCGATCTTCAGCCGCCCGGACCAGCCGCGCGCTTCCACGACGAGATCCACCGGAGCCATCCCAGCTCGGACGGGGAAGGCCGGGTCCACGTAGGCGACCATATCCGGCCCCCAAACGGCCAAGCCATACACCTGATCGTGGACCGCCGGGGCCAGCCTAGGGGACACACTCGACCCACCGCGGCGGACCCCAGCCTGCCCGTCCACCAGCACCATCCGCCCACTCACCGACGCCCCCTCGCTGCTGAGCCGATAGATATACACCCCCGCCCCCACAGCACGGCCAGCTACATCTGTGCCATCCCAGTGCGCCGTGTGTGCCCCAGCCTGTTGCTGAGCATCCACTAACGTGGCCAAACGCTGCCCCAGCATATTGAATACCTCCAGCCGCACGTGAGCCGCCGCCGGTAGTTGGTAGGGAATGATCGTCGAAGGATTGAACGGGTTGGGGTAATTCGGCCCCAGCGCAAAACCTTCAGGCCGCGCCAGGCCGCCCGACAAGGCGTGCAGAGACAGAACGAAATGCCCGGTTTCATCTGTCGTCGTGCCAATCGACCGGCGCAGATCCGAACGGTCGAACAGCCGCACTTGGGCGTAGGCGACGGGTTGGCCGTCGGGCAGCCGCACCCGGCCTTCGATGAGTTGGGCGTGGATCGGGCCGACGACGGCCAGCAGCGCGAAAATCAATACACAAGTCTGTCGCATGCGTTCTGCTCCTTCTTCTGTTTGAAATTACAGTAAAGGATTATTGACGTCGTTTTTCAAGTTTTCGACCCTGTCAAGTCAATATTTCTCGATTGCCGAAATCGCCGCTTCCACCGTTCGCCTCCCCTCGCTCCGCACCCCAATCTCGGCATACGCAGCGCGCGCCTGTTGCAGCATCTCTAGCGCTCGCTCCTGATCGCCCTTCTTGCGGTACACCAATCCGATGTTGCCCAAACTCTGCGCCTCCCCCTGCCGATGCCCGATCAACTGAAAAACGTGCAGGGCGTCGCCAAATGCCTTGAGCGCCTCGTCCAAGCGCCCCTGCTCGAAGTAGATGTTGCCGACATTGCTCAGTTGCGCCGCCTCACCTTGGCGGTTGCCCGCTTGAGTAAAGACATGCAGGGCGTTCTCAAAGGAGGCGAGCGCCTCGTCGATTTTGCCCTGGCGGAAGTAGAGGTGGCCGATGTAGTCGAGTTGGGTCGCCCCCTCGGCATAGAGATCGAATTCGCGGTACAGCGATAGTGCCGCGCGATGCGCTTTTATCGCCTCGTCCAGCCGACCCTGTTTTTGCAGCACTTGACCAATCTTGCTCGACTGGACGGCTCGGCCGCGCGGGTGGCCGTGGGCGACGTAGATCTCCAGCGCCGATTGGTACGCAGCCAGCGCCGAATCCAAACGACCCTGATACAGATGCACATCGCCTATATGGTCCAATGCCTGCGCCCGCTTGCCCGGGTGGCTATCATACCGCCGATATAGCGCAAGTGCCGACTGGTACGCAGATAGCGCCGAATCCAAACGGCCCTGCTGAAAAAAAATGCGCGCCATGCGGTCGCGCGTCTCGGCTTGGCTATCCACCTTTTCTTGCGCCCGATGTATAGAAAGCGCCTCGCGGTAGGCGACCAACGCGGCCTCTATATCGTCCTGCTGCTGGTAAATCTGTCCGATTCGCACTAGCTGGTTGGCGCGGGCCGCGTCATCGGCTAGGCGTTCGAGGACGGCCAGTCCTGCGAAAAAGTAAAAGTGCGCCGAATCGAGCCGACCCTCGTCTAGGTGGATGTTGCCGATATTCGTCAGGCCGCCAGCTTGGCCGCGCAGATACTCCTCGCCCTGGTAGAGCGCGAGCGCCTCTGTGAAGGTCGCCAGTGCCGAATCCGCCGCACCCCGGACGAAGTAAACCGTGCCGAGGCGGTCGAGGTCTCGCGCCAGCCCGAGTTGATCGCCGATCCGACTGTGCCTATCCCGCGCCTGTTTTAGGAAGCCAAGCGCCGGCTCTAAATCGCCCTGCATGAAATAGGCCGCACCTAAATCGCCCAACGCTTGGGCCTCGCCAGCGGCAAAGCCGCTCTGCCGGTGCAGCGCCACCGCGTCTTGGTAGGACACCAACGCCGAGTCGATGCGCCCTAAGCGCTGATGGGCTTGGCCCAGATTGCCGAGCAAAGCGGCTCGAACATCTGGAGTCGCCTTAGAAAATCCCAGCCCCTCCACCAACGCCGCCCCCGCCTTTTCATACTCGCCATCGCACAGCAACGCGACTCCCGCATTGAGCCAGACCGCTGGCGACGGTCGCCTTGCAGTAGCCTGTAAATAGCTCACAGCCGCAGCATCGCAGCGACCTTCGTCGAGATGATCTTCGCCCGCAGCAAAGTGCGCCCGCGCCGCAGCCGCGTCTTCGCCCTCTTCCGCAAAATCGAGCCGAGCCGCCTTCAACACTACCAGCCCATGCGGGCTCTCGTAGAGGACGAGTGGCGCATCTGTGGATTCGCAGGACGCGAACAGCGCACATAGCAGCAGAACGCGATAGATCACTTTAGCAGTAGTTCGTCGGGAATCCCGACCCTTTGATGAAGACACGGCTAGCCGCGTCTTTCTACTCGGCCTCGTCTTGGCTCAATACCAATCGGCTGTCAAAATGCACCACCCCAAAGCGCTCGGGCACGTGGAACTGCGGCTTGGGCGTCCGGGTATTAGACCAAGTGATGTACTGCAGATTGACCGCTCCGCCCGTGCGGTACAGGTTGAGACGCCACACATCGCCAGGAGTCGGCGGCAAGCTAGGGGCGTATGGAGCGAAAATGGCAAAGGGCAGGGCAATCTCAGCAGTCCAGAGCGTGTCCTGATCCGTCTCTTGATTGAGTGTGCCTTGGATGTCGATGGCCACCTGCACGCCCTCGCCGTTCCATAGCGACGACCGCTCGGCGTGCGGCGAGCGGTCCAGAATCGTGCCCAAGGCATTGAATTCAAAATTGAAATAGTTGGTGACTTGGCTGGTGTCTGGGGCGATGAATACCTCGACGCAGTCGTCGCGCGACACCGGACTGTCGCGCTCGGTCAAGGTAGCCGAAATGTGCGGGTCGTATGCGGTAAAGGCGACATAGAGATGCACGTCGTCCCACAGCAAGCGAGCTTCAGTGCGATCCTTGGCCCCCTCCGTCCACCAAGGAAAGACGAACTGATCAATGACTTCGGCGGCCTTCCAGGAAGGCTCGTCGAGGTGGCCGTCCACGGCAATAGGCCCGGCGGCGCGGAGGATAGTGTGGTGTGGCAGGGCATCCTCGGCGAGAGCGACGGAACCGGTCAAGACTAGGCAGAAGGTAGCGATGAGATAGCGCATGGGAGTTTCCTGTCAAAGGGTAATAACTGAAGTGGCACGCGGGCCAGATGATCTCCGGTTTTGCCAAGGGCTGTTTGAGTTGTCGTCCCTTGAAGTCCAGAGCCGTATTTGATTACTTGAAAAGTTCGGAATCAATATAAGTCGCCAGCCAGTAGGATCACAGGAAAACAAGATGATGACCCCCGAACAGCGCTATTTTTTCGATCTAACAGGTTATCTCCATTTGCGCGGCGTTCTGAGCGAGAGCGAACTCCGCCCCGCCCAAGACGCGGCTCAGCGCTACATCGACACGCCGCCGGACCAGGTACTGGACGGCTTTTGCATTGACCTCAACCGCAGTCACTTCAACTGGTATATCCACGCCTTCGCCTTTGACAAAGCCCTCGAACGGCTGGCAGTGCATCCCCAAACCTGGCCCATCCTGCTCGAACTGACCGGCGGCAAACCCCGGTTAGGCGGTGGCAATATGATGGTCGATGTCCACGGCAAGCCCTTTCATCCCCTGCATTCGGGATACGAATCAACCCGGCGCAAAGGCCAGCCGGGCTGGCGTCGCAGTTTTGTCAAGGACGGCAGAATATACAACAACGACTTGGTGTTTTTCTTTTATCTGTCCGACGTTTTCCCCGGCGACGGCGGGCTCATTGTCATACCCGGCTCGCACAAGGCCAATTTCCTGCGCGAAAATCACTACTTCTATCCAGAAAGCTACACCGCTGACGGGGGATACAACGACGATTATTTTACCACCGAAGTGCCCGAAGGAGTGGCCAATCTTACGCCGAGAGCCGGCGATGTGGTCGTCATGTCCGAACACCTCGTCCACGGTGCTCTCTCCTGGGAGCCCAAAGACCGCGACCGCCGCTTTCTCACCCTGCGCTACAGCGTGCAACACATCGGCCGCTCCGAACCCTTTCCCGACGGCGTCACGGCCCAATTGTCTCCCGAAACCTTGGAACTAATCGCCGTGCGCGATTTCAAGGATCGCAAGGAAATCACCACCCGCGATACAGTAGAGTTGACCCTATGAACGAACCGATGCACCTGCATTCCTGCCAAATCGTTGCACAAAGAGGTGCGGCATGACCCCCGAGCAGCGCTACTTCTTCGACCTAACCGGCTACCTTCACCTTAAAGGCGTTCTGCAAGGCGCGGAATTAAAAGCGGCCCAAGACGCGGCTCAGCGCTACATTGACACGCCCCCGGAGGAGGTGCCCGCCGGCCTCGAAATCAATCTCGAGCGCGAGCATTTCAACTGGTATATCAATGCTTTCGCCTTTGACAAGCCCCTCGAAGCACTGACCCTCCACCCCAAAACTTGGCCCATCCTCAAGGAGTTGACCGACGATCGGCCGCGCCTGACCAGCGGCAATCTAATGGTCGATGTCCACGGCAAGCCCTTCCATCCCCTGCACTCCGGCGTCCCCGGGGCACCGGCCCGCAATCCAGAGCAGGGACGCTACAGCACAATCGGCGGCAAAGTCCAGTGCAATGACCTAGTCTTCTTCTTCTACCTGACCGACGTCTATCCCGGCGACGGCGGACTTATTATTCTACCTTGCAGCCACAAGAGCCACTTCGACTATCCGCGGTCGCTTTTCTATCCCGACAGCTATACGGCAGATGGATACAACGACGAGTACTTCAGCACCGAAGTGCCCGAGGGAGTGCTCAATGTAACGCCCAAGGCCGGCGATGTGGTCATCATCTCCGAGTTAGTCACCCACGGCGCACTCTCCTGGGTGCCCAAAGACCGGGATCGCCGCTTCCTCACCCTGCGCTACATGCAGCAGCACGAAAGCGTGCGCGGCGGTCTAGACCGTTTCTCTCCAGAGGTCAAGGCTCGACTTTCGCCAGAAACCTTGGAACTAGCCGCACCGGCCTCTTTTAATTACACCAAGGAAATCGTCAAACGGGAAGGCGTCACGCTGAGTTGAGCGAACAATCGAAAAAGAATATTCAAAGCACCAATTTTACCTAGTGCCATCAGAGGGCCGGAATTACAAAAGACCTTCACGCCAGTTCTTCTTGAACTTGGGTCCCACTCCAGCGGGGTTGGATTCCAAAAGCCCGAGCCTGCTGTACCATTTCCTGTTCCGTCAGACCGGCGATTTCTGCTGCCCGGCCAATAGATATAAGCCCCTGTTTATAGAACAACAATGCCCGCGTCTTCTTGCCGCCGTGGACGCTTGGCTCGGCGCACCATTGGTCGCGCAAAATGGCGAGCGGTTCGAGGACTGCTTCGGGAAGATGCAACAGGTCCACCAAGACAGCGCGATCGAGGACTTGGCGAGCGACGTCCCGATATGCCTCATTGGCTGGCAGAAACTCCTTTTCCTTGAATCGCTCAAAGATGTCCTCGGCTTGTGCTAGCTGATTTTGGTCCAGAGAGCGCGGGTCCAAGACCGTAAGGCGGGGCAATTGCGTTATCGTGAGACATGCTCGACCCTGTTGCTGTCGGGTTCCGACCCACCAGAAGGCGAGGAGTCCCAACGTCGTGTTGGACCACAAGACGAGAGGTAGTGTCCACTCCTCTTGCTCTGGGATGAAGTTGGGCCACGCCCGCCCACCAATCGCCTTGGTCGGCGTAAGACAGGCGGTAAGACTCTGCGAGTTGATGCGAAAATCGAGATTGAAGTGCAGCCGAGAGGCCGTGCGATTCCAGACGGATACGGCTCGGTCGTCGCAGCCGGGGCGCACCTCGCCCTCCCTATCGGGCGGGACGACGAGGCTCCGTTCACGCTCGGCGTCATGGCCCCACAACACCGGATACTGTGGCACGCCCTGAATGGGAATGATTTCAAACGGCCCTCGCGGTGCTCCGTTGCTCGCCTTACCGGAGATGTCTCGGTGGAGCAGTCCCTTCTTGCCGATAACCTCAAGGCAAGTCGTGGGGAACGGAGTGGAGTATCCTTGGGGCAACCGAAGCGTTTTTTTTAACAATCCAAGGGCGGCGTCGGCGAGCGTGGTTTCGCGGAGAGACGCACAACCTCCTTGGCTTAAAGAGGCGCGAATATACGTGCCGATGGTCTCGCGGTCGCCCACACACAGCCGTCCTTGCCGAACTTGAGGCGAGATGCGATGCACTGCCCTCGCTATCTCAAAGGCTTCTGCAAGGCTGCGCGGCCGATAACGAAGATTGACGAACAGCGTTTCACTACATCCTTCTCGGCCATCGCATTTCTTAGTAGCCACCACGAGAGCCTCGGCCATGCCAGTATCTGCTGAAAAGGCCCGGTCAGTCTGACCGTACGCAGCAATAGTCAGTACGGCCAAGTCTTCGTATTCTCGTTCCAACAAGCGACGGACGTCCTCCCAAGAGCCACCGCTCACACACGAGGCTGGCAGCACCAGCGCGAGGACGCCACCCGGCTTGGTTTTGACGTGGGCGAGATCAATGAAGTTGGAAGCCAGCCCCGCGTTGCCATGACCGACTGGATTGGCTAACCGCTGACGTATCTCAGCTAGCCGCTTGGCCATAGCCTGCTGTTCGTCTTCGGTTTTGCTCAACCCGGCAAACGACGGCACCGGCACCTCTGCCTTCTCGTGGTTGGTTGGCCGCGTAAACGGCGGATTCATTATCACCAGATCGGCCGTTTCGCGGGGGAGAATCATGTCTTGGCTCCCCTCGGTTTCCATATCCGCGCCCGTGCCGTGCGCCACAGTGGCACCAGTGCCAAACAGCGACGGTGCAGCATCATCCTCAATCAGATCAAGTGCCCCCAACGCCATCGTATGCCGCTTTTCCTGACTCTGCTGTCCGTAGGGCAATGTGTGAACGCGGGTACGACCAAAGGTCGTTCCCGGATGGGCACTCGACAGCATGGACGCGGTAAGGTGCGTTGCCGCCGGCATAATGTCCGCAGCGATGAGGGCGCGTTCCATCATCTGCTGATGCAGCGCCTGATCGTCGCCGCCAGTCCGCCGGTAGCGCACCGCTAGAGCGCGATATGCCGCCGAAAGCAGAGCACCTGTGCCACAGGCCAAATCGGCGACTCGGAGACTAGTGAGAGCGTCCGGGTCAGACCAATCCGTTTCCTCGCCCAAACGAGCTGCCGCCAACTCGCCGAGCAGGGCCGCCGAGGTCGGCAGCGTGTAGAATGTGGCGAGAAATTTCCGGTCGGCGATGAGCCGTTGGAACATCCGCCCAGAGAGGTCGTGCAAGGTGGTTGCCCCCAATCCCGCTAGATCGCTGGCCGCCTGCGCGAGGCGATTGAGGACCGCATTCGCCGTGCCGTCGGGGATCGGCAGCAGCAAATCGGAGGCAATGCGAAAGATCGGATAGTAGTTGATGTTATCGAGGATATGCTGCCAGCATTCAAGCAAACGGCTCTTGCTGACGTCGTTGCGCCCCGGAATACGCAATTGGTCGATGGTGGGAATCTCGTGCGCTTCCACAATAGCGGTGTGAAAAACGAGCGCGTTGGCGACGATGGCCATAGCCATACGCGAGGTCTGCTCGCCGTCCTCTTGGTGAAGGGACTGCGCCATATTCTCCAGCGCATGAGTACCGGCCGTTTCGCGCAATTTGCCAGCAGCCTCACCAATACTCTGCTCCAGAATCTGCGTTCCCTCAGCGAGCAGCCGCTCGGACAGCGAGACATTTTCAATACAGCTAGCAAGATCGTCAATACTACCAGCGAGCCAGCCCGTAGCTGGCCAACGAACACCCATATCCACTTCTTGCAGCGAATACGTGCAGTAGCGGAACTCAGCGGCCTCAATATGCTGCTCCAAGTCCACCTGTGGCACCTGGCTCAGTTCCCGTGGTACCTGGACGGCGATAGTCTGCTCAATCCGATCTCCGTTGTACTGCAAAAATTGCCCCAAGCGGGCTTGAGCATCCGCTTCAACACTGCGCGCTGGCAGAAACTCCGTCTCCAAGACGACCGGAATGCCGCCCGGCGGGCGAATAACGATGTCCGGCCGTAGTGCCGTCTCGCGGAGGACGCCCTGTTGCTCCACGCCGGTGTGATCGCGCCAACGCGGATGCTTGGTCCGCAGCACATCTAACAGCCGGACATTAAAGGCGATTTCGCTGGTTCGGGGCATGGTCCGAGAAAGTTCAATCTATTTCAATCGCTTGGGCCGATAGTTTTTCGGCCAGCTTAGTTGACGGAATAACATTGACCACATTCATCATTTCTTTAGGTAATGTAGTCTTTAGAAAATCTCTCAACCTGTCTCTCAGGTGATCCAATAAAACAAAGTCCGGTGAGTCTGTGCTAGTTGTTACGAGCCAAAATTGGAGCTTATTCTCTGGCAGAAATGATTTCACATCGTCCTGCGAGCTTGACAGACGACACAGGACCAACATCGACCCGTAAAGTTTGAGCCGGTTCTCTCTAAGAACTTGGTCGTGAAACAATGCAACTTGGTCATCATCATTCAGGTAATTATATCTTTTTTCTAAATTAGCCTTCGTACATTTTAAGTCGGTTTCCTCTATAAGAACGACGCTTTGGTTGTCCTTGCTGACCGTTACAAAGTCGCAGCACTCGCATGTTCCAAGTCCGGCGGCTCGGCGCATGTCGGGTACTTCCGTCGTGCTATCCATCCGATATGCTTTGAAATCGCCGCCGACAGACTCTATTGGCTCGGCGAATTGGGATAAGGGCATTCTACAGCCCTTTGATGTAGAGATCAGAGAAAGGCTTAGTCAACGACTGTTTGACTTCTGCCATCACCGCGTCCATGTCGTCGTTCCATTCGGCATCCGGCGGAAACTTATTCAAGCTGACGAGCTCCCGGTCTTCCGGTTTTTCCTTTACATGTACCTCAAGCCACTTGAGGATCGTCATGCTATGGGTGGAGATCACCACGTTGACACCCTGACGGGCCAATTCAAAAAGGAACGCCGCCATCTCAACTTGCCAAGCCGGATGGAGGTTCGACTCAGGCTCATCGATAACAAGAAAAGAGCCTCGTTCTAAAGCCCCTCGCTCAATCAGCAAGGCCAGCATTCCCATATTTGCAACCCCCGCCGATGTGAGAAAGAGCGGAATAGACTTATCGTTTTGTTGGAATTCAAGATCTCCCGCTTCGCTCAGCGAAATCCGTCCGCCAATGGCATCGTGCAGACTTTCATGGATTTCGGCAAAAGGATGTTCTATACGCTTCCTTCTGAGGGCAACAGCCATGTCGTAGAAGTAATCAGGGACGCCGTTCAAAGCCCTGAAAGGAGAACGTGAGTCGAGCCTAATCGACTCCAGAGCACTTTTCAGTTTCCAATAAAGCGGAGACTCTAAATAGAAGGCTTCAGGGAACGACTGCACATGCTGAATCATTAGCGGGGAGAGAGTGAACTCGAAAGACTCTTCTGTTTGCCGGAATTCTACCACTCCTTCAACGTTGAAGTACAAGGGGGAATCGCCATCTCCTTTGAGAGTTGAAAGATCAGACGCTTGAAAATTTCCGTGTACGTTCTGGATAAACTCGAGATGCCATCCAAAATCAATCGCCAATTCCACGTTCCTGAAATGCTCTTCCAAAATACCTATATAGGTTTGCACGGATAGAAAGGCAGATGTCTCTGAATGGACCTTTATCTCCTTGACTTCAGTCATCAATGCGGGTTGAACTGCCCTGAGCTTGTCAAGTTCATTCTGGAGAGGATAACTTGGGAACGCTCCCCGTAGAATAGACTCGATCTTTTGAAGTCCCCGTCTAATTGCGGACAAGGGACGTTCTTCTACCACTCCACCTCTCTGCTCTAAAAGTTGCAAATTCGATTCTATGCGGCGGGCCATCACATCAAAAAACACTAGCGCATGATTTGCTCTCATAGCACTAAAAATCGAATACAGCATCTTCGCCACGAACGTCTTGCCCGTATTATTCGGCCCAGCGAATACCGTAAACTGACCAACTTGGATGGTCGCCTCGTCGATTGGTCCAAAATTCTTAATTTTCAACTCAAGGTCCATAAGTCCCTTCCTTGAGATTCTCTATAGGTATGCCCAAGCAGCAACTAAAGACTTGGGCTATATCGTACCTCAGCGGCGGCTTGCCCGATAGAATATCGTCGATATTAGCACTTCTCGCATTGGATCATTATCCCACCGCCACCATGCGCTACTCGTAAACCATCTCCCCAGTCTTGTGATCCTCAATCCAATCCCAGTCCACCTCCACGCCCAGACCCGGCCCCTCCGGCACTTTCACACAGCCGTTCTCGTCCACCGAATCCAACTCGTCGAGCCAGCGCCGCTCGCTGTAAACCGCCGGCTTAGTATCGTTGACCAGAGGATGCACCAAGCCCAACTCGTAATAGTTGGCATTGCGCAAGGTCGCCATGATGTGGCGATGCGCCAGACTGCCGCCGTGTAACTCCACGTCCAGCCCGTGCGACTCGGCCATAGCGGCGATCTTCATCACCCCGGTAATGCCGCCATCGGCGCTGCTATTGGCGCGCACGAAGTCGGTGGCACCGGCGGTAATCGTATCGGCCTTGGCCTCCAGCCCGCGTACGTGTTCGCCCAT
Source organism: Candidatus Latescibacterota bacterium (assembly GCA_022825185.1). The sequence continues at coordinate 2,732 of JAJDYK010000027.1, read as the reverse complement.
CAGCATCGGCGTCTTGATCAGCTCGCGCAGCTTGACGTGGGCAAAGCGCGAAAACCCGCCGCCCCTGAACGGATCTTCATACCACATATAACGCGCCTCGTCGCAGGCGCGACCCACCTTGAGCACGTCCTCGAACGTGGGAAAACACCCGGCCGGATCGAGCAACAGATCCATATCGTCGCCCACTGCTTCGCGAATGGCTAACACCGCCGCCACCTCGCGGTCGATCGGCCCGTTGACCCAGCCGTGGATCTTAAACGCCGGATAGCCGTATTCCTCCTTGCAGCGCAGCGCGAATTGCGCGAAGTCGTCCGGCGTCGTCAAACCGCCGTTTTCGTCGCCGTGGTAGGTCGAAGCGTAGGCCGGCAACTTCTTGCGCCAGCCCCCGCCCAAAAGCTCGTAAATCGGCGCGTCGTAGAGTTTGCCAGCGAAATCCCATAGCGCGGTGTCCACTGCGCCCGGTGGCGTGCCGTCTTGACCGCGCCGCGAACGCTTGAGATCGTGCCAGATGATCTCGCGGTCCAGCGGGTTGCGGCCCAGCAAGTACTGCGCCGTGCGGGCATCAATGCCGCCGGGCGCAATGCCGCTAACCCCGGCGCTAGTCTCGATAGTCAGGATGCCGCCGCTCTGAGGCAGACGACCTCCTTTTCTATAGACCGTGTCAAAGCCCAATTGCTCCTCCAACTCCATATCGACTATCTCGCAGTCGAAATGCGTCGTAGTAATGCGGGTGATCTTAATATCTCGTGCCATCGTTAGCTCCTCTATTTTTGTGAGATTTCGTTTTCATCCGCCGCCAGCGGCCCCACTGCCCCCAAGCGCAGCGCGGGATAGAGCGTTTCAAAAAGCGGCGTGTCGCCCGTATCTCGGGCATAGCGCCAATAGAGCCGCGTCATTTTTTTGACCTGCTCGTCATAGGCGGGATCCTGCGCCAGATTCTTCATTTCATAGGGGTCTTCGTCTAGCTGGTACAACTCGTCGAAATCAAAGCCGTTAAACACAAACTTCCACGGGCCATCCCACACCACCCGCTGCGTCAGCCGATGGCGGTTGCCAAAGTATTCGGCATAACCTCGGGTCCATTCGTCGGCCACATTCGCCGGTTCGCGCAACAGCTCGACAAAAGAACGGGAATCGTCCCCATCAATAGGCTCGCAGTCGGTCAGGTCCAACAACGTCGGGCACAGATCGTGCAAGCCGACTCGACCCTCGCAAATAGCGTCCCTAGCAATCCCAAGCCCCCGCACAATAAGCGGCACCTGATACACTTCTTCAAAAGCGGAAATATCCTTGAAGAACAGACCGTGCGCACCCAACAAATCCCCGTGGTCGGCGCACATTACAACGATCGTATCGTCGAGTTTGCCAGTCTCTTGGAGAAAGTCGATCACCCGCCCGAACTGCGCATCTATTTCGCTAATCGACGCGAAATAACACGCCCGCGCTTCACGCTTGTGCTCCTCGTCGAGCTGACGCCAAATGCCCTGCGCCCGCCGATAAAGCCCCGGCCGGTCCGCCAGATCATCATCGGCATTGGGCGGCGGCGGCAACTCTTGATCCGCATAGTGTTCGTACCATTCGCGGCTGGCGATAAAGGGATCATGCGGCTCCTCAAAGCTGACGAAAGCACACCACGGATCGTCGCCTTGTACCACTTCCTCCAAATAGCGCAGCGCCAGCGTCGTCGTCAGCCCCATGCTGCGCTCTTCGGCCGGCCGGTCGGTCACCCCGTAGAACAGATGGGGCCCATAGCCGTGCGGCGCTTCGAGATAATGCGCCGGATCGCACTCCGGCCGCAACGGCTTATCTCCCAGCACCTCGGCGACCAACTCATTGAAAAGCACACCACCCCGGACCCCGTTGACCTGCCAGCCAAAGCGACCCAGCGCATTATCGCGCTCAACATGCCACTTGCCGAAATACCCCGTGCGATAGCCAGCATCTACCATCCGCTCGGCCCAATGAACCTTATCGGTACGCAGCGCATGCAGATCCGGCACCTTGGGATAGAGCACTTCCAGTACCCCGTGGTTGTGCGGCATCAGCCCGGTCATCAGACTCGCCCGGGTCGGCGAGCAAATATTATTGGGCGTATAGGCACGGGTAAAACGCACTCCTTCCCCAGCCAGCCGATCCAAGTACGGAGTTTGACAGACGTGATCTGGATCGAGTACGCGGGCCTGCATCTGGTCGGCCATCAAAAAAAGAATATTGGGTCTATTGCTCATCGCTATTGTTCCATTGTTCGACGAAGTCACCGCACACAGTCTCCGCCATTATCCGCAGATTGTACAAGTCGCGTAGATATTTGATCGACGAGTCTGCAAGTAGTGAGGGAATAACTGCGGATTCGCGCAAATACCACAGCCTTCAATAGGCCACCGCCACCGTGCGTAGCACCTCGGTCCGTTTCGCGCTCAATCCTCCGGCGTCAACAGCCACCCTAAGCAACGCGCAATAGACGCCCGGCGGAACGCGCATCCCCTGCTCGTCCATGCCGTCCCAAGCGATCTCGTACTGGCCGGTAGTAGTCGAGTGCTGCTCGGCGAGTTGGCGCATCAGCCGACCGCTCAAATCGTAGATGGCAACTTCCAGCGGGCCATCGTCGTCCAAGCGCACGACCTTGAAGGCGAAGACCGCATGGTCGTTGACGCCGTCGCCATTGGGTGTAAACGCCGGTGGGCGCACCTCCACGTCGAGCAGCAGTTCCCCCCGCGTCGGGTCTCCCACCA
>JAJDYK010000346.1 GCA_022825185.1 Candidatus Latescibacterota bacterium | reverse complement strand
GTCCTTTCTCGGCCAGCCATTGGCGTACATGCGAATTTTGTCGTGCGATTTTCCTCCCAATAATTCATACACCGGGACGCCTAGTGCTTTACCTTTGATGTCCCATAACGCCAGATCTATCGCACTGATCGCACTCGTTGTTACCGCTCCCCCCGACCACGTCACGCGCCGATACAGCGAGGTCCAGATCCGCTCGATCTCAAATGGATTTTTGCCTAGCAGGAAACGCTTGAACGCCGCAAACTCGCCGGTCAAGGCGTCGTCTTTGTATTGCAAACTCGCCTCGCCCCAGCCGTGAATGCCGGCGTCGGTTTCGATTTTCACAAACATCCAATTGTTGGTCCCTTCCGACCCCATCCGCATTACCTGCAAATCAGTAATTTTCATTTTTATTCTCCGTCGTGTTAGTGATGTGGGTGAAAATCACCCATAGACGAGCTATGCGCCTGTGGCCCAGCCATTGCCCCCGGCGCGCACTTTGCCCTCGCTTTTAAGTACTTCGGCACCGTGAGCACCGCCGGCTACTGCTTGAACTACCTGCACCCGGTGGCCCATTTCTCTTAGAGTTTCCACAATCGCCGGGTCGATGCCGCGCTTTAGTTCGAGGGGTTCTTGGGCTTCGGCGTTGAGTCGGAGGGCTGTGGCGGCTCCTAGGGCGGTGGCGTTGAAGTCGATAATGCGCTGCCCGAGTTGGGCACCGACGCTGATGATGCGGCGACCGCCGGGCAGGCCGATGGCCACGTCGCGCTGGGGCAGGCGCAAGATCATGGGGACCACATTGTTGAGCGGACGCTTGTGCGCCGCTACGGAATTGGCCCGACCGGGACGGGGGTCCAAACGGCACATGCCGTGACCCAAAATAATGCCTGTGCCCGGTACTGTGAGACAGGAGCCAAAGGCCCCGCCTTGGGTGATGGTAATACCGACGAGATTGCCCTCGGCGTCTGCGGCTGATACGTGCAGGGTTTCGGAGACGGCTGGGCCCGAGGCTTCGTACACTTGCTGATCGACCTGCTCGGGGAATTGTTGCAGGGCTTCGACGCGGCCGGCGGCGTAGTCCTTGCTCAGCAAGCGCTCCACTGGCACATCGACGAAATCGGGGTCGCCGACGTAGCGTAGGCGGTCGCGCCAAGCCTGTTTGACGACTTCGGCCAGCTGGTGCCAGTACTGGGCTCGGTCGTCGGGCACCACGGGCAGGCACTCCAGCATGTGCAGTATCTGGAGGGCGGAGAGGCAGCCGTTGGGCAAAATTGGTCCGTACACTGGCACATCACGGTAGGTGATTTGGTACGGCTCGGTCAGGCGCGGCGCAAAGCCAGCCATATCCTCGCGGGAGAGGGCTCCGCCGCTGGCTTGGACATAATCGCCGATAGTGCGGCCCAATTCGCCGTCGTAAAAGTCGCGCCAGCCAGCTTGGGCCAAGCGCGCTAGGGTGCGCTCCATATCGGGGCGATGCCAAATGTCATCGGGGCTGGGCAACTCGCCTTGCGGCGCGAGGTGGCTAAATGTTGCAGGGAAGCGGCGCAGAATGGCTTCTTGGTTGCGGATGGTATTGGCTAGGGCTGAGCCGTAGGGAAAGCCGTCGGCGAGCAACTCTTGGGCTGGGGCGACGATTGCGGCCCAAGGCAACTTCCCCCAGTGCTCGTGCAAAAAGCCCATACCAGCCATTTGGCCGGGGACGGCTATGGACTGGGGGCCGTACACGTTGGCATCGTCGCGGACGCTACAGGCGTATTCCCTTTCGTTGGTGCACATGTTGTCGCGGCGGGCCGGTAGAATGTCGTACATGTGCTCGTGGGCAGCGGCTGGAGCCACGGCATTGGCGTCGAGCGACCAGACGCGGTCGGTGGAGCCTTCCAGAACAACTGCCGCCGACATGTAGCCGCCGATGCCGTTGGATTGGGGTGCCAACATGCAGCAGGCCAGACTGGTGGCTGCGGCTGCATCCATGGCGTTGCCGCCTTGGGCCAATATCTGTGCGCCAATGCGCGCCGCGGCTGGCTGCTGGGCGGATACAGCGCCGTGGTCGGCTAGTACTTGGTGTCCTTCGATCATGTGGATTTCCTCCGCACCACTACGCTAGCCAAAGCGCACGCCCGTCGGGATAATTCCCACGTCCTCCCCGCGCCGCATGGCCTCAGCCGCGTCGAGGATGCTCGCCAAGTCGTGCTTGGGTTCAAACCCCAACTTTGCCTTGATGTTCGTCAAATCCAGCTCGAAGTAGTTCCAATCCGGCCGCCGCGCATCGGCGTAGCCGAGACCAAAGCGCTCGGCGAGATAGGGCACGTCCTCGCTCCAATCGAACAGCGCGGCCCCGCCCAGATTGAACACCTCGCCCACGGCCTCGTCCCGCTCCAGCGCCAACACCAGTCCTTGGACGATGTCGCGCACGTCGGCAAATTGCTGCCGATAGGGCCGTCCGTCTGGATTGCGCGACAGCAAGAACTGCTCCTCGCCCGTCCACAGTGTCTTGATCTGCTCGGCAAAGTCCCCCTCTTGGTCTTTGAATCGCTCGTACACCGGCCCGAACAAAAACAGATGCGGCAAGCCGTTTGCGTCGAGAAATTCTCCCGGCTCGATAATTGTGGCAAAGCGCGTGGTCACCGATGGCAGCCCGTACTGACGGTGATAGCTCATCACCAGTTCCTCGCCGATCCACTTGGTCAGGAAATAGGGCATCGTCTGGTAGCGGGCGACTTGGTCTTCGCGGATTGGCTCTTCAAAGCAGCGGCCGTTGTAGGGATTCTCCCAGTAAATCGCCTCGGTGGAAGCATAGACCAAGCGGTGCAGATTGGGCGCTAGCTCGCGAATCGACTCTAACACGTTGATGGTACCCATGCCGTTGATTTCGAGGTATTCGCGGTTGTCGAAGGGGCCGCCAAAGGCCGCGGCAATGTGGTACACTGCATCGACTCCCTCGACGGCGCGGCGCACGTCGGCGAGATTGCGCAAATCGCCTTCGATGGTCTCGACGCGGTCAAAGCTGTCGAGCTTGTGGGCGCGGCTTTGGTCGCCGGGATAGACAAACGAGCGGATGTCGTGCCCTTTGTCGAGCAAGGCTTTGGCTAAGTTGGCTCCGACGCGGCCGGTGCCGCCGGTGATTAGGATTTTCACGTTGCACCTCTCAGTGGTTAGGGACTACATAAGATAATCCGCAGATGGACGCAGCCCCCGGATTGTAGGGGCAACCCTCGTGGTTGTCCAGGTCCTAAAGCAAGGGCACCCACAAGGGACGCCCCTACATCGGCAGGGCGCTGGCCAAGAGTTTTTCCGGGGTGGCTTCGGATCGTTCATATTCAGCGGCGATCCGCCCCTCGCGCATCACGTACACTCGGTCGCATAGCCCCAGAATTTCGGGCATTTCCGAGGAGAGGACCACGATTGCCAGTCCTTGGCGCGCCAGCCCGTCTAGCAATTGATAAATCTCGGCCTTGGCACCGACATCGATTCCCCGGGTTGGCTCATCGACGAGCAGCACCCGCAAGTTTTCCTTGAGCAGCCAGCGGGCTAGCAGTGCCTTTTGCTGATTGCCGCCGCTGAGCCGCGCGATGGTCTGCTCTTGGTCGGGGGGACGCAGGCGCAGGCGCGTGACGAGTGCGCCGACTTGCTGCCGCTCCATGCCTACCTGCACGTGGCCGGCGCGGCAGAATTGCTCTAAGGCCGCGACGCTCGCGTTGGCGCGCACGCTCTGCTGCGCGAAGAGGCCGTCGGCCCGACGGTCTTCTGGCACTAGTCCCAACCCGAGGGTGCGCGCCTGCGGCGGTGCGTTCGCTGGTACAGTGACTCCGTCGATGGTGATGGTTCCAGCGCGGCGGCGGTCTGCGCCTATCACGGCTCGCGCCAGTTCCGTCCGCCCCGCGCCCATCAGGCCGGAGAAGCCGACGATTTCTCCAGCGCACACCCGGAAGGAGATATCCTGCACCCGATCGGTGGTCAACCCCTCCACCTCCAGGGCACACGGCCCTGGCGTGCGATCGGCCGCGGGAAAACCTTGCCCCAACTCCCGTCCGACCATCAGCGCGATAAGCTGCTTCTCGTCGAGGTCGGCGGCCTGTTCACAGGCGACGCGTTCCCCATCGCGCAAGACTGTCACTCGGTCGGCCAGCGCCATGACCTCGGCGAGTTTGTGCGATACATAGACCACGCCGACGCCCCTCGCCTTGAGCCGGGCAATGAGCGCAAAGAGCTTGTCGATCTCGCGCGTACTCAGAGCCGAGGTTGGTTCGTCCATGATGATTATCTGGGCGTCGCACGCCAGCGCTCGCGCGACCTCGACCAATTGCTGCGCAGCCACGCCGAGGTGGCCGACCTTGGTCTGCGGATCGACCGCCAGCCCGACCTCGTCCAATAGCGTTGCTGAAGCGGCGTAGAGCGCGTTCCACTGGACGCGCCCGCCGCGCCCGTGCGGCAGGCGACCGAAGAACAGATTCTCAGCTACCGACAGCGAAGGGACTAACTCTAGCTCTTGGTAAACGACCGCCAACCCGTGGTCCAGGGCTTGGCGCGGATGGCGGATATCTACGGGGCGACCCGCGATCTGGTAGCGGCCCTGGTCGCGGTGGTACACGCCAGCCGCAATTTTGATCAAGGTGCTCTTGCCCGCGCCGTTTTCGCCGACCAGCGCGTGGACTTCTCCCGGCTGCACTGCAAAGTCAACGCCCTTGAGCGCATAGACGCCGGGGAAGCGCTTGTGGATATCCTCTAGGGAGAGCAGCGGCGTCATGTCGGGGGGGCGAGTAACCGTCGTAGGAGACTCTGCTTGCGGCGGGTGTCTAGATACACGGCGAGGATAATTACCGCGCCGCGCGCAATATCGTGGTAGAAGGACGACACGTTCAACAGTACTAGGCCGTTGGAGAGCACCGTCAGGATCAGGATGCCGATGAAAGCGCCGCCGAGCGTGCCCACGCCGCCCGTCAGGCTAATGCCGCCCAAGATCACCGCGGCGATCACTTGCAACTCAAACCCTAAGCCGGCATTCGGCTGCCCGGAGTTGAGGCGTGAGGCCAAGATGAAGGCGCTCAGCGCCGCCAGCACGCCGCCGAGTACAAAGACCAAGACGCGCGTGCGATCGACGGCTAAGCCCGCGAGCCGCGCCGCTTGGATGTTGCCGCCGATGGCGTAGATATAGCGGCCGAGGATGGTGTGGTGGAGGACGTAGTAAAACAGCCCTAATAGGACAAAGGTTACCAGCACTGGGATCGGAATCGGCCCCAAGTGTCCGGTGCCCACTTCGATGAAGCCTTCTACTTTGCCTTGGATCGATACTGCTTGAGTACTGACCATGGCCGCGCCGCGCAAAATTGCCATCATGCCCAAGGTCGCGATCAGGGAGTTGATGCCGGCTTTGGTGACCAGCAATCCGTTGCACAGGCCGACGAGTGCTCCGGCGGCGAGTGCGGCGACGAGTGCCAGCGTTACGCTTTCAAACTGGTTGAGCACGGCCACGGCGATGATCCCAGCCACTGCTTGGGTCGAGCCGACACTCAGGTCGATCTCGCCGAGCAGGATGATCATCACCATGCCGATCCCGGCGATGGCCACCAGCGAGGCATCGCGCAGCACGTTCTTGATATTGACAGCGGTAAAGAAGACCGGCGTCAGCAGGGAAATTCCCACGCAGAGCAGGACCAGTGCCAGCAACAGCCCGGCCTGCTCACTGTGGAGCATCCGCGACAGAAAGCGGCTCATTGCGGCATCAAGGCCCGCACCGCATCCACCTTGAGCGCGAAGGGCGGCTCGGTGCTCGTGTCGTAGAAGCGGCTGAGATTGTCGCGGGTGACGACGATGGTCGGCGTCTCGTAATGGTCGGGTAGCTGCTCACCACGCGCTAGTTGTACCGCCGCATCGATGAGCGCGCTTCCGACGAAATTCGGAAACATCGCCAGCGCCGCCGCGTAGGGCGTGTCGCCGGTGAGGGCCGTCTGTCCCACAGTGCCCTCGAAGCCGAAGCCGATTGCAGTCAGGGCCGCTTCGTCTAATCCGGCCGCTTTGTAGGCCGCCATGCCGCCGGTAGTAGAATCGTCGTTGATACCGTAAATCGCGTTGATCTGCGGGTTGGCTGTCAGCGCGTCCTGTGCCACCTTGAACGCCTTTTCCTTGAGGCCCTGCCCATCGACTTCTTGGACGACCTCATGAGCCAGACCCGAAGCGGCGAGCGCGTCTTTGAAGCCATCGACTCGCTGCCGGCAGTCCTCAAAGTTGGGGAAGCCGACGATGAGGATCTTGGGGTCGAGGCCCTTTTCCGCTGCGTAGCTGGCAAACCATTCGCCGGCCTTAACCCCACCGGCGTAATTGTCGATTCCCACGTAGCTGACGGCCTCGGACACGGGGTTGGACTCGGTAATCACGTGTACTCCCGCGGCTTTGGCTTGCCGCACTATCGGCCCCATTGCCTTAGCATCCACTGGTGACAAGATCAGCACCTCGACCCCTTGAGCGAGCAGGTTTTCGGCTTTGGAGATTTGCGCTGCCACGTCGAGGTTGGCATCGGCGACGATCAGTTCGACATCCAACTCGGCTGCCCGCGCTGTCGCCGATTTGCTGATGTTTTGGTACCACTCGTGCGACATGAAGTTGATGACGTAGCCGATCTTGAGTTTATCGGGTGCGTCGTCCGGCTGCCCACAAGCGGCGGCCAATAGGGCGCACAGCAGCCATGTTTTAGTCTTACTCATTGGTTCTCCTATCCCTTTACGGCACCAGCCGTCAATCCCTGGACAAAATACCGCTGCAATCCCACGAAGAGCGCGATTGGCGGCAGGCTAAAGATCAGCGATGCGGCGAATAGCTGGTCGTATTTGTTGACGTATTGTCCCAAAAACGCAGCGCGCAGCCCCACCGGAATGGTCAGGGCCTGCGATTTGGTAAACACAAAAGCGAACAAGAATTCATTCCACGAAAGCAAAAAGGCAAAGGTTCCCACCGCTACGATCGCCGGTGCGGCCAGCGGCAAGACGATTCGGTAGAGTAGCTGGAGGCGGTTACAGCCGTCGATGAGCGCGGCTTGCTCTAGATCGGTGGGGATGGCGCGGAAATAGCCGTTGAGCAGCCAGGTGCAAAACGGGATGGCAAAGCCCGTGTAGATCAGCACCATGCCCACGTGCGTGTCGAGCAAGCCGAACGAGCGAATCACCTGAAAG
>JAJDYK010000242.1 GCA_022825185.1 Candidatus Latescibacterota bacterium | reverse complement strand
AGTATAGCCTTCGAGGTCTTCACGCCGCCCGCCGGGCCGGATCGACGATATAGTATCAGCCGCCTTGACCAAGAAGCAGATCGGCGAAAGGCGATCGTGGTCCTCGTGGTGCTCGGCGATGACTTCCTTGACGGTCTGATGCTCGTCGAATTGCTCGCCTAGCTTGATACCCAATTCGACGTGGCCTCCTTCTAGCTCCTTGCTGACGGTCTTACCGATATCGTGCAAGAGGCCCGCCCGCTTGGCCAACGGCACATCCAATCCGACCTCGGCAGCCATTCCTCCGGCCAAATGGGCGACCTCTAGGCAGTGCTGTAAAAGGTTTTGCCCAAAGCTAGCGCGATATTTGAGCATGCCCACATAATAGGGCAAATCAGCGTGGTACTGACTAGCTCCAATTTCGCTGAGGGCGCTCTTACCGACCGCGACCATATCTTGATCTAGGGTCTTGCGGCACTCCGCTACCACTTCCTCAATCTTGGTTGGAGTAAAACCGCCGCTGCTGATTAGCTGCTGCATGGCACGGCTAGCCACTTCGCGCCGCGCTGGATCGTAGGAGGAAAGCAACACGGCATCGGGCGTATCATCGACCACAACTTTGACTCCGGTCGCCGTCTCAAATGTACGCACGTTGCGGCCTTCCTTGCCGATGATGCGACTCTTGATTCCCTCGTTGGGCAAGGGCACGGTCGAAGTGACCAAGTGGACGGTCTCTTCAACTGCACAACGCTGAATAGCTTGGGCGATGATTTTTTTGGCTTCTCGGTCCGATTCTTCTTTGGCCTTGGTGCGCTCACTGCGGATCATGGCCGCCGCCCGTCCGCGGACCTCGCCGGCCAGATGCTCCATCATCTGTTCGCGCGCTTCGTCCGCAGGCAGCCCGCTGGCCAACTCTAGACGTTGTTGGTACTCGGCGCGCATTTGACCTAGTTCCCCTTCTTCTTCTTTTAAGGTCTGTTCGCGCTGGCCAATCCGCTGCTCCTGATTCTTGAGGCGATTCCACGCCCGGTTCTGCTCTTCTTTTTGGCTATTGAGGTCGCGTACGAGCTGTGCCAAGCTCTTATCGCGGCGGTTCAGATCGGCCAATTGATCTTCTAATTCGGCCTCTTGGCGGGCTTTGGTTTTATACCAGTCATCCCGCTCTTCGAGCAAGCTCAGCCGCACTGCGCGCTCCTCTTCGGCTAGCTGCTGCCGGACTCGGTCTTCTGCCTCTTTCTCCACTTGGGGCAGGATGCCCCTTTTTAATTGATAACTCAGCAGAAAACCCAGACCACCGCCTAAAGCGAGCAGGCCCAAGCCCACTAATGCTTGGATCATATCTGGATATTCCATTGCTGTACATCCTGAAGGTCTTAAGGTTTAAAGTTGCTAATAGATAAGACATACGAGTCCACAAGGGCAAATGCCAGTCCTTGTGCCTGCCCGCTCGCTACGTCTGGCAGGCGGCGTCTAAAGCCGCTTGCCGCATAGCCGCACGCTCGGCCGGATCGCTCCAGCGCTGGACGATCAGCGGGTCGAGCGCATCTAAGGGATCGAAGTAAAAGAAGAACTCGCCGGGTCGCACGGCTGGGCTAGTAAATACGGCAATGCCCGTCTGGCGATCGTAGTGTTCGTAGGAGTGGACATCGCGCTTCCCCCCGCCCCCCATGGTGTCGAGCACAAAGGCCGGCGTATTGAACCCCGCGGTCCGCCCGCGCACCGCTTTCTCTAGGGAGATCGCCGTCGCCAAAGTCGTGCGCAGCTCTTCGACCCCACGCACCATATCGTGAACAAAGGTGTAGTACGGATGTACGTTGAGGTAACTGAGCTGGCGCACGAGATGCTGCATAGTGCCGACATCATCGTTGACACCCCTTTGCAAGACGGTTTGGTTGCGCACGCAGATGCCGCGCTCCATCAATTCGTCGAGTGCGCGACCGCTGATGGCCGTGATTTCGCGCGGGTGGTTGAAATGCGTGTGCAGCGCGACTTCCTTGTGGACTTTGCGCCCCGCTTCGACAACCCGCGTAAGGGCATCAACCCACTCGCGGTCTGTGACGAGTTTCTGCGGCATAATTGCCGGCGCTTTTGTCGCGTAGCGCATCCGCCGCACATGTTCGATGTTGAGTAAGCGAGTGCCGATGTATTCGATGTGTTCGGCCTTGAGGTTAGCCACATCACCGCCGCTGATGACGATGTCTTCTAACTCGGGCCGCGAAGCGATATAGGAAAAAACCTGCTCCCACCGCTGGACAATGGCTCCAAAATGCACTTTCTCCACGTCCTCGGTGTCCAACCCTACCGCATAGGAACGAGTGCAGAAACGGCAGTACACTGGACAGGTGTCGAGCGTCAGAAACAGCGCCCGGTCGGCGTAGCGATGCGTCAGCCCCGGCACGGGGGAATCTACTTGCTCGTGCAGCGAATCTAGGGCGAGTTCCGGATGATCGGGCCGCATCCGCGACCCCATGGGCAGAAACTGAATGCGCAAGGGATCTTCGGCCGGCTCCGACCAGTCGATCAAGCTCAGTAGATATGGAGAAATCCGCAGACTCATCGGCGAGCGCAAAAGTCCCTGTTCGACATCGCGATAAAACGCCTCTGAAACGAGGCCGCCGAGCACCTCCCGCAGCTTCTTCAGGCTCGTCACGCTATTGCGGCTCTGAAAGCGGTGCTCGTGGAACTCATCGGCACGCAAATCAGCATAGGCGGGAATGGCGCGCCAATACTCATCGTCTCGCAAGTCTCGGTGGGAGGTATCGAATACCGCGCTGGTGGGCGGCGTCAGTACCTGCTCTTGTATATCAGACATGGGTTTGTCTCGTACTGATTTAATGGAAGTTCACAATTTGCTGGCTTTGCGGGCACTATAAATAGTGGGGCAAAGCCGTCTGTGCCTTGCCCCACTCCACTGCGAAAACGAAGTACTTCAGTTGAGCGATTGCAAACAGGCCCTAATGGCCGCAAAATCCGGCAGGACCTTGGGGTTGTCGGACACCCAAGCGTAGCGGACAACACCTTGCCCATCGACGACAAAGGCCGAGCGCTTGGCGACGCCTTTGAAGCCCAACAGGTCTTCGTGCTGGGCACCGTACCCAGCGGAGACTTCCTTGTTGAAATCGCTGAGCAGCGGAATCCCAATACCTTCCTTTTCGGCCCAAGCGCTGAGGCTAAACGGGCTATCGACGCTGATTCCCAAAACTTGGGCATCGAGCTCTCGGTACGCGTTGACTCCGGCGGAAATCTCACATAACTCCTGCGTACAAACGCCGGTAAAAGCCAGCGGCACGAAGAGCAGGACGACGTTTTTACCGGCGAAATCCCCGAGGCTTACGTCCTCCATATCCGCATTCTTGAGGGTGAACGCGGGCGCTGTATCTCCTACTTGAATCGCCATCTGCTAACTCCCCATCGCCTCG
>JAJDYK010000058.1 GCA_022825185.1 Candidatus Latescibacterota bacterium | reverse complement strand
TCTGCTTCATAGAGGAGCCGCAAGGGGTGATAGAGCGAGTGGCGCGGGTGTTGAAAACGGGCGGTCGCTTAGTGGTTGTGGATTACTGCGCTTATGGGGCGTTTGTCGCTCGGATTGAGTACCCTCACTTGCGGCGCGTGTTGCAGGCGGTCCATGAGAGTTTTGGAGGGAGGTTGGATATCGGCGGGAAGCTGCCGGAGCTAATGGCGCGGTGTGGTTTGGAGGCCGTGGAGGTCGTCCCCATCGGGGGTATTGCCCGCCCAGGCAACCGCATTTGGTGCTGGATAGAGCAGTTTCTGCGCGTGTATCTGCCCGAGCTTGTGGCGCGCGGCGCATTGCGCGAGGAAGAGTGCGCCGCGCATTGGGAAGAATGGCGGGCAAACGCCCGCGATCCGCAAGCTAGTATTTCATCGCCGTCCATGGTCGGCGCGATTGGCGTCAAGGTTTGAGGGCCGCTGGCCATGTATAAAGGGAAACATCCGGTGAAAATCGTCTCTGCGCTGTTACTCGTCATCATCGGATGCGGACAAGAGCATACCGGCGACCCCATAGTCGTGCGCGACGCTTGGATCCGCGAGCCGCCGCCGCGCAGCCCGGCCGCTGGTTATTTGGTCATTGAAAACCGAGGCGGCGAACCCGTCGCATTGGTCGCCGTGGCAACTGAGGCTGCCGAGCGAGCCGAGATACACGTAATGGAATACAAAGACGACCGGATGACGATGCGCCAAGTCGCAGAGCTTCAGGTTCCTGCGGGCGAAGAAGTTGCGCTGAAGCCGGGCGGTACCCACCTGATGCTGATGGAATTGCGCCAGCCGTTGCGGGATGGCGACGAGGTCGAGCTAGTGCTGCGCTTTGGCGATGGAACGGAAAGGCGCGTACAGATGCCGGTACAGAAGAAAGGTCTTTATGAGAGCGAGTGACGCGCTGATTTTTTGCGCGGTGTTTGCGCTGCTTGTAGCCTGCGGCGCGCAGCCAGAGGCCCAAAAGGACCCGGTTGCCGAAACCCCCGCCCCCGTGGAGGTGCCCCCCTTGCAGGACTTCGGCGGCATTGGCGGCGACTTCGCGCTCGTGGATCAGCACGGCGCGTCCTTTGAGTTGCAAAGTTTGCGCGGCCAAGCCGCCATGCTCTTCTTCGGGTACACCTATTGCCCCGACATCTGCCCGGTGACCCTGTCGAAAATGGGCCGCGTCTATCAGCTCTTAGACGAGGACCAGCAGGAGCTGACGACTCTCTTCGTCACCGTGGACCCCAAGCGCGATACGCAGGAGAAGCTGGAGGAATACCTCGACTATTTCGCCATTGATGCGATTGGCCTGCGCGGCGACAAGGAGGAAATCGACCAGGTAGTGCGTCAGTATGGCGCTCACTATAGCCTCGGAGAGGAGCAGGAAGCCTACTTAGTCGATCACTCGACCTATACCTACCTGATCGATCAGCAGGGCAAGGTGCGGTTCCTCTTTCGCCAGAGCGACGGCCCAGAGCTGATGGCCGCAGTAGCCGAGCAACTCTTCGCCGAGGATGAAAAGCCATGAAAAACGTCTTGTACAAAGTAATCAAGGTAGTTCACGCGGTGCTCTGGTTCCCGCTGAGTCCAATCATCGGCCCGGATTTTCCGCAGCGCTTTCTGTTTAGAGGCCGGCGAAAGAAGCCAACTCGGTCCGGGAAGTAGTCGGCGTTCTGATTTCATCTAAACAACGGGCGACCACAAGGGTCGCCCCTACACAAAGGGCCTCATGCTAACCATGCAGCGACCGAATATTCTCATCCTCTACACGGATCAGCAGCGGTGGGACGCCCTAGGTACCAACGGCAACTCCGAAATCCGCACGCCGCACTTGGACCGGCTCGCGGCTACCGGAGTAAATTTCGACCACTGCTTTGTGCAGAACCCGGTCTGCATGCCCAGCCGCGTGAGCTTTCTCACCGGGCAGTATCCATCCGCGTTGGGGCTTTCGCATATGGGCGTGCCCGTGCCCGAGGATGCGCCGACCTTGCCGCGCTTGCTGCGCAACTACGGCTATTGCAGCGGCCAGATTGGCAAGCTGCACTTTTTGCCGCACGCCAACCGCGACCACCGCGAGCCTCATCCCGACTACGGCTTCGACCACTTGGAAATCTCGGACGAACCGGGTTCGTACCACGATGCCTACCGCGCTTGGGTGGCGGCGCAAGCCCCCGAGCAACTCGACCTCGTCAGCCTCGGCGATGCCCCCAGTTCAATCGAGTGGAAGCGAATTATGAATGTTCGCGACGGGATCGCGCATCCGTCTGAACGCTTCCCCAAACGCGCCCTCGCCAACCACTGCCGCAGCGACCTGACCCACACGGCGTTTGTCGCCGAGCAGACCATGGAGTTTTTGACGCGCCACAAGGACGGCCCCTTCCTCTGCATCGCCGGATTCTATTCGCCGCACAGTCCGTGGGTGGCCCCTCAGGAGTTCCTCGATCTCTACGATCCAGCCACGCTGACGTTGCCGCCCTTCCCTCCGACTCTCGACGCTCGCCGAGGCCCACAGCACTTTTCCGACGACGAATTGCGCTCTGCGCACCACGGCTATTACGCCATGGTATCCGAGGTCGATCACCACGTCGGCCGCATTCTCGACCGGCTCGACGCGCTCGGCATTGCGGACAACACCATCGTCGTCTTCACGTCCGACCACGGCGAGTGGCTCGGCGAACACCTGCGCTACGGCAAGGGCTATCCTGGGCACGATGCGGTCACGCGCGTCCCCCTGCTGATGCGCTGGCCCGCCGGAGCAAGCGCCGGTGGGCATTGCCCTCGCATCGTCGAGGCGTTAGACGTGGTGCCGACGCTGCTGGAAGCCGCCGCAATTCAGCGGCCGGATGCGTTGCAAGGCAGTTCTCTCTTGGCCGATTTACGCGGCGAGGAAGGCGATGGTCGCGGCTGCGCCATAACGGAAATGACCCAACCTGAGCGACACTGGAAAACGCTGCGCGTGGAGGGGTTGCGCTACGTGGTGGATGCCAGCGGAGCGGAAGCGCTCTTCGACTTGGAGCGCGACCCGCTAGCCTACGAGGATGTGGCGGGCGAAAGCGAATACGCCGACCAGTTGCAAGCGGTGCGCAAACGACTGCTAGAGCGGTTGCTAGAGCGCGAGCGGCCGCTGCTGCGACAGTGGACGTACTAGATCGAGAGTTGCCCGACCTCGCCGACCGAATCAACGACCGCCAAAGCACGGGAATGAATTGCGGCGATGGAGTGTCTAATTAGCCGTAGTGTCCCGCAAAACTTTTACAAGGAGAATCGAGATGCGCATTCGCAAGATGACCTTATGGGTTGTCGCTATTTGTTTGTCGAGCGCCGTGGCGCTTGAAGCCCAGCCAGGAGGTCGGCGTGGTGGCTCGGGCGGTGGCGTGGCACCGGAGCAGATTTTTGGCTTACTGGCCTTTGAAGAGAAGTTCAACGTGACCGACAAGCAGCTAATCGCGTTGCGGGAGGTGCTTGGGCCGCTATACGTCGAGCAACGGCAGATGATGGCGGAAATGTTCAGCAGCGGCAGTCGCGGCGAGACCGACTTTCGGGCGCTGCGCGAGAAAATGCGCGAGCAGCAGAGCAAGATGCGCGAGCAGATCATGGCCGCGCTCGCCGCGGCATTAGACGCCGAGCAGGTCGAAGCGCTAAAGGCGCATCTGCAGCAGGCGCAACGCCAGCAGCAGCGCCAGCGCGGTGGGCCTCGGGGCGGTGGAGGCGGTCCGGGCGGTGGTGGGTTTTAACTCACAGCTTCTTCACGACGTCGCCAACCCGTATCGCGCCCGGGCGAATGACCTTGGCGTTGACGCCGCGCAGTTGAAGCTGTTTGCCCGCTGGAGAACTGATGAATTTCAGGGCGTCCAAGCCAAAGCGCGCGGCATATTTTTTACAGCCAGTATGGGGCGGCTCGGTGATTTGGATCACGGCCGCGCCGAGAGACAGGCGAGTCCCGGGCGGTATGTTATCCACGCTTAGGTCGAAATCGACGTATAGCTGATCTCCGGCTAGGGGCCAATGCCGCTTGTCTTGGGCCACTAGGGCCATCAAGCGGGCATTGGTCAGCGTGAGCTGCATGTCTGGGTGCGCCGATCCATCGGCGGTTTGCGAGCTACCGCGCTGTTGCCAATTGTCGCCCACCAGCCCTTCGACTAGATCGAGTTCCCCCACGTCTAAGACTTCCCGCGCCTCGGTCTGTGGCCGCCGCACGATGAGTTCCAAGACGCCCGTGGCTTTGGGCGACTGACGGATGTCGTCTAGTCCGGCGGTTAGCGTTTCTATGGGTAGGTGTTTTACCTCAGTCAAGATAGACCTCCTAAAAGTATTGTCTCCGCAGACATTTTTACCTTGGAACCTCGTAGGACCCTTCAATCCCATTGGACGAGAAGAGCACTTGCCAAAGCTGGTTCGCCCGGGCGCGGAAGGAGCCGGCGGAGGACAGCAAGTAGAACGTCCACATCCGGTAGAAGCGCTCGTCGTAGCGGGCCCTGAGTTCGCTCCAAGCCGCGTTGAAGTTGGCGTACCAAGCCATCAGCGTCCGGTCGTAATGCTGGCCGAAGGCGTGCCAGTCCTCCAAGACGAAATGCCCCTCAGCGGCCGTGGTTATCTGCTTGGCCGAAGGTAGCAGAGAGTTGGGGAAGATATAGCGCTCAATCCACGGATCGTTTTTGATGGCCGAGGTGCTGCGGCCGATGGTATGTAATAAAAAGCGCCCGTCTGGAGTGAGGCAGCGTTTGACCGTTTGCATAAAGGTCGAGTAGTTCTTGACGCCCACGTGCTCGAACATGCCGATCGACAAGATGCGGTCAAAACGCTCGTCTAGGTCGCGGTAATCCTGCAAGCGAATCTCCACCGACAGCCCTTGGCACATCTCCTCCGCCAGTTTTGCCTGCTCTTTAGAGATGGTAACGCCCACCCCTTTGACGCCGTAGCGCTGGACTGCAAACCGCAGGGTGCCGCCCCAGCCGCAGCCGATGTCGAGCAGAGTCATCCCCGGCTCCAGCCCCAGCTTGCGGCAGCACAAGTCGAGCTTGGCTTCTTGCGCTTCATCTAAGTTGGCGGCATTGCGCCAATACCCGCAGCTATAGATCATGCGCTGGTCGAGCATCGCCCGGTACAGGTCGTTGCCGATATCGTAGTGGCGCTGGCCGACTTGGAAGGAGCGGGTAGGAGTTTGCAGGTTGAGCAGCCGCGCCTTCAGATAGGGCAAAAACAGATGCCGCCCGCGCAATTTCAGTCCCAGTCGGGCGCGCAAGATCCGCGAGCAAAGTTCGTCTAGCTGAGGGCAGTCCCACCACCCCTCCATGTACGACTCGCCGGCACCCAGCGATCCGTGACCCAGTACGTGCGCGAAAAAGCGGTCGTCGTGGACTGCTATATCCCAAGGCCGATCTCCGCCGATGCGCACGTCGGCCTCTTTGAGCAATGCTTCTATGCGACGATAGGCATTCATGGTGATTTCTTCTAGCGTCGTCTGTTTGTGAGAATTGGCAGCGCATATTATGCGCAACGAGTAGGCCGAAAACAACCCTGCGCCAGCGAGCAAGCGGTCGAGATGTAGATGAATCCCGCGCTTGACAGTGCGCCACGTCCCGCTGCAATTTTCGGCGCGGCGTGAGAAGTTCAGTCTATCACTTTGTTAGCAAAAACTAAGGTAAGGAGTTTATGGCTAGGGAACGCAAACCCAATTTCCTGTGGATTTCGTTTGAGGATACCAATCCCCGGTACGGGTGCTACGGCGACCCAGTGGCGCGCACGCCCACGTTGGACCGGCTCGCCGCCGACGGATGCCGCTGGACGCGCTGCTTTTCCACGGCCGGCGTCTGCGCCCCGGCCCGGTCGGCCATTATCACCGGCTTGTACGCGACCTCGATCGGCACTCATCACATGCGCACGACGCACGCCAATCGCGCTACGCCGGAGATGCCCACGCCCTATTCGGCTGTTGTGCCGCACTACGTAAAGTGCTTCACGGAATACCTGCGAGCGGCTGGGTATTATTGCTCCAACAACGCCAAGACCGACTACCAGTTTACCCCCCCGCTGACCGCTTGGGACGCGCTCGGCCCGGACGCCCACTGGCGCGACCGTCCCGATCCAGATCAGCCGTTTTTCGCGGTCTTCAACCCCACGCGCACCCACGAAAGCGGCATGTGGCCGGAGAAGTGCCCCGAGCCGGAGTTCGACCCGGATGCCATCCCGCTGCCGCCCTATTTTCCCGATACCCCCGCAGTGCGCCAAGCCATGGCGCGGATGTACACGCACATTGCGCACAGCGACCAAGAGCTGGCCCAGCTTCTGCAACAGCTCGACGAAGACGGCTTGTCCGAGAATACGTACGTCTTTCACTGGAGCGATCACGGCCCGCTGCCGCGCGGCAAGCGCTGGCCGTACGACTCAGGCATTCACGTGCCCCTGATCGCCCGCGGCCCCGGCATGGAAGCGGGGCAGGTTTGCGAGGACTTGGTAAGCACCGTCGATCTAGGCCCGACGATGCTCTCGCTCGCGGGGATTGACGTGCCCGCCCACATGCAGGGCCGCGCGTTTTTGGGATCCCAAGCCCAATCGCCGCGAGAGTACATCTACGCGAGCCGCGACCGGCACGACGAGGCGTACGACATGGTGCGAGCCGTGCGCGACCGCCGCTTTAAGTACATCCGCAACTGTCGGCCAGACCTCCCCTACTTGGCGTGGATTCCCTATCGCAATCGGCACCCCATTGTGCAGGAAATGTGGCGCTTGCACTTGGCCGACGAGCTGGACGAGACGCAATCGGCCATGTTTCGCTACCCGAGGCCGGTCGAAGAGCTGTACGACACCGAAGCCGACCCGCACGAGATCGACAACTTGGCGGCCAATCCTCAATACCAGCCGGAGCGGGATCGCCTGCGCGGAGCCTTGGACGAGTGGCTGCGAGAAGTGGGCGACATGGGCCGCATGGCGGAAAGCGAAATGGTGCGGCAGTGGTATCCCGATGGCCAACAGCCGCAGACGGCCTCGCCGGTGTGCGTGCCCATTTGCGCCGACAGCCTTGGGACTGAGTCGGCGCTAGAAGGCGGTATATTCCGAGGGCCGCTGCTGGTGCAACTCCACTGCGCCACGCAGGGCGCTTCTATGGCGTACGCCGTGGACGACGATCCGCACTGGCACCTCTACACCGAGCTGTTGCGCCTAGAAGCTGGGACGACCACCTTGCGGGCCAAGGCAATCCGCATTGGGTACGAAGAGAGCCAAGAGACCCGGGCGACCTTTGTCGTGGAGTGAGATCTGCGGACGAATGACGAGACGATTCCAAGCCGACGTAGAGATAGAGACGTGAACGAAGAATTGCAGGCTGCGGCCGAGCACTTAGACGCGTATGGGTACTGCGTGCTCGAAGACCGCATACCCCGCGAGGCCGCCTTGGCGTTGGGCCGCCGCTGTCTGGCGCTACACAGCGATCCGCGCTGTCAGGAGTATGTCGTGGGCGACGAGTACTATCAGACTTTGTTCGGTATGCTCAACCAAGCCGACGAGGTTTGGAACTGCGCCTTCCACCCGGATACTGTGGCCCTTGCGCGGCATTTTTTGGGGCCGCGCTGCCGCGTCGTCGAAGCGTGCTCCAAGCCGACTTGGCCTGGGGCTCCTGCTCAGCATTTACACGCGGATTCTGCGGGCTCGTTTGCCCAAGTGCCCGATGTGCCGTGGATGATCAACACCATTTGGATGCTGACGGATTTTACCGAGGCCAACGGGGCCACAGGCGTCGTGCCCATGAGCCACCGGTCGCGGCGGCCCGCTCCGCCGCCCGACATGGGTGCTGATAGCCCGTTGATCAAGCCCGTGGAAGGCCGCGCGGGTTCCGTGATGCTGTGGCACGGGGGGGTTTTTCACCAAGCCCGAGCCAATCGGAGCGAGGACGTGCGGATAGGGCTGAATATCGCGTATTATCCACCTTGGTTTAACAATTGGATTGAAGGCGGCCACCAACCTCTGTGGCCAGAGACGTACGAGCGCATGCCCGAGGACTTCCGCCGCCTCTGTCCAAAGCTATTGGGCCGCCGCCGCGCCGACCGCTATGAGCAGCGGTGATTCACCTCGTTTTACAAGATGATCCGCAGATAGACGCAGGAGTATCGGCAATTTCGAGTTTCACTGGCCCCACCCCTTGGATTTCCGCTTCTGCGGGAATGATGGAAGGAATTCCCCATGAAAACAGTGGTCTTCGGTGCCGCCGGTTGGCTGGGCCGCGCCGTCTTGCAAAACTTGGCTGGCAAACACGCAATCCGCGCCTTTGACTACGGCCCCCAAGCTTGGGAGGCGTATCGCGACATAGACGGCGACTGGAACGGCGGCGAAGTGGTCCACGGCGATATAGCCGATTACCACGCGGTGGAGCGAGTCATCAGCGGCGTGGATTGCGTCATTCACACCGCGGTTTACTTCGTCGGCGATCTCAACGACGACAAGCCTTTCCTCATCAACCTCAAGGGTTTGTGGAATGTCCTGCAAGCGGCCCAAGAGCAGGGCGTCCGCAAAGTAGTACACATCGGCTCGTGCCAGACCGTGCATCCCGAGGGAATTTTCTTCTCCTCGGAGGTGCGGCGGCCCGACGGCAGCTTGTACGCGGTGTGCAAGCGACTGCAGGAGGAAATGTGCCGCCAAGTCCACGAGGCTTTTGGGCTGCCCATCGTGGTCTTGCGGCCCGACTACATCGTGGATTCGCGTTTGGGGATCGGCAAAAACCGGGAACCACTGCAGAACATCCGCAACGGCTTGGTCTGCCGCCACGATTTGGCCGAAGCCTGCCGCTTGGCCTTGGAACGGGACGAGGTCGAGTTTGACGTATTGCACGTGGTCGGTATGCCCGAAGCCGATGCGACCTGTAATACGGCGCGGGGCCGAGAAGTGCTGGGTTTGGAGTACAAGGGGGATTTGGATCAGTACCGCTGAGGCTGCAGAGGCGTTATAACCAGTCACAAGTCTTGGTTGATCTGCTCCCACCGATTCGAGGGCCGTCACCCTAGCAGCGGCGCGGAGGACGCCGCGCCGAAGATAATGGTGCCGCTGACTCCAAGACGCCGCCGATGTACTTGGAGTTTAGTCTTCCGCCGCGTCGTCTATGGCTTGGTAGGCGACTAGCTCCCAGCCGTGAAACACCATTGCCAAGCCGATGTGTCGCACCGACGGGTAACGGCCGCGCAAGACCGGGTCGGCCAGATAGCCGCGCAACTGCCCTACGGCCTCCTGCACCTTGTCCGCGACGACGGATTCGTCGAGGGATTCGCTCCGTTTCAGATACTTCAGTTCGAGCACGTAGCCGAACTGCATGTCGGGATACTGCGCCACAAACGGCTCTAGGTATAAATCCGCATACCCCTTGTTGAGTTCATACTCTGAATGCAGCAGAAAATACGGGGACAGGCTCAAGTAGGCGGCGACAAAGCCATGCACCACCTTCTCGCCGTCCATGTAGTCGCGGATGCCGGTTTGTTCGGCCAAGGCATCGCGCAAAAAGTCCAAGGCCGGCTGCCAAGCGCCGTCGTAGGCCATCGCTTGAACTAAGCCAAAAAAGGTGTACACATCGACCGAGAACACCCCTACATCATCGTACGCATCGCGCAGGTAGCCGTACATCAGCCGCTTGACCGTTTGATTGGGAATACCCAGCCGAGGCATCCCGTGTGCCACCTCGCGAATGCTGAGCAGGCCGAAGTAATGCAGCAGCGATAGGAAGTTTTCGCGTCGGTCTAGCTGATTGAGGGGAAAGCTAAGTTGGATGTCGCTATTGACCTGCTGCTCGCCGATGATGTGGCGCAGCAGGTCGAAGTTGCCGTTGAGTTGGCGGTTGACCGTTAGCAGGTGGCGCAGCTTGCCGTAGTCGATGCGGACATTGGTGTCGATCAGTTCGTCCGGCATTCCTCTGTTCGGTATGGACTCATCGAGAAAATAAAGCACCATGTCGGTGTTGTAGAGGTCGCCCTCGGCACGCTTGGAGAAGCGATAGCCATTATACCACTCCCGCATCACGTCTAGCGCGGCTTCGACATCCTGATTGAACACGCCGCAGTCGCGGTATAGCTCTAGCAGTTGCCGCACCTCCTCCTCGGTGAAGCCGAGCATGTCGTTGAATTCCGAGTGCAAACTGATGTTCTTGCCGATGTTGAAGCCGCTGGTGACGTCGTCCATGGTAATGGGCGAGACGCCGGTGATGAACATGCGCTCCAAGCCGCCGCGGTTTTGTTCAGCCCCGACCTTGAGCGTGGCGAAGAAATTGCGATAGAAGCCGCCGCCGTGGGTGAAGGACTGATACGCCTCCTCGCCGTGATAAGCCAGTATCGTGTTGGCAAAGTTGTCGTACTCGTCGATGAGCACGTACAGCGGGATACGGTGGTCGTTGGCGTACAGGAATAACTCGTTGAGCTGGCCATTGACCGAGTCAGACGAGCAGATGTGCTGCCGCGCCGCCTCGGGAAACAAATCCGCGTTCCGCTCCAGCGCGTTCCGGACTATTAGTTGACAATACTCTTCAAAGTAATGTTCAAGGGTTTCCAGTGCGTTTTTGAACGCCGAAAAGTTGAAGCGCAGGATGACGTAGCGATGGCGGTTTTCTGTCGGCTGCCGCCCCAAGTCCGTGCCGCCGAAGACGTCCTCGAATTCATCGGCTCCCCGGCGGTCGTAGTAATTCTCCAGCAAGGACACCCAGCAGGTCTTGCCAAAGCGACGCGGACGTATCAGAAAGACGTAGCGTTCCTCTTCCAGCGCGTGGACAAAGCGCGTCTTATCGACATACAGGCGCTTTTCCAAGCGAATGGCGCGGAAATTTGCCCAGCCATAAGGAATGCGCGGGTAGGAGGAATTAGGCATTGGCAATGAGCTTAGATGAATGCGCGGGTAAACAATCTATACTAGCATAAGTATAGGGGAATTTCTCGGTTCGGAAAGTTTTGCTATCTTTACAATCGTGTGCTGCTAAGCAGAGGCCCGGCTCCGATTCGAAGGCCGGTTAATTCTAACTCATGTCAAGGGATACAAGGATTTATGAAGTCTCTCATGGTATGTCTCGTTGGTCTGTTGGTTTCCGTTCACGCGAGTCCGGTCTCGCCGCCGGTGGTTTCGGGGCAGGTGCGGCTGGCGGATGGGTCGCCGGTGGCAGGGGCGCAGGTGGTGCTGTTTGACGTAGCGGATTTGGGTCGAGGTGCGGTGGGGCAAGCGACTACGGACGAGGCCGGGCAGTTTGCGCTGCCGTTGACGGCGGCGAGTGGGTCTTTGGTGCTGCCGCAGGGTTTTGCGCTGGGGCCGAACTATCCCAATCCGTTCAATCCTTCGACGATTATTCCCTATCAACTGGCGGCGACCTCACCGGTGCAGTTGGAGGTGTTCAACATCCTCGGGCAGCGGATGGCGACGCTGGTGGATGGCGAGCAAGCGGCGGGGTCGTATCGGGTGCGGTGGGATGGCACGGATGCGGCGGGTCGTGCGGCGGCTTCGGGGGTGTATTTCTATCGCTTGACGGTGTCGGGTGCTCAGCAGACGGGGAAGATGGTGCTGACGGATGGGCAGGCGGGGGTGCCCGCTGGGGGACCGAGTGTTGCGGTGGAGCCGTTGGCGGCAGGCTCGACGGGGTCGTATGGGTTGGTGGTTTCGGGGGCAGGGCTGGTCGCGTATGTGGACTCGGACTTTGGCGTTGCGGTGGGGCCGGTGGATTTGGTGGTTGAGACGCAGCCGCAGGGGCGGGGGAAGGTGGGGGTGCCGACGCTGGAGGGAATGCTCGGCGATGTGGACAACAGCGGCCACGTGGATCTGGCCGACGGCCTGTTGGTGGCCATGCACCGGGTGGATCCCGCCTTGTCCCTTCCTAGCCACGGCTCTATTGGGCTGGGCGATGTCGATTGCAACGGGCGCGTCGAGCGGGCAGACGCGGCGCTGCTGGCCACGTATGTGGTTCATCCGTCCGATCCCACGGTCTCGTCGCGGCGGATTGGCCAGCGGGGCGGCTACTCGCTCGACCCGGTTACGGAGACGGTGTGGGGGTCGATCCTCGGCACGGAGCAACAGGACGCCATGGTGGCGCGGCTGCTCGACGAGGTGCCGGTGCTCGTATCGGGGGTGTTGGAAATCGACGGACGCGATCACCTCTACCTCGGCATCGACCGTTCCTACTACCAACGCCACGGCGGCGAACCGATTTACAA
Organism: Candidatus Latescibacterota bacterium; assembly: GCA_022825185.1. Next base: position 6,428 of record JAJDYK010000058.1, on the reverse strand, counting down.
CGCGCTGAAGGAACGGTTTCCGATCACGCCGTTGTTCGTCGAAGCCTCCGACGGGGTGCAGCGGCCCGAGCGCCGGGCGCCGGCCGAGCCGGGGCCGGCCCGTGCGAAGCGAGCCACGGACGAGGAGGAGATGGAAGGAGAGCCGGAGGAGGAGCCGGAAGAAGAGCCCGAGGAGGAGCCGGAAGAAGACAGTGGCTTGGGCGGCCTCCTCTCTTTGTTTGATGCCTTTGACGAGGCTACGGAAGGCCCCGACCTCGTCGTCTCCCGTACGACGGCCTCCCCGGCTTCCGTCCAACCGGGCGACACTATCACCGTCCGCGCCCACATCACCAACATTGGCACCGAGGATGCGCCGTCGGCCAATGCACACGTGTATCGCCACACGGCCACCACTACCGACCCGCAACGCATCGGCACCCGTGAGCCGAACGCGACTGTCACAGGGACGCTGTTGGTGCCGGACGCATCCGTGTCCGTGACGGTGGAAACCACCGCGCCCGCCGTCGCCGCATCAACGACGTATTACTACTATGTTTGCGTGGACCTCGTGGAGGGCGAGCAACAGGGCCATAACAACTGTTCGGGGACGCCGGCGAGTGTGACGGTGCAGTCCGACTCGGCTCCCGCTGACGAGACCGCTGACGAGATCATCTCAGCGACCCCGGAGGACGAAACACCCGAGCCGACCGGGACACCCACCCTCACCATCCCTTCATTCTCCGTTTCGCCGACGAATCCGGAGACCAGAACACCGGTCACTGTCCGACTGACCGTTAAAAATGACGGGTCGGAGACAGTAAATTCTGAGACTATTCGTCTCTACCGTCACCGCAGTCGAACAAATACACCAAGAACTGGTGGAACAGAGCTGAATGATACAGCATCAACCGGATCTCTTGCACCAGGCGCTTCAGTGACGAGAACAATTTTGGCATCAACACCATCAGTAACAACCGCTACCACCTTCCATTACTACGCTTGTGTCGGTGAAGATGCCTGCTCTGACCCTGCAGAACTGCGAATCCACCCGACTGCTACTATTAATCCACCATATGAAGATGATTATTGCTATGCTGCCGCAGTACACGACAGTGCACCAATGGGAGGAGATGCCTTTCTTACCCAACACATCAAAGAAGGTCGTGTTACTGAGTGCGGAACAATCACCCTTGGCGGTATTGAAACAATTGACGGAACGAGAGGATTCGTTGTGGCCAGGCACTCAGTTTCTGACGACACTGTAGATATAAGTGCTGACACGACAGACGCCCTTATTGGACACACTGAACACAAAATCTCGCAAAAACTCCGGCTACTGCTCGGCAAAGTCCACAAACTATCGTCCGTACGAATGGAAGGTGGAAAGAAGGTCACCATAGACGCTGCATTCGTTAAATATCCACATCCGCGCGCACCGGGTTGCTCACTAACCTGGCAAGATGACGGTGAATCGTTCTGTCTTGATGACACCGACCAAGACAACTACGTTGATCGGCTTAGTCCGCTTACCATCCGAGGAAGGAACGGTGACATCTATCAAGTAACGGGGTCACAAAAACCAACAAGAGGTCTGAAGGTAACATACTCTGGTGCTGTAACCGGACCCGGCAAGAAAACGGGTAACGTTGGTGAGGAGATACTAACATTTGACCAACGCAAAGGGGTGCATTTTCATAGTTACACTGTTGATCGTGATCTGGGCACTGCTCTTGGTGACAGTGGTAGTCCTATTTACACCACCCCAGACACGAATAAAAACGTTCATATTGTCGGTGTGCACGAAGGAGTTATCATTACCAATGATATAGTAAGAAGACAGATATTCACTTCATGGGAGGAACTCGCAGATGATCTCAACTTAAAGCCTATCTCACCATAGCGCTACTCAAACCCACTACTTCCGCATCAGAGCCCACAACGTTGCAGGTTGGGTAACTTCAAACGGATCACTTAGCAGCCGTCCCACCAACGATTTCTCTCCATAAGGATAGTATGAAGAATTTCGCAGTCAGGAAATTTCTGCTGGCTTCTTATTGGGTGGTTTGCACTTCGTGGTGGGTTCAATCGTCCGGCCGCGCACGGTCTGTTCGTTGCGGACGTTGCGCCGTGTCCCTACTCGGCAGCATCTAACAGTTGCCGAAAGGCGTCGAGGCTGGGCACCTGTATGGCCGCTCGGTGCAACTGCTTGAGACGCTGCACATCGTCAATAGCCCCAATTTGCTCGGCCAACGGATCCGACGCGGCCAGCCCAAAGCGAATCTCCAGCACGTCGAGCAAATCTTCAATGGCGCGTTCTCGGCTTCCTCGCTCAATGCCTTGCTCGATGCCCTTTTCCGTGAAATACTGCACTATCGACGATTCGTACATGGTCTCCTCCTCGATGATGGTCATAATCGTCTCTGATGTATACACCAAACCGCTCAAAATAGCAAGATCGGCCAAGTAAGTCTCCTTGAGGGTCTCGTCCATGGATACCTCTTGCGCTTGGTGGATACACTGGCGCAGCCATGCCTCAGCATCTACCCCTACTGGCCGCTGCATCAACGGCGCAAACGGCAGCAAGCCTACATGTTCCCCGTCGAGGATGCGTTGACCGTCTAGTTCACTTAGCCGAATCACGCGGTATTGCACCAAGACGCGAAAGCCATGCCGCTCTTGGAGATAGTGTCCCGGATCGGTGCGCCCAGCGTCGGGACGCAGATAGATGACGGTGGAATAGATCGGCAGCCCGTGCTGCTCGATGCCGCGCCCGATATAGCCGGCCATGCGGCGCGGCATGGGCGGGTTGCTGTCCGTGGTCTGAAACTCGTGATGCACCAATGCCTCCTCGTCGCCGACGCGCACGCGGATGAGGCTGTCGGTGCGATGGGCTTCGACGGTGGGTTGCTCGGTGTCGATCACGTCGAGCACTTCAAGGTCGTCTTGGTGAAGGGCGAAACGGGCGAAGTCTTGGGGGTAGGTGTGGATGAGATGTTTGGCGACGGTATCGAATTCAGCCATGATCCCTGCCTTGGGTTGCGGGTGGGATGGTACCCGCGACAGGCAAGAATCGTGCCACGGCGGCGGCTCAGAGGGGAGGAGAGGGATATGAGGCGCTGGAGTGTAGCGGAAAGGATACAGGAATGGGAGGCCGTGGATACCGAAGATGTCGAGTTGACTCGCTATTTGCTAGAAAAGGGCGCAGATACGACAATTGGAGATGCGCGCTGGGGCGGCCAAGTAAACCGAAAAATAATAGAGGAGGAAGCATGAACAGACGAGCCTGTAGGGCCTTGTTGGCGCTGTTGGCGCTCTCGCTTGCGGGAGCGACGTTTGCTAGCGATGTCGATTGGCCGTATTACGGGGCCGACCAGGGCGGCACCCGCTATACTCCGGCGGATCAGATCAATCGCGAAAATTTTGATCAGTTGCGCGTGATCTGGCGCTACCGCCCCCCCGATCAGCAGATCTACGAGACGGCTGGCCCCAACCCGGTGGGACGCAATCTCTACTTCGACAACAATCGCGGCACGCCACTGGCCGTCAACGGCGTGCTCTACTATGCCTCGCCCTTCAACATTCTCGTGGCTCTCGATGGCCAAAGCGGCGAGGAACTATGGACCTTTGACCCAGAGGCTTGGCGGATAAACTTCCGCTTCTTAGGCAACGTGCGCGGAGTTAGCTATTGGGCCGATGGCGAGGTTGAGCGGGTGTTTATGGCGACTTCGACTTCCCATTTGTATTCCATCGACGCCAAGACCGGCCTGCCCGACCCCAATTTTGGCGAGGGCGGGCGCGTCGATTTGGGGGCCTCGCTGCGCCGGCCGCTGAGCGAGGAAGATCGCTGGAACTACGGAATCACGTCCCCGCCCGTGGTCTGCCGCGATGTGGTCGCCATTGGCTCGGCTATGGGCGACTGGCGTTTCCAGCCGCCGCCCGAGTACACCCCTCCCGGCGACGTGCAGGCCTTCGACGTGCGTACCGGGAAAAAAGTCTGGGAATTCCACACGATCCCGCTAGAAGGCGAATACGGCAACGAGACGTGGGAAAGCGAGGCGTGGAAAAAGTACGGCGCGGCCAATGTGTGGGCGACGATGACCGCCGACGAGGAGTTGGGCAACTTCTACCTGCCGGTGAGTACAGCCAGCCACGACTACTACGGCGGCGAACGCCCCGGCGACAACCTGTTCAGCGAGTCGGTCGTGTGTCTGAAGGCCGAGACTGGCGAACGGGTGTGGCACTATCAGCTCGTCCATCACGGCTTGTGGGACTACGACCCGCCGGCCGTGCCGCTGCTGTTGGACGTGGTCGTCGATGGCCAAGAGCGCAAGATCGTCGCCCAGCTTACGAAACAGGCCTTTTGCTTTGTCTTTGATCGCGTGACCGGCGAGCCGATCTGGCCGATCGAGGAAAAGCCGGTGCCGCAATCGCAGGTACCCAGCGAGAAGACCTCGCCGACGCAGCCGTTTCCGACCAAGCCGGCTCCCTTTGAGCGCCAAGGGATCAGCGAAGACGACCTGATCGACTTCACGCCCGAGTTGCGCGAAGAAGCCAAGGCCATTCTCGCCGAATACGACTACGGCCCGCTGTACACGCCGCCGACCGAGAAGGGCGTTTTGTCGGTTCCCGGCCAATGGGGCGGTGCTGACTGGGCGGGCGGCGCGGCCGATCCGCGCACGGGCGTGCTCTATGTGCCGTCGCACATGGCCATTACCACCGTGCGGTTGAACCCGGTGGATGACCCGGAGGCGCACTCGGCGTTTTCTGCTAGCAACGAATTGCACGTCCTCGGCCCGCACGGGCTGCCGCTAGTCAAGCCGCCGTACGGCAGCATCACGGCGATTGACATGAATAGCGGCGAGCATCTATGGCGGACGACGGTGGGCAAGGGGCCGGTCGATCACCCGGCACTCAAGGGCCTCGATCTGCCGGATATGGGCTGGGACAACCGCACCTTTGTCTTGGCTACGCCGAATCTCCTGTTGGCCACTTCGCAGGACCCGCACGGCCTTGCCGAGGCCGGGGAGGATTACTTCGTCGATCGCGATGCGTATCTGCGGGCGTACGAGTTAGCTTCGGGCGAGGAGATCGGTCGCGTCGGATTGCCCAGCAATGCCTACGGCGCGCCGATGAGCTATACGGCCGACGGCCGTCAGTACGTGGTCGTGCCGCTGGGTAACTATCTAGGTGAGTTAGGTCGCCCGCCCGAATTGGTCGCCTTGGCCATTCCACACGAAGACGAGCAACTGCCGCCCCAAGGCCGCGACCGCGGCGACGCCGACCACAAAGCCTTTTACGAGGCCGTAGAAGCTATCGACGCTGGCGACGCCGAGGTGCTGCGGAAACTGCTCGCTGAGCACCCCGAGCTAACGACGGCGCGTGGCTATTTCGACGAGTATTACGAATATCCTTATTTTCGCGGGGCCACGCTCTTGCACCACTTAGCTGGTGAACCACAACGAGCACCGCTGCCCGAAAACGCGGTCGAACTAGCCGCTACCCTGCTTTCAGCAGGTGCCGACCCCAACGCTGCGACGCTGGACTCAGGCGCCGTGCTGGACTTGGTGGTAAGCAGTGCCCAGCTCGGTTGGGCTGGGAGTAAGGACGAGATGGTTCAGCTTTTGGCCGCCGAGGGCGCGGACTTAGGGCGCAACCGAGGTCAGGTGTTGTGGGACGTGCTCATCGAGGAAGACTTGGCGCTAGCCCGCATGTTGATTGCGGCGGGTGCGCCCGTGGATTTGCGTTTTGCCGCCGGGGTCAATCGCGTTGATCTGATGGCGGGATTCTTCGACTCGGAGGGCAAGTTGAAAGAGGGAACCGGCCACCTCTACCACCCGAATCCGGACACCGTGCTCACCGCCGAGCAGATCGTGGTAGAAGCGCTTAACTTTGCGGCCTATAGCGGCGCGTTGGAAGCGGCGGAATTTTTGCTGGATCGCGGTGCGGATATCGACGGCTTTGCCGGTGAGTTTCACCGTTTCGACCACGGCAGTACGCCGCTGCACAAAACCGTCATGACCAACCAGCTAGAGATGGCCCAGTTGCTTTTGGCGCGGGGCGCGAACTCGCTGGTGGGAGACCGGGCCTATGATACCACGCCTTATGGGTGGACCTACTATTTGGAGACCTCTGAGGCCCTCGACGAGCTGCTCAAAGAGCACCATGAGGCCGCCGTAGAGAAGGCGGGTATCCGCTAGGATGCCGATTGGCGGACCCCAGATCAATTTCGTCGAGCGGATCAACCGCTACATGCGCGGGAATGAATCGCGGCGATAGGGTGTCTAACTAGCCACAGTGTCCCGCAAACCTTTTGGTGCTACGCCAACGACGCCATGCGCGAAGTCCTCAAAGCGGCATCAATTACGGAAAAGGAGAATTCCAATGGTTAAACGCACCTGCCGGACCTTAGCGATCGCATTGTCGCTTTCGCTTGCGTTTGGGGTGTTTGC
>JAJDYK010000100.1 GCA_022825185.1 Candidatus Latescibacterota bacterium | reverse complement strand
GCGCTCCAGCACCAAGTTGCCGATGCAGCACTCGGTCAGCTCGCCGCGCTCGTTGTACAGCACCACATCGTCGCAATCCGGGCGCGCCGCCAACTGCCGGTCGTACATAGCCCGGTGAGTCGTCTTGTGGTACAGCAAGGGATCGGCGCTATCGACCGGCTCGGCGGCAAGAGCCACCCGCAGCCGTCGTGGCGGCGCGAGCGCTTGATGCTGCACGCGGACCTCGCCGTTGCGGGCCAGCAGCAAGCGCACCCTGCACGGTCCCTCCATAGCCTTGGTCTCGTCTTGCAACTGCACACGCACGCGGTCGTCCGCGTAGCAAAATCCCCAGTACGCTGCCGACTGAGACAAACGCTCTAAATGTCTCTCTAACAGAAAGTACGCCCCTTCTTCGAACAGTATCGTCTCCAACAGTTCAAAAGACGGATGCGGCCGAGCGCGCAAGACCTCGGCCTTAATGATGCATTCGGCGTATTCACCCGCAGCCGACGATTCCCAGACGATCCCTCCGCCCACGCCAAATTCGAGTTGTCCGCTCTCCCGGTCGAGATGCGCCGTGCGAATCGCCACGTTGAAACACGCCTCCGGCCCAGGCGATACATAGCCCATGCAGCCGGTGTAAATGCCGCGCGGGGCACGCTCCAGTTCGGCGATGATTTCCATGGTCCTCACCTTGGGCGCGCCGGTCACCGAGCCGCAAGGGAAAAGCGCGGCAAAGATGTCAGGCAAGCTCACGCCGGCTTTGAGTCGGCTTTCCACAGTAGAAGTTAGCTGCCACACCGTGGGATAGCGCTCGACCGACCACAGGGCCGGCACCGCCACGCTGCCGACCTGCGAGATGCGCCCTAAATCGTTGCGCAGCATATCCGTGACCATCAGATTCTCAGCGCGGTCCTTAGCGGAATTTTGCAGGTCGTCGGCCCGCTGCTGATCCTCGGCTGCAAAGCGGCCCCGAGGCCGGGTTCCCTTCATGGGGCGCACTGTGCAACGCCCGTCTTGCAGGCGGAAGAACAACTCGGGCGACGCCGAGATCAGCACGTGCCGCCCCAAGTCGAAATACGCGCACAACGCCGATTCCTGCACCTGCCCCAAATCGCGGTACAGCGTCAGCGGATCGCCCCGGAAGCGGCTGTGCAAGCGCAAGGTGTAGTTGACCTGGTAGGTGTCGCCAGCCGCAATATAGGCGCGGATGCGCTCAATGGCGGCCTCGTACTCCTCCCGCGACACCGACGGCCGCCACTCGTCCAACTCGTAGGAATCCAAGCCAGCGCTAGGCGCGACCACCAGCGTCCGCTCCGCAAAGAGGCCAAAGTAAACTAAGGGAAGCGCACCAGCGGGACGGGTGGTAAAAGCCGGGTCCAGACCGGCCGCAGCCTCGTAGCAGACAAAACCAGCGGCGTGCAGCCCTTGCTCCACCGCCCGCTCCACCGCACTGAGGGCCGGACGCACCTCGTCCGCCGTTACGGCTACCACCTCGCCCACTGGGTGGGCAAACGCAAAAGAACGCTCCGACCCGCAGAGGGCATAGGACGACAGCAGCACTGGACCGGCTAGCATCTTTGTATCAATTTCAGGAGTCTAAGGTAGGTTAGGGCAGTAGATCCCCCGGATCAAGTGTTGCTCTATTCTGCCGCCGATTCATCCGGTTGTGCAGACGAATCCGGTCGATCCGTTGCCGAGACCGCCCCCCCCTCCCCTTCCGTTGCGATCAACACGCGGATGCGGGCGAGGATCGCCTCGACGGTCTCCCTCACCGCCGCGAGCAGCGCAAAGCGGTCGTCCACGACCACCTCCGCGCCGGCATAGCGGTAGCGCACCGCATACTCGGTCAGCCACGCCAGCCGCTCGCCAGCCGAGGTGTCGCTTTCGGCCGGATGCTGGCGCACAATCTCCGCTAGCCTCGTCAGGTCGTGGGTGTTGCGGTACTCGGCGTCGAGCGCGGAAATCCAGCCCTTGAGCGCATTCTCAAGGGCTTGCTGCGCGGTGAACCCAATCAGTTCTTGAGAAGAACGGGGGTTTTCAGTGAGAACTTCCAAATCGCTAAGGTAGCGCTCGGCATTGGCCATGCGCTGCCGTATGTCAGGCCAGTTGGTCGGTGCGGGATTGTCGTAGGTCACTTTGTCTCCATTGGCGTCCAAGCCATCGCGGACGGCCTGGCCAGCCACGTGATTGCGCGCCCGACGACCATAGTGGAAGGCCCCTTCGCTCATGCGGAGCAAATCGACGTCTATCGAGTCGCCGTATAGTTCGGCGACTTTGCGGTGAGCTACCGCGCTGGTGCGTTGGTACGTCTGCTGATCCACCAGACCGGAGCCGGTGATGATGAGCAGGTCGATGTCCGAGTCTGGGGTAAAGTCGCCCCGGGCGCGGGAGCCGAACAGGATGACCTTGGCCGGGTGAACCACTTCGCCAACAGCATGGGCGACGGCGCAGGCTTTCGGGTCGGGAGGCCGACGAGTTGGGTGCTCTGGCATGGCTCCATCCTCCATCGGATAAAGATAAGCTTTAACGGACTGAAGGGCATCATACCGAGGCCACCACTCTTAAGACAACGCGCTTTCCCAGCGCATTTCAATCGCCTAGGGTGCAGATGATGCGCCCCTGCTCATCGCCTACGTAGATCGGTCCATGAGCTCCCAAACAGAAGTCCTGGCTGGCGACGAGCTTCGCGCTTGCCGTGGAGGCACACCTGAATGGCCAGCTCACCCTGAAATCGCTGATGTTCGAGTTTCGCGCCTCAAGACTTAGTAAGAGGTCTCTTCTACGGCCAATCAACGCAGTAGAGTGAGCTTGCGCGTCAACACTCCCTCGGCTGTCACCAGCCGGTACAGGTAGATGCCGCTGGCCAAAGGATGACCCGCACTGTCCCGGCCGTCCCAGTGCAGCCGGTGGTAGCCTGCCTGCTGATGTCCTTGGCGCAGGACCGCCACGCGCTGTCCGGTCACCGAAAACACCTCTAGGCGCACCGACCCCGGTTCCCTCACAGACCAAGAAATGACCGTCTCGCTGTTGAATGGATTGGGGGCGTTTTGCTGCAACTGCGTTTCCTCTGGCAGGCCGATGGCTACCAGCTTGGCCCGCGCTGCCGGCGTTCTGGTAACGGTGACTGACCAAGGGCCGTCACCGGAGTTATTGACTGCCCGCACCTGCACGTCGTACTGCGTGCCGCCGGTCAGGTCGGTCAATTCGTAGATCAAGTCCCCGGACTCGGCCGTCCAGACATCCTGTATCACAGTCCAGTTGGTATCGGCCTTGTCGGCAGCAGCGCTGCGGATGTAGCGCAGGTCGTAGGCAGTAACGGCTGCGCCGCCGGGGGCACTCCACGACACGGTGAGCGAGCTTGCGCCGGGAGTTACCAAGATGGTAGGGGTGCCGGGCACGTCGGCGTCTGGTGTGTTACCGTTGGTCGGCATGTCGTAGGCGTAAATCTTGTCGTCATCCCAGTCCACCACCCACATGGTGGTGCCGTCCGACCAGAGGCCTTGGGGATTGTCGTTTCCCGCAGCTTGCAAGGTGTTGGAATCCTTGGCGGGATCGCGGGCCTTAGTCGATAGGTTATAGGCGTAAATCTTGTCGGCAGCCCGCTTTATCACCCACATGGTGGTGCCGTCCGACCAGAGATATTGGGGGCCGGTGGGAAAGGCGGCTCGTAGGGTGTGGGTGTTGAAATCCTTGGCAGAGTCGCGAGCCTTGGTCAACAGGTTATAGGCGTGAATGGCCCAGGCGTCTGTCACCCACAGGGTGGTGCCGTCCGACCAGAGACCTCGGAGGCTGCCGATTCCAGCGGCTCGTCGGGTGTTGAAATCCTTGGCAGGATCGCGGGCCTTGGTCAACAGGTTATAAGCGTAAATCTTTCTGTCAAAGTGGTCCACCACCCACAGGGTGGTGCCGTCCGACCAGATACCTCGGGGGCTGCCGTTTCCAGCGGCTTGTAGGGTATTGAAATCCTTGGCGGGATCGCGGGCCTTGGTCAACAGGTTATAGGCGTAAATCTTGTCGTCATACGAGTTATCCACCACCCACAGGGTGGTACCGTCCGACCAGAGGCCTCGGAGGCCGCCGTTTCCAGCGGCTCGTAGGATGTTGAAATCCTTGGCGGGGTCACGGAGGGGGTCACGGAGACAACATTCGGCCACGAACGCGACCTGCCACTGGCGCACCTTGCCATCCTCGACCCCACTGGCTAGCAGGCTGCCGTCGGGACCGAAGGCCACGCTCCGGACAGGGGACTCATGCCCAAGGGTGGCCATAAGTTTCCAAGTGAGGGGATCCCACAAGCGCGCCGTGCCGTCCGCACTGCCAGTGGCGAATAGGCTGTCACCAGGACTGAAAGCCACGCTCAGGACTGAAGACTTGTGATCGAGGACGGCCTTCAGTTCTCCAGTGGCTAGATCCCACAAACGCACCATGCCGTCCGCACTGCCGCTGGCCAACACGCCGCCGCCGGAACTAAAAGCCACACTCTGGACGGCGCTGGTATGCCCGGTGAGGGTCTGGTGCGCACCCGTCCCCAAGTCCCACAGACGAACGGTCGCGTCCGAACTCCCACTGGCCAACACGTCGTGATCAACGGGACTGAAGGCCGTGCTCAAGACAGCGGCCGTATGCCCAGTGAGCGAGGTGCTCAGTTGCCCGGTGTCGGGGTTCCACAAGTGCAGCTCGCCGTCATCGGTCCCACTAGCCAGCGAGCAGCCATCGATGGGACAGAAGGACGTGGTCAAGACGGGAGACAGATGATCCAAGGTAGCAAAGAGCAACTGCGTGTGGAGATCCCACAATTGAATTGTCATGTCTAGGCTCGCACTCGCCAGCATCCCCCCATCAGGGCTGAATATCGTGCTCATGACAAGAGCCGTATGTAAGGGGAGGGTAGCACTAAGGCCGACTGCGAAGTTGGTAACCCCCGCGGCCATCACGACCCCTCCGGCGGAGACCTTGACAGCTTCGACAGTGGCGGTGAAAGCAGCTCCAACAGCATCACCAATACCGCCAAAAGCATCACCAATAGCTCCGGCAATATCACCAATGATGCCGAAGCCGTAGCTAGTGCCAGGCAAGACGCATACCACCAACATCACCATGAGAATAGACAGGATAATTTTTCGATTGAAAATTGTGTTTTTCATCTGAACACTCCTTTTGGTTCAGTTCGAGTCGATCCAATTTCAAAAAGCCGCACCTGCGCGTCGGCCACCGGTTCGCCCAACTCCAGCCGCACCCACCCCTCAAGCAGCGGCTCTGCTGACGCGCAGACGACGAACATTGATCCAATAAGACATACGTTTGCAGCTTTCATAACGTCACCTCCTTTGGATTTATGCACCCAAGCAAGGGGGTCAATTCGCCTCAAAGCAGTCGTAAATATAATTTCTAACCGGTCAGAGAATGTCCGTTGCGTCAAAAAAATCAGATTTTTTTAGACATCATGCTCCTCGGCATCTAGCCTGCCGCCTCGCCGGGCTGGTACTCAATGCGCCTCATAAAGCGCTCGCCCACATCGTAGTTGGGCTGGTCGGAGACAAAGCGCCACAAGCGCACGCGCTGCATCAGTTCGTAGCGCTGCTCGTTGCCCTCCCAGCCGTGGTTGGTCGATAGGATGCGACCGATCTCAGGATCGTCCAGATCTGCGGTATCAAAGTTGCAGACCTGCGGCCGCGTCGGGTTGAGCCGCAACTTGTACATGAAGCGATCCCGATCCGTGTAGTTGCTGCGCGCCCCGTGCCAGACGCGGGTGTTCCACACGTACATAGTCCCCGCCGGGCAGGTGGCCCAGATCTTGCCGCGCATGTGGTGGTAAATGGAGATCTCCCCAGTGCGCACATTGCGGAATTGCGTTCCCGGCACCAAGAAAGTACCGCCCATCTCGTCTGTGGTATCCGCGGGGAACAGCGAGAGCTGGATATCAAAGTAATGGTCGCGGAAGTCGATGACCGAGTCTTGGTGCATATTGGGGCCCTTGGTCTGTTCGGCCTTGGTCAAGTGTGCAGCGTGGTGGTCGTACAGGGGATCGGGGCCGACCAAGGAGTGGATGAGCCCCTGCACCTGCGGCAGACGGAACGTATCGCCCAAAGCTGTGCCTTTGGGCCAGGTCTCCTCAAAGGGGGTACCCACGGCGAGATAGCCCCGGTTGTGGTGCATCTCCTCAAGGCAGGCTCGGCACAGATCTTTGGGTATCATTTCTTCGAACTTCAAATACCCCGAGGCAACGAATTGCGCCATCTGCTTCGAGTTCAAAAGATGTTCTTTCACGATGTGGCTCCTTCCTCTTTTTGCAGTTCGTTGAATTTCGACAACACGATCTGATAGGGCAGCGGCCCCAGTTCATAACCCTCTTGGGGCGAGCGATGTTTGAGTTCCGACATCTGGATGACTTGCCAGCCGTCGCGCATGGCCGCCATGGCGTTGTGGTAAGGAGGATCGCTCTCCTCGACCAAGTCGCCTAGGCCCGTGCCCTTGGAGGCTTCGTAGCGCGCCCAAGCTACGACTTGGGCGTCGAGTGCGGGCGTGGTCTGAAAAAATACTAGAATGTCTTGCACTGCGGCCATGAAAATCCTTCCGGTGATATGGGGTGTGAAATTGTCGCGTGGTATTTCATCTGAAATATAGAAGTAACAAATTCGCTGGCACGCAATTTGCACCAAAGCGAGAGAAGCTATTTAATACCCCAACATCCTTTCTTCTATAAAGGAGGCTCACAATGAAAGAGCTGCTCTTATCGTCGGCGCTGGCCGCCATTTCTCTGGCGCTCGTCGCCACAGGGGCCGTCCAAGCCGACACCGCTCACCAGTCCTTTGACGTAAAGTCGGGCGACCGCCTAATAGTGGACACTGAATGGAGTGCCATTGAGGTCCATACTTGGGATCGCCCCGAGATTAAATTGGTCGTGGAACGGGCCGATAAACTCGATCTATCATACGACCAAGAGGCGGGTACCACGACCATCCGGGGCCGCAAAAAAGATGCCGGCCTATTCGATTTCTTCGGCCTTGCGAAGGGACGCGCACCCCTGTTCCGTCTCACGGTGCCGCACCGGCACGATTTGGAACTAAGCACCTCCGGTGGTGGCATTGAGGTAGCCGATCTTCAAGGCCTCGTCTCGGCCCGGACTTCGGGCGGCAGTCTGAGCTTTGGTCACATCGAAGGCCCGATCGAGGGCAAAACTTCGGGTGGGTCCATCTCTCTAAAAGGCTGCTCCGGTACGGCGTCGGTATCTACTTCGGGGGGCTCCATCCGCATTGGAGAGGTAGATGGGGAGGTAAAAGCTAAGACCTCGGGCGGCTCCATCCACATCAGCCGGGCCCAAGGCTCAGTACAGGCCAAGACCTCGGGCGGCTCTATCAAAGTGGATGAAGTGCTGGGGCCTATCGAGGCGCAGACGTCGGGTGGCTCTATTCGCGCCCAACTCTCACAGCAGCCTCACGGCTCCTGCCACCTCAAGACTTCGGGCGGCAATGTAGAGGTTTCCCTCGCTGCGGATATCGGTTTGCAGGTGGACGCCCGCACCTCGGGTGGGCGCGTCTCCACCGACTTCCCGGTACAACTGCAGGGCACGCTGGATAAAAACAGCCTCAATGCCGCGATCAACGGCGGCGGTCCCCTCATGACCCTGCGCACCTCGGGCGGGTCCATCCGCCTGCACAAACTGTAGCGCTGCACAGCACCGCCTTTTGGTCGAAGGGGTGCGGCGCAGCGGCTTCGGGTCGTTGCGCCGCACCCCTTTTTGCGTTTTTAGCGGGCATAAGACGACAGCAGAACCGGCCCAGATAGCATCTTTAAGACAACGCGCCCTGCCAACGCATTTCAGTCGCCTATGGTGCGGATGATGCGGCCCTGCTCATCGCCTACGTAGATCGGCCCGAGAAATCCCAAATCCAGATCGTGGCTGGCGACGGGCTTCGCGCTTGCCGTGGGAGACTGCGCGATGCTTATCAAGGCCGGCAGCCTGTACGGATCGGCCCGACTGACATCGACGACATAGCCGAGATCGGCGAGAGACTGGATCGTGATCGCGCTAATTGCCGCTTCGAATTCCAACCATCGCGTCTTAACCTCCGCCCCGATCCTGCGGTTCCCGTTGAACACCTCTGTCCTCCAATGACTCGGGTTCCCACAAGAAGATTCTCCAAGCCCAAGCTCTACAGGAACCTTATTCCCGCTGTAGTCCTCGCCGCCCGTCGCGTCGAACGCCTGAATGGCCAGTTCACCACTGAAGTACGTGTCTCCAGACAATTCCTGAAGCAGGCCCAGTTCCGACCAAAGCGGACCGAATCCCAGAACGTGGGATATTTCGTGCAGCATCACGTCCCTCAAGAAGCGCTCCGCCATAGAGAGTGACCACCTCTGCTGACCGTGGACAAGGAAAACCTTGCTGATCCCTACAAAACCTGTGGCTGGCAGGCCGGTCGGATTTCCTGAGCGTACATAGGACACCCCTCCTAATCCCGCTATCGTTATCCCAGACTCGATCTCTTCGACAAAGATCCGCAGATCGTCCACAGTATCGTTGACAATCGTCTCACCCAGGTACGTGCGAGAATGATGCGGATTAGCCGAGAAGTTTACATCCGGTAGGCCCTCGGTGATGATAGCCTCCCAACGTCTGGCCGCTTGCTGCATCACATCCTTGTGCGCGTCAGTAAAGTCGCTGAGGAAGACGAGTTCGATATTGAAGGGATCCTCCCCAGAAGGGACGACCCGGACATATTCGCCCGCAGAGCAATTGTTATCCGTATTGGTCTCGCCGGGGACGGGATCGGCGCAGGCTCCGTAATAGTACGTGCCCAGACTGGAGGGCGCACTCACACGGATCGCCTCCCGACTGATGCCGGAGGCGGCGAGGCGGCTTCCGGGCCCGCTGGCCAACCCGTCGAAGGCCGTAAGGCTGCCGACGGCACCGGTGCCAATTGGCGTGTCGGTGGCGTCGATGATCGCGTCGTCCGAGCGGTAGTAACGCACTGTCGTCGCGGAGGCTTCGTCGGGTCCCTGGTTTCTCAAGGTGGTCGTCAATGCGAACGGCTGCCCAGCCAAGGGGGTACTGGTGCTGACCCACGTCGAACCGAACGCCAGGTCCGGAACTCCGACGTTCATGGGTACCCCCTCCGAGCAATTGTTGGTCGTATCGCTCTCGTCTGGGACGGGATCGACGCAGGCTCCGTAGTAGTACGTGCCTGGACTCGTCGGAGCCGCAAGCAATGTGGTGTACTCATAGTCACTGTTTGCAGAATCCCCCCCAACCGGGAGGAGGCCAACGTATTCGCTGCCAGTTGGCGTGTCGGTGGCGTCGATGGTCGCGTCGTCAGAGCGGTAGTAGCGCACCGTCGTCTGGGAAGATGGACCGGAACCGATGTTTTGTACCGACTCCCAAATCCGAAACTCCCCGGTCTTCGGTCTGTAATCGAGGATCTCAGGTCCTATAACAATCAGGTCTGGGCGACCGCCCTCGACCTCCTCGACGATTATGGGTACGCCGATGGAGCAGTTGTTATCGGTATTAGTCTCGCCGATAGTGGGATCAACGCAGAGTGCAAAATAGTACGTGCCTGCCTCGAATGGAGCCATCCGAAAAAAGGATTTGCCCGAGGTGGCCGAGACATCCAGACGATCTTTTTTGGGGAAGCCGCCTAGGGGGTGTAACCATGGCAGCGCGTCGGTTGCATCGATAGTCTCGTCGTTCGAGCGGTATTCGCGCACCGTCGTCGCGGCGGCGGGACCCGTCCCTATGTTTTCAATCTCGAAGTCCACCGAGAATTCACCGCCAGGCGTCACTCTGTTGGAGCTGACATAGGAAACGCGAACAACCAAGTCCGGGATGCCGCCTTCACTGCCCTCGACAGTCACGCGAACGCCGGTAGAGCAGCGTAAGTCGACTAGGCGACCGCTGGGTGAGGCGCAGGCCCCGTAGTAGTACGTGCCCGCATACGGCGGAGCGGTCCAATCAAGCGAGACTGTCTGGGTGGCTGCGGGTTTCAGGTCGGTTACATTAAGCCCTAAATCTTGATGGATGAACGCGTCGGTTTTGGGATCAATAGTGGCATCGGTCGAGCGGTAGTAGTACAGGGTTGTCCTAAGTGGGTCGGCTCCCGGGTTGTACACGGTCGTCTCCATCGTGAACGACTGCCCGGCCTTTAGGCTGACATCACTGACCTCAAATAGTTGAATCAAATCATCTCTTCCTCCTGTTCCGCGACCACCGTCCGTTTCCGCCGCGTCGTCCTCTTCTTCTGATGTCTCGTCGTCCTCTTCTCCCTCTTCTTCCGGTGTGTCCTCTTCCTCTTCTTCCGCCTCTTCCTCCTCTTCTTCCTGCTGCTCGTTGAACGCGCCGAACAGATCGCCAAGATCGTCGTCCGTGGCCTTGCCCGCCGGATGCTGTCCTGCCGACACCACCAATTCCACCGGAGCCATGCCCGCTTCAACCTGAAAGGACGAATCCACATAGGGAACCAATCCCTCACCCGAAACGATCAATCCATACACTTGTTCACCCGTTCCATCCGACCTGTCGCCACCGGACACACCCGACCAAACAGAAGCCGACCCACCAGCCGCTACGCCAGCCTGCCCGTCAAGCAGCACCATCCGCCCCGTCTGACTCTCCACCCCCACCGTCATCCGGTAGAGATACACCCCCGCCCCCACGGCCCGACCCGCTGCATCCGTCGCGTGCCACGTCGCCGTATGAAAGCCCGCCGGACGCTCCCCATCCACCAATGTCGCAATACGCTGCCCTAACAGGTTGAACACCTCCAGTCGCACCGCAGCCGAAGCCGCCAGTTGATAGGGTATGATCGTCGAGGGATTGAACGGATTGGGATAATTCGGATCCAACGCGAACCGCGCCGGCAATGCCCGCCCGCCCAGCGCGGCTAACGGCAGGGCGAAATACCCCGTGCCGTTGGTCTGGGCGCGGGCGATGGCTCCCTGCCGTAGATCGGTCATGTCGAAAATCCGCACCTGTGCATCGGCGACCGGCTCTCCCGACTCCAGCCGCACCCGCCCCTCAAGCAGTGGCTCCGCCGACGCGCAGACGACAAACATTAATCCAATAAGACATACGTTTGCAGCTTTCATAACTTCATCTCCTTTAGGCTATGCTCTCAAGCAAAAGGGGACACTCCGCCTTAAAACAGCCATAAAGATACGCTCTAATCGGTCAGAGAACGTCCGCTGTATAAAAAATTATGATTTTTTTTACAGCACCTTAATGCGTCCGCGCCAGCGGTGCCCACTGAGAAAGCGCGTCCAACTCTGCTAGTTCCGCGTCCCCCAACTCCACCTCCAGCGCCCCAAAGACCTCCTCCACGTGCTCGGGGCGATCTGGGCCGATGATGGGAGCAGTAACATCCTCGTTGGCCAAGATCCAAGCGACGGCAACTTGCGCCGGGGTCTTCCCCTGTGCCCGACCGATCTCGGTCAGCTTCTGCACGATCCGCTCGGCTTGCTCGCCCATGGCTGCGGCAAAGCGGTCGTCGTCCTGCCAAGCACTATCCGTCGGCGGCTTTTGCCCGCGCCTAAAGCGTCCGCTCAACAGGCCGACGGCCAGCGGACTGTAGGTCATCATGCCAAGGCCATACTGCCGACACAAAGGCAACAGTTCTGGCTCTATCTGATAGCGGTGCAACAAGTTATACTGATTTTGTAAGGTAAATAGTGGGTCCAACCCCCCGCTATCGGCCATCCACAGCGCCTCCACCACTTGAGCGGCGGTAAAATTGCAAGCCCCCACGTAGCGCACCTTGCCCTGCCGCACCAAATCGTCAAACGCCCGCAGCGTCTCGTCGAGTTGGGTGTCTGGATCCCAGTTGTGCAGCAAGTAGATATCCACGTAATCTGTGTTCAAGCGCTTCAGCGACCGCTCGATCTCGCGCATGATGGCAAAGCGCGACAAGCCTCGGTCATTGGGGCCGTCGCCTATCTGGCTCCAGACCTTGGTGGTGATCACCAGATCGTCGCGCTTGTCCTTGATGGCCTTGCCCAACAATTCCTCGCAACGGCCCTGAAAGTAGAAGTTGGC
>JAJDYK010000183.1 GCA_022825185.1 Candidatus Latescibacterota bacterium | reverse complement strand
CGAGGAAGATTCCGAGCTAATACCTTGGATCGCCGAGAGCCACCATTTCAACGAGGATTACACCGAACTTGTGGTCAAAATCCGTCCGGGCGTTGAGTGGAGTGACGGGCATCCTTGGTCGGCGCACGACTTTGCCTTTACCATCAACATGCTCGTGGAGCACGCCCCGCAACTCATGTACTCGACGGATATGGAGACTTGGGTCGAAGAGGCGGTCGCCCTCGACAGCTTGACAGCGCGCGTCGCGCTCAAGGCCCCTAATCCGCGCTTCCTCTTCAGCTACTTCGTCCACAGCGGCGACCAAGGCGTCCCCATTGTGCCCAAGCACATCTGGGAGGACGAAGACCCGCTGACTTTTGCCAACTTTGACTTGCAAAAAGGCTGGCCGGTTCTGACCGGTCCCTATAGCATTGCGCGCTCGGAACCAGCCCAACGGATCTGGGATTTGCGCGAAGGCTGGTGGGCTGAGAAAATCGGCTTTCAGGAGCTACCCCAGGTCGAGCGGCTGATCTACCTGACCTACATGGAAGAGCACAAGCGCGTGCAAAACCTGATCGCCAACAACATCGACACCTGCTTGGAATTGCGTCCGGCCAATATGGTTTCTCTCTTGGAGCGCAATCGCAACATCACGACTTGGACGGGCCGCGAGCCGCCGTATAGCTACATCACTTGGTGGCCCATTTCCTTGGGGTTTAATGGGCTGGAAGCCCCTTGGTCCGACCCAGAGATGCGCCGCGCGGTCAACTACGCCATCGACCGCGAACAGCTCGTCGCCATCGGCTGGCAAAA
The DNA here is from genome assembly GCA_022825185.1 of Candidatus Latescibacterota bacterium. The sequence continues at coordinate 33,564 of JAJDYK010000183.1, read as the reverse complement.
CTCAGGTGCGTTGACTCTGCTGCCTCTACCCGATCTGCCGCAGATGCATCGGTATTTTACCCTCGCCGAGGACTTGGTCGCCGAGCACCAAGTTGGCGTCTTTGACTTGGAGAAGAGCGCGGAGATTCTCACCCGCAAAGGCTACGTGCGCAACGGAGCTTTCTGGGAAAAAGACGGGCAGCCGCTGAGCATGGTCATCGACATTTTCTCCCACTTTCAGGATCTGACGCCGGTGCTCATCGCCCAGCTCAAAAAGGCCGGCATCAACGCCTCTTTCCGCATGACCTCGGACTTCACCACGCGCCTGCGCCAGGGGACGGCCCGCGCGTATCTAATCGGCAACTTCAGCTCTATGCGCGACCCCTATTTTGTGTTGCGCCAGTACCACAGCCGCTTTGTCCAGCCCACCGGCGAACCAGCCGACATGCCTTGGCGCTGGCAAAACCCGACCTACGACGCGCTGATCGACCAGATGGGTCAGACTCCGACCGACGCCCCGGAGATGGACGAGCTCTACCGCAAGGCTATGGCCCTTTGGCTGGCCGAGTTACCCTCCATACCCATCGTCCAATGGCCGCACCGCATCCCGCACAACGAGACCTATTGGACCAACTGGCCCAGCGCGGAAAACCCCTATATCAATAGCGCTTATTGGAGCCGCACTTGGCTTTTGGTGCTGTTGAACTTGCGGCCGCAGGTGTGAGGGGAGACAACCAAATGCAGAGGGCGTTTACGGCGGCGTGGTTGATAGCTTCAGCTATGCTACTTTTCATAGCGATCGCGCTCTATTTTGTACCGTAGGATCAACTCAATCACATTGATCGGCACGTAGCCCATTGGGCGCGGCGTCAGAACAGATATCCTGTCACCACAGCGGTATTCTCGAAGAGTTGCACTTCGATATGCCGGGGTTTGAGATTGAACGTGAGTCCGGCCTTGAACCCGGACTTCATGCGATTTTGATTGAACCCTTCGCGCAGCAGGCCGCCAGATGAGGAGAAAATGGTATAGCCCGGCGCAAAACTGCGCCCCAGTCCTTCGTGATCTTTGGCAGCAAAAGCTCGATAATGATCCATCACGGCAGACCGTACACTCTCTTCGTCGGCGGAACCGCGAGCGGGCAACAGGGCCAGTGTGCACAAGACTGCGAGAGAATACCTGAGATTATTCATGGCAGTGAGGATCTCCTTTCGAGTTTCAAGTTTTCCAAAGAGAAGTGAACAAACACCCGCAAAGTGAAAGCTATGAACCCCTACCAAACGAATGTCTTTATTAATGCGCAAGCCCACCCGCCACCGGACTATGGTCCAACGCAGCAGGTATTGCTAAATCGAGATGCCTTCGCCGATGTGGAGGCAGAGATGACGCGCTTGCCCGGCTATCAACCGACGCCGCTGATTGCATTGAACGGTCTTGCTGCGGCGAGCGGTGTTGAGGGCCTGTGGTGCAAGCACGAAGGGTATCGCTTTGAGGTGGGGAGTTTTAAGCCGACGGGACCCGTTTACGCAATGCTGTCCGTGTTGAAGGGTGAGATCAAAAAAGCCACTGGTGTGGAGACAGTCACAACACAGGAACTGATAAATCGGCAGTATGAATCGGTGACGAGAGAGCTCGTCGTCTCGGCGGCAACATCGGGCAATCACGGGCGAGCGTTGGCGTGGGGTGCCCGCATGTTCGGTTGTCGATGCGTGATTTACATGAACGATGGCGTCAGCGCCGGTAGGGAGGAAGCGATTGCTGCCTATGGCGCAGAGGTGGTGCGGGTACCGGGAAGCTATGATCGAGCGGTGCAACGCTCGTACTCGGACGCTGAGAGGTTCGGCTATTTTGCCATATCGGATGAAAAATCTGGAGAGTATCCCCACATCTCCCGTGAGATTATGCAGGGTTACGCAATGGTCGCGGACGAAATCGTGCGACAGTTCAGCGCCGTCCAGCCACCTACGCATGTCTTTGTCCCCGGCGGCGGCGGTCGGCTTGCCGCGGCGACCTGCGGGCATTTGTGGGAGCGCTATGAGAGCAATCATCCGCGGATAGTTGTCGTTGAACCCACCGCATCGGCCTGCCTATACCAAAGCGCGATTGAAAACAGTGCGGCAACCGTCAGCGGGGACGGTCAATCGGTCATGGACGGACTGGTCGTTGAATCTGCTTCGCCCCAAGCGTGGGATATTCTAAAGGCTGGTGCTTTTGCCTTCCTCACTATCCCCGACCAAGCGGCTGTTGATGCCATGCGACAAGCGGCGACTGGTGATCCTCCAACGGTCGTTGGTGAAACGGGGATTGCAGCGTGGGCGGGATTTCTGGCAACGACCCGTGACGAAAATTTGCGCCAGCAGCTTGGCCTCGATAGCAACAGCCGCGTCGTCATCATTGGAACCGAGGGGGCGACCGATCCAGAGGTCTATCGCAACCTTGTTGGCACGACGCCGGAAGCGGTTTTGGCGGCTCAACCAACCTCGGCGACAGCGAAAGTGTAACGCTCCACCGCTCCGGATTGGCAGCCTAAAGCCGCCCTTCCTTCTGCAGAATATCCCCGGCAATCGCGTAGGTCGTTCCGTGCATGGCAATGACGACGAGTCCGATCCCGGCCGCGAGATAGCCGCCGAGGTACAAGTTGGGGACATCAATCGACTCGTAGTTGTGGGGGTGGGTCTGTACTTGATCGAGTTGGAAGCGGTAGTTGTCGCGCATGGGCGTCCGGGTCAGCGGCGCAAAGCCCTGTAAGATCGAATAGTCGGCCGTGCCGCCGATTTCCTTTATCACGTGATCGACTTCTATGACTTGATCTCCCTCGGGCGTTTGCAGCCCGACCTGTCCGTTTTCTGCGATCTGCGTCACGTGGGTGTGGTACAAGGTTTGGAGCCGGGGCGAGCGGCTTTCGAGGATTGCGGCGATGCGGTGGTAATAGGGTAGCCCGTGGCGGCTGTCGTTGATGAGCTGCCAATGGACTGCTGGCCCTTGGCGCATGGCGTAGTACACTTGCTTGCCGGCGTCGTGCAATTCGGTCGCGGCCCAATCGCCCGAGCGCCCGCCGCCGACGACGAGCACCCGCTCGCCGGGGAAGTCTGCGGGCTTGTCGTAGTGAGCGGTGACAAAGGGTAATTCTTCGCCCTCCACTCCGAGGGAGCGCAACTGACCGCGCTGGCCGGTTGCGAGGACTAAGTACTTGCAGGTGTAGCACTGCTCAACGCCCGTTTGCACGTGCCGACTGGTGAGTTGAAAGCCCCTTTCGTGCGGCTCAATTCGCTCGACTTCCTCAGAGGTGCGAATGCGCTCTGCCACCTCAAAGCGCTCGGGCACGCGGTGATAGTACTCGATTAGATCGGTTTTGAGGATTAGGGCGTTGACGTCTAAGGAACGCCCGATTTCCTCGGCGTGCTGTGCCAGCGGATAAAAGGCAAACTCCATCCATTGACCTGGCGACAGAGTCAGCAGGTTGTGCGGCGCGCGGTTCCACAACCCGCCGACCGGCTCGCGGCTGATCAGCAGCGCGTCCAGCGGCTCGCCGCGCCGAAAGTTCATGGCGACTTGGTCGAGTTCCTCAAAGAGCTGGCGCGGGTGGTGCAAGGTGCGGAACAGATCGACGGGCTTGATGCCGCTCTGCACGAGATACTGCATATCCAGCCCCAACAGCGTGTGGTCTAACTGCTGCAAGTATCCAGCTATGGGCGCGTAGCGCGCGGTAAACATGCGACTGTTGCGGAAAAAGGGATGCCAGCCGCCCAAGACCACGGCCAACGGCAGGCCCGCCGGTCCGCCGCCGACGATGATGACGGTGTGGTGTTCTGGGTTCATTAATAGCTTTGGATGAAATTGAAGATAAAGGTGAAAAATTCTAGGCCTGTTGAAACTAGCGTTTTCGCGGCGTAACCGCCACCATAGGAGTTGAACGGATTCTACGAGGCCATGTGTTCCCCCACCGACTTGAGCGATTCGTGCGAATTAGCTAGCATAATATGCGCTGGCCGAACTACAACGCAGAGGAGACAGGATCATGACGCCCGAACAAATTCTGGGACACCCGCCCAAGATCCTCACCCCAGAGCAGCGGCAATCCTATTTCGCCAAAGGCTACAACAGCAAGAGGATTGGGAGGTATAAAAAAACATGTCATACAAAGTAGCTATCGTCGGCACTGGCATGGTCGCCAATGTCGGCCACATCCCCGCGTGGCTGGCGTTGGCCCCGGCCGTAGAAGTGGTTGGCGTGTTCAATCACACCTTGGCCAAGGCTCAACAAACCGCCGACCGCCACAGCATCCCCCGCGCGCACAACAATTTTAAACGCATGATGGCCGAACTGCGCCCCGATATCGTCTCCGTCTGCACCCCCAATGCCTCGCATCGCGCCTACACCGAAGCCGCCCTCCAGGCCGGTGCCCACGTCTTTTGCGAAAAACCCGTAGCTGCCAGCCTCGCCGATGCAGTAGTCATGTACGCAGTGGCCGAGGCCGTCAACCGCCACCTATTTGTTACCCAAACGAGCCGTTTCTCCGGCAGTAATACCGCTGCTAAGCAACTGGCCGATAGCGGACACTTGGGCGAGATGTACTACGCCGAAACCTCGGCCTTCCGCCGCCGTGGCGTGCCCACTTGGGGCCGCTTCCACATGAAAGAAGCCTCGGGCGGCGGCCCGCTCTACGACATTGGCGTCCACGCGCTCGATGCCCTGCTGTGGATCATGGGCAATCCCAAAGTGGTGGCTGCCTCGGGCGCGACGTACACTAAACTGGCCGACCAGCGCGAAGACGTGGTCACGTCGCTGGCCGACAGCGGTGCGCCAGAGGGCGTGTTCGCGCCCCGGGACTACGACATCGGCGAATACGATGTCGAGGATATGGCCGCTGGCTTTTTGCGCTTGGAAAACGACGCCACCATCAGCATTCGGGCTAGTTGGGCGGCCAATCTACCCGATGGCACCGGCGGCACCCTTATCATGGGAACCAAGGGCGGCCTCACGTTTAATCCGCTCACTTTTATCGGCACCTTGGGCCGCTATCAAGCCGACACCCGGCTCAACGTGCCGCCCGATCCCTCGGTGCCCTTCTCGGGCCACTGGAAAGCCGCGGCTCATTTCGTCGAGGTGCTCGAAGGTCGGGCCGAGTTGATGGTCAAAAAAGAGGAAGTGCTCAACGTCATGGCCGCTCTCGATGGGCTGTATCGCTCGGCCAGCGAGGGGCGGGAAGTGAGGATAGGCTGATAATTTTTTCCGTTCTTAAAAATCTCAACTATTGTAAGACATTCAGGATGGCTATATGACGAACGCTGCTTTTTCCTTTAGCGAAGTAGCCCGGCTGCCCATGCCCGGGGACAATGTGGCGATTGCTACTCGGCGCTTGGAAGCGGGCACGGGCATTGACTACGATGGCCGGTCGTTCACTTTGTCGCACACGGTGATGGAAGGCCATCGCTTTGCCGTCGAGCCGATTGAATCCGGCCAGTTTTTGCTGTCGTGGCAATTGCCCTTTGGCGTGGCCGAGCGCGCCCTGCAGCCGGGCGATTACGCCTGCAACCAGAGCATGCTCGACGCCTTGGGCATCCGACAGTTGGACTTCGACCTGCCCGAGCAGGCCAATTTCGTCGATCGCATTGAGCCGTATCAATTGGACCCGGTGAATTTTCAGCCTGGAGTTGCGCTCGATCCGCATGAGGAGCGGCGGACCTTTCTCGGCTATGGTCGCGCTGGAGGACGGGGCGTGGGCACGCGCAATTACATCGTCGTCTTGGGCACGTCCTCGCGCACGGCTAGTTATGCCCGGCTGTTGGCCGAGCGCTGGAGCGGCCGACCGGCTGGCGATGGCGTGGTGCCGATTGCTCACACCGAAGGCGGCGGTGGGGCCGATCCCAATAACCGCGAGCTTTTATTGCGCACGCTGGCTGGCTTCGTCGTCCATCCCAACGTCGGCGCGGTGCTGGCGATAGACTACGGCAGCGAAGCTGTGACCAACAAGATGCTGTGGGAGTACATGGTGGCGCACGGCTATGCCCTCGACCACGTTCGGCATTGCTTTATGAGCTTGGACGGTTCCTTTGCGGCGCGTTTAGAAGAGGGCGAACGGCAAGTGGCGGCTTGGGCCGAGGAAATGGCGGGCGAGGAGCGGGGCGAGCACGACTTAAGCCATCTCAAGATCGCCTTGCAGTGCGGCGGCTCGGACGCCTTTTCCGGCATTTCGGGGAATCCGTTGGCTGCTTGGGTGGCGCGCGAGTTGATTCGCTACGGCGGCGCAGCCAACCTCGCCGAGACCGACGAGCTGATCGGTGCCGAACCGTACGTGCTGCAAAACGTCAAGGATGTGGAGACTGCGCGCACCTTTTTGCACATGGTAGAGCGCTTCAAGGAGCGGGTGTCGTGGCACGGTGCCTCAGCCGAGGGCAATCCCTCGGGGGGCAACAAATTCCGCGGCCTGTACAATATCGCGCTCAAGTCCATTGGCGCGGCGCGCAAGCGCGATCCAGATGTGCGTTTGGACTACGCCATTGAGTACGGTGAGCCGCTTAAAGGGACTGGTTTCTACTTTATGGACAGTCCGGGCAATGACTTGGAAAGCATCGCCGGGCAGGTGGCCAGCGGCTGTAACGCCATTTTCTTTGTCACGGGCAACGGTTCCATTACCAATTTCCCCTTTGTGCCGACGATCAAGATCGTCACCACCTCGGAGCGCTATCAGTTGTTGGCCGCAGACCTCGACGTCAATGCCGGGGCTTACTTGGATGGCACGTCGATGGACGAGTTGGGTCAGGAGCTGTTTGAGCGCACCTTGCGAGTGGCCTCGGGCGAGCGCTCGCTGGGCGAGCGGGCCGGCCACGCCCAAGTGTCCATCTGGCGCAACTGGCAACAGACCGATACTAGTCGGCTAGAGGAACTGTTGGCTGCTCCCGTGCCCGAGGGGCGGCCCGTGCCAGTGCGGCCCGAAGTCGGCCCGGCCGTGTCGTTCCCCATGCTGGATGGGGCTATTGATCAGGTGGGGTTGGTATTGCCCACCAGCCTGTGCGCTGGCCAGATCGCCCGCATGTGCGCCGAGCGGCTCAATGCCCGGCAAGTGGGCCGCGAGCAGGGTCTGTCGCGCTTTGTCGCCTTGGTCCACACCGAGGGCTGTGGGCTGTCGTCGAGCGGCGCTACCGAGCAAATGCACTTGCGCACCATGATGGGGTACGCCGCGCATCCGCTGGCGCGGCGCGTTTTGCTGCTGGAGCACGGTTGCGAAAAGACGCACAACGACTACATGCGCAACGGCCTTGAGGAATGGGGTTTGGACCCGGCTGTTTTTGGCTGGGCTTCGGTGCAGTTGGACGGCGGGATTGTCAAGGCCATGGACAGGGTCGAGGGGTGGTTCCGCCAAGCGCTGGCCGAGACGGAAACCCCTGTCGCCGTGGAAGGTGGCTTGGGTGCCTTGCGTTTGGGGATGCAGGCGACCGGTGAGTTGGGGGAGGACGCGGCGCAGTCTTTTGCCCAGTTGACGCGCTGGGTAGTGACTGCCGGCGGCACTGTGGTCGTGCCGCACAACGCGGCTCTGCTGCGGGAACCGGCGTATTTGGACTCTGTGTTAGTCGAGCCGTCGGATGCCGCGACGTTGCCCTATGGACAGGCGGCGGTAGAGCCGGGTTTTTACATCATGGAGACGCCCACCGATCACTGGGTGGAGACGGCTACCGGCCTGGGTGCCACGGGCGTGGACCTGATCTTGGCTCATACCGGCGAGCATCCCTTACAGGGGCATCCCTTGATGCCGGTGGTGCAGGTGAGTGCGGATCCGACGGTAGCGGCGCTCTACGGCGATGATATTGATTTGGCTCTGACGAGTGCGGGGGACGATTGGGCGGAGCAATTGGCCGCTTTGTTAGCTCAGGTGGCGCGAGGCGACCACATCCCCGGTGCCTTGCAGCAGCGCAACGTCGATTTTCAACTGACACGCGGTTTGCTGGGGGTTTCGACCTGAGTGGGGAGAGGGAGCGCCTTCGGTGGCTGGTTCCCAAGCCGAATGTCATCGCAAGATGCCGCTTTGGCTTGAAAGTTAGCGGCTCGGTACTATCTCTTCCGCAGAGACGGTGATATGAGCTACCTCTTCCTCTTTAGGTCGGATCACAATATCAACATCCCGATCTAGCGCATTTAGGAAGGCCAAGAGCTTTTCAACGGAGAATTTATCGAACTGCCCTCTTTTCAGGTCGGAAACCCGTCCTTGGGCGATGCCGAGCAGGGTACCGGCGTCCTTCTGGGTTAGGCCGCTCTCCTCGATGATACCCAAGATTTTTGTAGCGATGCTTGCTTTTAATGACCACTCCTCTGGATTGTCATATCCTAAGTCAGCGTAAACATTCGCCGATCCCTCATAGTACTCAGAATCGCCTACTTTTCTCCTCTTCATAGCGTTCTCCCCTTGGCTATTATTCTTGCTTGTTGAAGCCGCCGTGCAATGGTGGCTAATTCCTTTCTTGGAGTGGCAATGCCACGGGTGGATTTCTTCTGAAAGGTATGAAGCACATAGAGATGATCGTCTAAATTCACCACATAAACGGCTCGATAAGTGTCCGTTTGATAGCGGCTAACTATCTCCATAACGCCTGCAAATCCTCTCAGCGGCTTTGCTTGGTAGTGCTTTCCTCCGGTTTGGGCAATCCATAGGGCATAGCCTATATCATTTTGAACCTCGCGGGGGAGGGCTATAAGATCATCATAGGAGGATCCCACCCAGACAATAGGCTTGATTAGCACATCGTTCATAAAGAAACTATATCATATTTGATATGTACACGTCAAGCGGGTGGATTATCATCGAAAGGTAGAGCTTGCTCTCGTTGACGCGGTCAGAGTGGCGTCCTTTAACAAGGGCCAATAAACGCTTGGGCGGGCTAAGCTACTGCTATGAACCCACCTCCAAGCAGAGAGTGGCCCAGTTCTGGAAGAAAGTCCGTCCGTTGGCGTGGAGAGCGGGCAAGTGCTGGGCTGCGTCGGCCTTGATTTGCTCGCCGTCTAGCCCCTCCTCGCGCACCTCGTCGGCGAAAGCCCGGACCATATCGGCGATAATTTGCGTGGTAACTTCCATGTGGAAGAGGACGCCATACGCCGCCCGGTCATAAGAAAACGCTTGGTTGGCAGTGCGGGCAGAAGAGGCCAGCGCGGTAGCGCCCTTGGGCAGATCGAAGATGTCGCCGTGCCAGTGAAAGCCCATAAAGGATGGTTTCAGCCCGCCCATCAGCGGGTCTTCGCTGGCAGCGGGCTTCAGCTCAATTGGATACCAGCCGATTTCTTTCTGCGGACCGCGGGCGACCCGAGCACCAAGAGCCGTGGCCAAAAGCTGGCTGCCTAGGCAGATGCCGAGTACGGGTTTGTCTTCTTTTAAGGCTTGGTCGATAAGGCGCATAGCCGCGTCCAGAAATGGATAGCGGTCGTGTTCGTACACGCCCATTGGCCCGCCCAAGACCACTAGGCCGGCGGCCTCGTCCATGTAGCGGGGGACCTCTTCGTCGGCAAAGGTATGTACGTAGGTGGGCTCGAGACCGCAGCCTTGGAACACCTGACCGGCGATCCCCAAGTTTTCCGGCTGTATGTTTTGCAGCACCCATATTTTGTTCATCGTCGAGTTTTCTCCGCTATTTCGTTGTAGTCGCACAGATCACCGCTTCCGCGCCAGCGTCAACCCGTCGCCAATCGACAGCAGGGATGCGGTCACGCGCTCGTCGGCGTGGATTTTGGCGTTGAGCGCTCGGATTGCTACGGTGCTCTCGTCCTGCTCGTTGGCATCGGCGGGCCGCCCGCCCCACAGCACGTTGTCGATTAGGATCAAGCCGCCCGGACGCAAGAGCTGCAAACAGCGCTCGTAGTAGGCGTCGTAATTTTCCTTGTCCGCGTCGATAAAGGCCATGTCGAAACAACCGGCTTCCCCAGCCGCGAGCATTCCGTCGAGGGTCGCTACTGCTGGCCCCAACCGCAATTCGATCTTGTCGGCCACGCCGGCCTCTTGCCAATAGCGCCGGGCGATGCTGGTAAACTCGTCGCTGACGTCGCAGGCGATTAGACGCCCGTCTGCGGGCAGAGCCAGCGCCATGGCGATGCTGCTGTAGCCAGTAAAAGTCCCCACCTCGACGATCCGCTTGGCGTCGATCAGTTCGACGAGCAGCCCCATGAACTGCCCCTGATCGGGCGAGACCTGCATTCCGCCCATGGGCATGGCTTGGGTCTCCTGCCGCAACCGCTTGAGCTCGTCTCGGTCGCGCAGCGAGTTGGCGAGGATGTAGTCGTAAATATGCGTTTCGATAAAACCGTTGCGGGAACTCATGGGCTGACCTTTCGCAAAATGAGGGTCTGACGTTACGCAGCGTTTGTCATGCCGGCGCACGTAGGGGGCGATTTGCAAACCACCCTCTACAGGGTGTCGTGCCAAATCCGCATCGCGTACAAGACTGGATTCCCGCTTGCGCGGGAATGACACCGGACGGGACGGTAGGAAACCGCAGATAACGATAGCTGCGTAACATCAGCGAGGGTATAGAAATTCAAGATTGGAGTTTGGGATTTTCCGCGTGACGCCGGCGGTCGCGTCGGGTCTTTTTGGCCAGCGCGCGCTGGAAGGATTCCTCTAAATCGACTCCGGTTTGATTGGCGAGGCAGATGAGGACGAAGAGCACGTCGGCCATCTCCATGCCGAGGTCGGCTTCCTCGCCCTCCTTAAAGCTCTGCTCTCCATAGGTGCGGGCCATAATCCGCGCCAACTCGCCGACTTCCTCCATCAGCACGACCGTATTGGTCAGCTCGGAGAAGTAGCGCACGCCGACATCGGCGATCCACTCATCTACCGCTCGTTGGCAGGCGCGGAGGGTGTGCTCAGGCGCTGGCTCATAGGGAACGGGTGCCAGACCGTCCTGCTGGCGTTGGGCATTGACCTCGTCCAAGCGCCAGGGCACGGCCGATCCATCGGTGCGAAAGCGCTTGTAGTAGCCGCCTTTGAAGCGGGAGATGGGCATCAGCGGCGCGGCAGGCCGCAGCTCGGCGAGGGCCGTGCCAGAGAGTGGCGTGCCGCTGGCGAGATTAACGACTTCGATTTCCTCAGGGGCGATGGTCCCCAAGCCGCGGGCGTGGGCGAATTGCAGATAGGGAGTGGCCTGCGGATCGAGGCCCATCAGATAGGTGGCGACTGTATCTACGTGTACCTCGTTGACGCCGGCCACAGCCCAGCCGAGGGGGTAGTTGCCTCCTTCGTTGAACGCCGTGCCGTCGCGGCCGACTAGGCCATCTACCACTGAAAGCCGCGGCATCCCCAAGCCGCGCAGCGCGACCAATAGATCGCAGAGCTTGTGATAGAAGCGGTCTTCAAAGAGGCTGTAGCCGCTATCGGTCAGCCGCCACAGGTCCTCGGCGTAAGGCTTGTCCACCTCTTGGATCACGCACAGGTGCCGCTCGGGCTTGGCGATGATGCCCATCAGATTTTTAATCGACAAGGTCGTGCAGCCCAAGTTGTGGCACTTGGCGAGGGGGACGTTAAAAAAGAAGGCGCAGTCGGTCACTTCCCGGTACAGGGGATAGCGCTCGTACACTACGCCGTCGGCGACCTCGACGACGCGGGAATCCTCGTCGGTGTTCATTTCTGCGAGCCGCACGCCCCGCTCATCGGTCATGGCGCGATAGCCGCATAGTTCCCAAGTGTGCCCGGCCGTGGGGTTTTCCCCGGACTGGCCGTCGGCAACTACCATGCGCTCGGCGGATACGCCGCGGTTGCGCAGGGCGTCGAGCAGGCCGCCGACAAATCCGGGATGGGTGATGACGCGCTTTTCCGGTGGATAGAGCACCGTGGCGTTGGGCTTGAGCAAGATGGTGCCTGCGTCAGGTAACGGCACCTCAAGGGCCGCGAGAGTGCGATGGGCCAACTCCTGGTAGGTCGCAAAAGGAGCGTCGGCGCGGTCGATGGGCGAGCGCGCTAAATACACTGTGTCGGGATTTACGATCATGGTGGTCTCCTATGTAGTGATAGACAAACAAAAAAAAGCGGCCGAGAGCCGCAAGCTCCCGACCGCTTATTCGCGTTAGGCACAACGCGCCTTAGTGTCTTTCGATGTCGGCACCCAAGGCCCTCAGGCGGTGCTCGAGGTGGGTGTGCCCCCGGTCGAGTTGGTAGAGGTTGCTGATCTCGGTGCAACCCTCGGCCGCTAGACCGGCGAGTACGCAGGCGGCCCCGGCGCGAATATCCATGGCCTTGACCTTGGCCCCTTTGAGCTGAGCCGGCCCGTGTACCAACACCAAGCGGTCTTTTTCCGGTGCAATGCGAGCGCCGAAGGAGCGCAGGGCCTTGACGTGGCCGAGGCGATCTTCGAATACGGTCTCGCGGATGTAGCTGTCGCCTTTAGCCATGCACGCCAAGGCCGTCATCCCGGGCTGCAAGTCCGTTGGAAAGCCGGGATAGAAGGTGGTTACTACGTTGATCGGCGACAGGGTTTCCGGTCCGCGCACCCGCATCCAAGCCCCTTCCTCTGTCATCTCGACGCCCATCTGCTGGAGCTTGGCTTCAAAAACGTACAGGTGATCGCGCACCACGCCTTTGAGGGCGATGTCGCCGCCGGTAATCGCGCCTGCCATCATCAGGAGGCCGGCGTCGAGGCGATCGTACATGATCGTGTGCTCGGCACCTACTAACTCATGGACTCCCTTGATATGCACTCGCCGCGTACCGACTCCTTCGACTTGGGCGCCCATCTTTTGTAGGAGCGATGCGAGATCGACGATCTCCGGGTCGGAGGCCGCGTTTTCGATTGCGGATTCCCCTTTTGCTAGACAGGAGGCCATAATGAGGTTTTCCACTCCCGTATGGCTGGGCAGGTCGCAGTACATAAAGGAACCGGATAGCTGCTTGGCCACCGCGCCGATGCCGCCGCCGTTGACGCCTTCGACCTCGGCTCCGAGCCGGGCAAAGCCGCGATAGTGATAGTCGGTCGGTCGCGAGCCAATCGTGCAGCCGCCGACCTCTTGGATCCATGCGCGGCCAAAGCGGGCCAACAGCGGACCGACGAAAAGCAGCGAGGCGCGGAAGCGATTAGTCAAATCCGCGGGCAGCCGGTGCTCTTTGACATCGCGGGTGTCTAGGACGGCCACTCCTTCGGTTGCATCGTAATCTACGTGCGCGCCGAGCCGACGCAACACTTCTAGAGCCACCAATACGTCGTTGACCGGGGGGACCCGATGCAGAACGGTTTGCCCTTCGGTGGCCAACAGCGAAGCGGCCAACATGGGCAAAGCGGCGTTTTTGGAGCCTTGGACCTCGACCTCACCTTGGAGAGGACGTCCGCCGCGCACGAAAAGAACTTCGGTAGAACTCATTACTACTCCTGAAGTTAAGAGGACGGGCAAACACACCAAGGGGAGGGGGATAATCCAAATGTAACATTGGGTATTCGGTTCGTCAATCACTCGATGCGCTGCTTGACAGAGAGGGGCGCATCTCTATATTCCACCAAACGCAAGATCGTTTCTATCACGCCAGAAAGGAATCCCAATCATGGCCGAAAACCCCCATATCGTCGCCTATCTGAAGCCGGTTTGCGGCTGGAGCAATAGCGTGCGCACCACCTTCGCCAAATACGGCTTGGCATACGAAGACAAAGACATTATCAACAATCCAGATATTTACGCTGAGATGGTGCAGAAAAGCGGCCAGCCCCTCTCGCCCTGCGTCGAGATCAACGGCCAGATGCTGGCCGACGTCGATGGCGATGAGGTCGAGGCTTGGATGCTTGAAAACGGAGTCGTCGAGCCGGTCTCGGCCTAATCGCGCCTCCGGCTCAATACGCGCCGCATGCCCTCGCACAGGTTGGGCTGCTCGTGATTGAGTGGCCCGCTCGCCGCGCGGCGAATCAGCGTCAACGCGCCCCATAGCTGGCCGTCGCCAGCCTTGAGTGGCAACACGTAGCTAAAGCCGATAGATCCGCTTTCAGCCCCCTCCAGGAGGAATCTCACCACTCCTGCTGGCAGGGGGCTTTCTTCGTCGGCACTGGCCTGTCCCACCAGCAACAACGCGGAGTGACCGGCCCCGTCCTGATCGGCGAAGGAGCGCACGCCGTCTTGTTCCAGCACCCGTTGCAGAACCTCGGCTCCTGCGCCAGCCGTGTGGACGACCCCTTGGCCGACGCGCTCATATACGATGGTGTCTGCCGCTTCAATGCCCAGCAGCAAATCCATGCCTTGGATTACGGCTTGGTCTGGGGACATGGCTTCGAGTGATGTGACGATGTGGGGAGGAATTTCAGCTGGTTCGGGCATGTTGAACGGAATGATCGAGACGGGCATGGCACATCCTTGACAATGCAAATGGGGGGGCTTTAATTTTAATCTTCCTTTTGGTGGCGCTTTAGCTCAGTAGGTAGAGCAGGAGACTGAAAATCTCTGTGTCCGCGGTTCGATTCCGCGAGGCGCCACCACTATTATAACCAGCCCCTCAGCTTGCACAAGCTGAGGGGCTGTTGCATTTGTGCGGGTTATCGCGCATTGTCGTCCTCTGCCATGCGCTTTATTTGTCCCCAACTTGCGGACTGCACTGCCGTAGCGGGGAGTTCGCGCGCAGCGCAGCGGAATCCGACGATGACGTAGCTCGCCGAAGGCGGCAGCCCGCTGCGGTCGGTGGCGCGCAGGCGATACGGGTCGCTGCTCATCGACCCGCCGCGAAGCACTCGGCTGATTCCTGCATCCGGCCCCTGCGGATCGCGCTCGGGGCTTTGCGCGTAGTACTCCTCGCCGTACCAATCCACCACCCATTCCCAGACATTGCCCCCCATGTCGTAGGCCCCATAGGGCGAAATCCCGCGCTGATAAGAGCCGACCGGAGCCGAGTCGAAAAAGCCGTCGCTAGCGTCGCCGCGGCAGCAGTCCTCACGGCCGTAGTTGGCCCGGCTGCGGTCAATGGAATTGCCCCAGGGATAGATGCGGCCGTCAATGCCGCGGGCGGCCTTTTCCCACATGGCCTCGGTCGGCAACTGCATACCGGCCCAAGTGCAATACGCGCGGGCACCGTACCACGAGACTTCGGCAACTGGCCGCTGCTCGGTGCCGGGAAGCGGCGCGTATCCCGCGTTGGAGTAGCGGATCTGCACGTCGGCGTCGCGCACATCGAGCAGCAGGTGCCCTTCCTCGTCTGCGTTGCGGTCAATGTCGTTCAAAAAGGCCGCGTACTGGTCGTTGTTGACCTCAAAGCGGTCGATGTAGAAATCGTCGAGGTAGATTTGGTGAACCGGCTGCTCGTCCGCCCGTCCCTCGGCCGATCCCATCGCAAAATAACCGGCGGCGACGCGGGCCAACTCGTGCATGGTGCCAGCCGACGTCTGCACTTGGACTATCTCTTGGGCTAAGACGCTCGGTGCCCATGCCAACAAGCACCAAAGAATTCCGCTGCGTGCCATATCGCCTCTGCTGCATTGCCTTTATTCGCCGCGAGCCGTTGATTTACCGCCCTATACATAACTGACCTCTCCCATTTCGTCAAAAAAGAAATTGGTATCCACTCATCGCGAGGCGCTGACGCTTTTCAACCGCGACGTGCGCCTAGTGCTTTTCAGCCAAGCCTTGATCGGCTTTACGATTTTCGGCGGCGTCTATACGGTCCTGCTCAATCTGTATCTTTTGCGCTTGGGCTATGGCCCCCAATTGATCGGCCAAGTCAATGCCGTTGGCGCGCTGTCGTTTGCCCTCTTGAGTATGCCCGCAGGGCTGTTGGCCAACCGCTGGGGGGCGCGGCGGAGCATGATCGTCGGCATGGTGGTCGCCGCTCTCGGTTTTGGCTTGTTGCCCCTCAGCGAGTTTGCTCCTACCGCCGCACAGCTCGCTTGGATCATGGGGGCGTATGCCCTCGGCGTCCTCGGCAATACGCTCTTCCTCGTCTGCTCGATTCCCTTCCTAACGCTGATCTGCCCGCCGCGCCTGCGCAATCACGTGTTCTCGACGCAGGTGGCGCTGTGGCCGCTGGCGGGTTTTGCCGGTAGTTTGTGCGGTGGCCTGCTGCCCGGCCTGTTCTCTGCGCTCCTCGGCCTGCCCGAAGACCACCCGGCCCCCTACCGCTATCCGCTGCTGCTGGCCGCTGGTGTGCTATTCATCAGCGCTGGTGCTATCGCCGCCACCCGCTCCCGTCCGCCCAAACCGCCCGCTAGGGAACGCGGCGCGGCGACGCCCTTTCCCTTGGCCATCGTCCTCGCCTTGAGCTTGGTCACCTTTTTGCAGATGGCTGCGGAAAACAGTCTCCGCGTCTTCTTCAATGTCTATATGGACGACGGCCTCGGGGTCTCCACGGCGCTGATCGGGAGTCTGACTGCCGGCGGCCAGCTACTAGCCGCCTGTACTGCGCTGGCCGCTCCTGCACTCAGTCGGCGTTTTGGTCGGGTGCCGGTGATAACCGTGGGGGCTGGGGCGATGGTGCTGTGCCTCATCCCCCTCGCGTTGATCGCCCATTGGGCGGTGGCCGGAGCCGCCTGTATGGCCCTGGTCGCTCTCAGTTCGATCCGCCGCTCGGTCTATATTGTCTTTCAGCAGGAGCTGGTCCCCGAGCGCTGGCGGGTGACCATGAGTTCGGCGCTGACTATGGCCTATGGCATCAGCATCGCTGGCGTTTCGCTCGGCGGCGGCTGGATGATCGACGCGCTGGGGTATCGGGCGTTGTTTTTGTGCAGTGCCGTGATTACGGCTGCGGGCGTGCTCTACTTTCAGGGTTACTTCCGCATCCCGCGCGGCGAGTACGCCAAACGCCTGACAGACGAAGGCGCGTGAATGCTTACTTTGCGCCTTCGCTGGGCGGACGCAGCACCAATACCTCGTAGGTGATCGGCTCGGATACGCGCTTCATTTCCACCCCGAATTGCTCGTGCAAATAATCGAGAGCCACGTCCCAGCCGTCGGAGAAATCGATGGCGATATCTACTAGGCGCTCAAAGGGATTGTCTGCTGCCGCGCCGTCCCATTGCAGCTCGATTTCGTCGAGGTCTTGGTTGTAGCCTTCGACTAGATCGTTGAGCGCGGCGTTCAAGAGCATACCTTGGATCGCAAACCCGAGCGGATGTCCCGTAGCGTAGTAATTGTAGCCATTGGTTTCAGAATCTCCCGCTTGCGGGTTTGTTGGAAACTCGGAGCCGTCTTGGGTAAAAAGCCAGCGCGTCTTAGTGCCCTGTCGCTCTTCCACGTCAGCGACAAAACCAAAGCGGCGACCGAGGCGTTGGATGCGCTCGGTGGGAGTCAGGCGATGGCTATAGGCAATCCGCGTAGAGTAGCTCTGCTCGGCCAATTCTTGCGCCGGAACTTCTACTGGCATTTCTCCAAGGTTCCGCGCGATTTCGGCCAGCCGAGTGCGGTGAAATTCGTAGCGCGTGATCTCGCCTGCTGTGGAAGAAGCGAGGCCCCCTAAGCCCTTGCTCGGGTCATCCGAAGGAGGATGGACGATGATGTCCATGCCGTCTAGGGGCATGTAAAACGTCCTGTTCCACGGTACAAATGGTTCTAACATCATACCGAACGGATTCGCCTCAGATGCCGAAAGGGTCAATGGCTGGATCGCATCACCGGCGATCGCGAAAAGCTCGTCCGCCAGCGGTACATTGTAATCCAGATAGTTCAACTCGCTGACCAACTCCCAATCTTCTTGGCCCACATCCAGATAAACGCGGGAGTGGTTGGGCAACCGCGTCTGAGCATCTACTTCGACCTCATAGCGGATATCCGCCGGGGTCTTACTCCCCAGCGAGGAGCGTTGCCAAATCGAAAAAAGCTCCGTTGCCCCCCGATCCTCGCGCTCAATTTGGTAGCTCCGAAGTTCTAGTTTCCCGCGTGCGGGCAGCGCTAGTTGCTCGGCGAGCTTATCTATGGACCACGCGTCTTCCGCGTTGATGTCTTTTCCATACCAGACGCCATCTGCGTACATCTGCATTTTCGCGTCGGTCACCACGACAGCGCGCCGCGCCGCGCCGATGCCTACTTCAGTGCGGAAAGAGTGCGGGGACTTGATCCATTGCTGCACCGGCACCTGTTCTCCCTTTTCTCCACGAAACCAGCCCTCTACGCGCACAGAGTTCAGCTTGCGCACCTCGGCTACCACCTCGGCCCACGCCGAAGAGGTACCCTGCCACAGCACCCCAAATACTACCCCAGCTAGCATGGCGGCTAGCCCTGACAGGTACACTGGCCGCGGTAGGCGCTGCCAAAATGCCGCGAGCTGCGTTTTGCGCTCGTCTTTCTCCTCTGCGCGGATTGCCGCCAGCGCGTTGGCGCGGGCCGCTGTGAAGAGTGCATCCGGTGGCTCGGCGGTGCCGATGTCAGCGCTCAGTTCCAGCACGGTACGCACCGCTTCCAAGTCGTCAGCCGCTTCTGGATGCTCGGTCAGATAGGTTTCGATTTGTTGTGCTTCCGCAGCCGATAGCTCGCCTCGCACGTAGTCGCTCAGTTTGCTTTCAAATTCGGCTCTGTTCATGGCGTTCAGTCCTTGTGGTCGGCACCCAAATGGGCGCGGATCTTTTTCAGGGCTTTGTACTCGCTGGCTCTGGCCGACTCCTCGCTGCACCCCAGTCGCGCGGCGATTTCGGCAAAGGGCCAGCCCTCGAAATTGCGCAGGGCAAAGACCATGCGCTGGCGCTCGGGCAATTCAGCGGCCAAGTCGCGCACTCGGTTCATGAGCAAGCGGTGCTCGGCGTCTTTGTCGGCATCGGCTTCCAGTGCGGTATCTTCCTCTTCGAATGACAGTTCCCGATGTTGATGCCGCCGGATTTTGAAGGCCGCGTTGGTCGCCACCCGGCAAAGCCATGCCTTGGGGTGAGCGATGATTTCGCCGCGCACACAGGCGGCGTGGAAGCGCAGGAAGGTCTCCTGGAAGACCTCCTGTGCTTCGTCGGCATTGGCGACGATCTGATAGGCGACCTTGAGGACTAGGCGTCCGTAGTGCTCTACGGCTTCGGCGCTTATGTCGGCTGGTTGGCGCAAAATTAGTTGGCGGCTAAGAGGTCTTCAATCTGCTCTGTACTCGGCACGCTGCCCAAAAGACCTGTCTCGGCGAGACGACCGTCGCGGCCGATCAGCACGTATTGGGGAATGCCTTCGACGCCGAAGCGGCGATACGTCTCGCCCGTATCCAGTGCGATCGGCATGGTGTAGCTGTGTTCGGCGACGAAATCGTCCATGTCTTGAGATTGGTGCGCCGAGTGAAGTGCTACGACCATAAACCCTTGCTCGGCGTACTGATCGTATAGAGCCTGCACGGTGGGCATCTGGGCTACGCAGGGCGTACACCACGTCGCCCAGAAGTCGATGAGAATCACCGGAGCTTGCGACATATTTTTTAACTGCTCAGTAGGCATCGAATTGACCCAGCGTTCCGCATCTAATTCGGGGGGCATGGAGCCTCGTTCGAGCTTGAGGCGGTTGAGCACTCTTTCAGCCTCCTCCATGCCGACGTAGCGCGCTTGGAGAAATTCCCCGTCGTCGCTTAGTTGTGCTTTGTCGTAGGAGTAGTCGATCATGCCTACTCCCGAGGTGCTAAATCGCGAGTGCTTTCCATCCTGTAGTGTGGGAGTCATGCGCAATACGGCGTTGGGGGCGATCTCAAAGTGTACCTGCTCCTCCTCCCCCTCCTTGGTTATATGCAACTGCGCCGGCCCCAATAACACCCACTGGTAGTCATCCAGATTCTCAACGGCAATGCCTAGATCATTTCCCGTGCCCTTGCCGCTAGGTTGTGAGCCAGCCAAGAAGTCCGTGTTGATTCCGGCAAACTCGCCCTCCGCCAGCTTCTGGCGAACGCAATTGAATCGCTGGTTGGCGATGTCGCGTACGAAGTAGCGGCCATTGGGATGGCGCACTTCGGCGGTTGAGCCGACCTCTATGGTGGGCACTGCTCCCTTTTCCACTTGGCCCAGCACCACGTGCCAGACCAAATCGTCGGAGCCTTCTACCCGCCGGGCGTGCAGCCAACCGTCTTCAATCCACGCTTCGATGCGCCCGTGGTCAAGGTCGCGCTGCTCGCTCCAAGAAATCTCGGCGGCGCTCGCTCGCAGGCTGAGCAGTAAGGCCACTGCTGTTGCGGCAATAATCGTTCGATTCAACATGATCCACGCTCCTGTTTAGCATGTAGGTCGTGTGCGTTTGCGCCCGACCGGTAGCGATTTGTTCTATATGATCCACAAAGGGCGACTATGTGAACCGAAAAAATAAAAAAAATCTCCTCGCACGATCGCGAGTAAACGCCGGCACCCTTTTCCGCAAGGGGGCCGGCGTTGCTGAAAGTCGCTGCCAGTTATATGGCCGAAAATAGGAAAGAATTCGGCTGTTTGGAGTTATAGACGACCTCTACAAAGCGCCACATTGCCCGCTCTGAATCCCAAACTAGGCGACAGAAGAAGGGAGTTGCAGGTCCGGCGAACTCCGCAGGCTCTTCGGCGACGAACGCGATGTCGGTAAAGACCCGCTTCTCGCCAGCCCGCAGCGCTTCTTCAACCTCTTTCTGCAATTTGAACTTGGCCTTGGCGGCGTTCCTCGGGTGAGTCCGATAGCTCTCGTACCGATCTTGCATCTCGAATACCTTAAATGTGCTGTGGCGCAAGAAGGCATTGCCAAAGCGGTATTCACAGCCCTGGTAGTCGAGTACAGCGCGGTGCATGGCTTGGAAGAGTTCAAAGGGCGTGTCCCCTTTGGGAATGCCCCAGTTCTCTAGGGTCTTTTTCATGTGCTGCAAGGCCGTGGGGTTGTTGATGCCCTCGCGGAGGTAAAACTCGGCGGCGAGGCTGTCATTGCCGGAGACGGAAAAGGCGACCAAAAAGTCGTAAAGCCAGTCGCGCAGGTCGGCTTCTTGCTCGGGAGTGATGGAAATGCCCGTCGCGACGGGAATGGACTCAATGGCCTTCCACAACCTAGGGCCAGCTTTGACTTTGATTTTCTCCACAGTGTGGACATAGTCAAGCAAGCCTTGGAGTTTGTCGAGACGGGGATCAAAGCCGCCGTGCGGATACTTGGTCTCGACCGCGGCTGCGCTGGAGACGCCGACTGCGATCAGGACGACATATAGGATGCGAATGGCTAAGGGTTGCATGATGCCCTCCTTTGCGGAAGAGTGCGGGTTGTTGCTCCGGCCGGTAGCGCGTTTGTCCTATATGACCCACAAGGCGCGACTATGTGAACCACGAAAAATAAAAAACCGCCTAGTTGCCTAGGCGGTCGCATACATAACTGATGTTACGCATTGGTAGGGGACGGTTCGCGAACCGCCCCCTACAGCACCTTGACCGGCGTCAGCCAGCTTGCGCGTTCAATCGCATCTGCCGACCCCAGCACCGCGACCCGGCCCGCTGCGCCGACTTGATCCAGCACGGCGGCAAAATCGGCAAAGTGCTCGGCCTTGGTGCCCAAGACTTGGTCGCGCATTTGCTGGCGATAGGCGTCGTCGATGCCGGTCAGATAGCGCGTCAGCGAGGCGTAGCCCTTGGCGTCGGGGAGCTGGTAAGCGTCGAGGTCGCCGATGGTGCCGATGATGGCCTTGGTCAGCTCGTCGCTGCTGATTGGATAATCGCGCAAGAAGGATCCGCTCTGGTCGTACACTTGTAGCGTCTCCAGCAAGTTGGGGTCGCGGTACGACCCGTACGCGAACACACCGGTAAACGGATCGAGGGAGCAAAAGGCCCCGTAGGCTCCTCCTTGGACTCGCACCCGATCCCAGAGCCAAGTCGTGGCCAAGTAACGAGTGATGACGGCCGACGACCCGTCTAGTTCGTAGCCGAGCGCGAAGAGGTTGGCCGCCTTGCCCACGTAGTTGACTTGGGCGGGGACGGTCAGGCCCTCGTTGGCCGCCGTTAGGCTCGGCGTCCACGTCGCGGGCGAGTGCGCTTCTTGCGGCAACTCGCGCAACAGTGCTGCTAGGCTCTGGTCGCACGTAGTGCGGTCGCCGCCGGCCACGGTTGCATTGCACAGCATGCCCGGCCGGTTGACCAGCAGGGCGCGGATCTGCTCCAGCCGCGCCTGCACGGCCGGCCAGTCGCCGCGGATATCTTCGATGAGCTGCCGCAAGAAGAACAGATAGCTCAAGCCGCGCATCTGCTCTGCGAGCCAGCCAGTCTCGTCGAATTGCGCCCGCAGCCGCGTCAATACCACCCGATGCCCGCCCGGCACCAGCCCGGCCTCTGCGCTGGCTCGCTCTTCTAAGGCCATTTGCAAGAAGCGGTCGCGGTCGTCGAGGCGGCCCTCTAGCAGTACGTCGCGCACAATCGCCGTCAGGTCGGCGACCCGTTCGGCCATGGCCTTGCCGCGCAAAAAGAGATACGCCGCGGCCGGCCCGCCGTCGGGGCGCGACCCCACCAGCGAGTGGGCACTTAGGCCGCCGGTTTGGCTGCCGATCCGCTGTTGCAACTCGACGAAGCTCATGCGTTCGGTACCCATCTCCAACAGAGCGCGCCCAAAGAGCGGGATATAGGGTAAAAGCTCCTCGGGCAGCACCCGCAGATCGCAGCCCACGTCGAGATAGGCGATGCCATTGGTGAAGAGGTCGTGGTGGATTACTGGCACCTCGGCGATTTGATCTTCTTGCCGAGGTACGGTTTTGATTGCTTTGTCGAGGTCGCTCAATTGCAGGCGGGGCAATTTGGCCAGATCCTCGGGTGCGTCGG
Organism: Candidatus Latescibacterota bacterium; assembly: GCA_022825185.1. The sequence goes on along the minus strand of JAJDYK010000183.1, from coordinate 10,963 downwards.
GTTGTTCTTGTAGGTGCTTGAGCTTTGCGGTGGATGCGACGAGTTCTTCTAAATCTGCGTGGCTCATGTCCGCCCGAGCCGCTGCTAAGCGCGCGGTCTCTTCCTCCTCCTGTCGCGTCCCCAGTTCGGCATCGGGCTGGAGGACCACGGTCGTGCGATGTGAGTTGTCTAAGAGGTGGCGTTGGATTAGTCCCTCTAGATAGCGGTCGTCCGCCGCTAGTTTGGCTTTGAGCGCGGCGAAGGAGTCGGCAAAGCGCAAGGGCGTGAAGGGGTCGCGGTCGTAGAGCCAGTCGGTCAACAGCCGCAGCATCAGCCCCAAGCCGCGCGGAAAAGACCCGGTGTTGTTTTCGCGGAAGCGGAACTCCGCGGTGTGCAGCGCGGCCGCGACCATCCCTTGGTCGATCCCGCCGTCCGCTAGCTCTCCGATGTGTTGTAAGATCAGGGCTTCGACCGCATCGACATCGGCCTGTTGCACGCCCTTCAGGCCCACGCTGAAGAACATCTGCGCCAACTCGACCTCTAGCCCACTGCCGGTCAAATCCTCGCCTAGCCCAGAGTCGATCAGGGCCTTGCGCAACGGAGACCCCGGAGTGCCGAGCAGCGCGTGTTCGAGCACTTGGAGGGCACGGCGCTCGTCGGCGTCAATCGCATCTTGCAACAACCAAGTGAGTACGACAAAGTACTTTGGCTCTTCGACCGCATCTGGATTGACTACATAGGGAAATTGCTGCCGCTTGGGCGCGGCAAAGCGCGGTTGGGTGCCGATGGTCGAGTCAACGGCATGCGCGTCATAGTCGCTTAGATAGTCGTGCAACAGCGCGAGGCGCTGCTCGGGGTCGTCGTCGCCGTAGAAGTAGATGCGGGCGTTGGACGGGTGGTAAAAGTCGTCGTGGAAGCGCTTGAACTGGTCGAAGGTGAGGGCCGGGATGTGGCGCGGGTCGCCGCCGGAATCCACGCCGTAGGTGGTGTCGGGGAAGATGGATTGCTGGATGCGCTCGCCTAGGATACTCTCGGGATCGGAATACGCGCCCTTCATTTCGTTAAATACCACGCCTTTGTAGCGCAGCGGGTCGCCGGGATCTTCTAACTCGTAGTGCCAGCCTTCCTGTTGCAGGACTTCCGGCGTCAGCCTCGGGTAGAAGACGGCGTCGAGGTACACGTCGATCAGGTTGTAGAAATCCTGCACGTTGGTGCTGGCGACCGGGTAGCAGGTTTTGTCTGGATAGGTGAAGGCGTTGAGGAAGGTGTTGAGCGAGCCTTTGATCAGCTCGACAAACGGCTCCTTGACCGGGTACTTGCGCGAGCCGCACAGCACCGAGTGTTCGAGGATGTGGGCAATGCCGGTCGAGTCGGCTGGCGGGGTGCGGAAGTTGATGCCAAAGACCTTGTTTTCGTCGTCGTTGATCAGCGAGACGATCTCGCAGCCGGTGCGGTGCCGGTAGAGCAAGGCGCGGGTATTGAGTTCGGGAATTTCTTCGTCGCGCAGCAGTTCAAAATCGCGGCGATCCATTGGGTCTCCTTTGTGGTATATGTCGAAAAAGCTAGCGGGCAAACATATTGGCGGCGCGGATTTTTATCAAGGGAAACGGCAGCGCGTTCACGGCAGGGCGATTTTGCCGAGGACGACTGGGCACTGGGCGCGGGTGACGGCTGGGATATTGCCGGTGCGGCCCATCAGCGTCTCGTTGGCGAGGACCGCGAAGGAGAGGGCCTCGCGCGCGTCTGGATCGACGCCTAGGTCGGCTAGCGACTGCACGGCTATATCTGGCAGTGCGCGTTGCAATCCGGCCATAATGCGCGGATTGTGGACGCCGCCGCCGCCGACCCAGAGCTTGGCGAATTCGCCGGGGCAAAAGCGGCGAATGCCCTCGGCAATAGATTGCACGGTAAACGCGGTCAGCGTGGCGATCAGGTCGGAGTCGCTCCACGTGCCGCGCCGGAGAATGTCCGCGAGGAAAGGCTCGCCAAATTCCTCGCGCCCCGTGGATTTGGGCGGCTCGCGCTGCAAGAAGCTGTGGCGCATCAGCTCGGCCAACAAGGCTTCATCGATGCGCCCCCGCGCCGCTCGTTCGCCCCCTCGGTCGAAGTGCTCGCGGCCCTCGGTGCAGTGCGCCACGGCCGCGTCGATGAGCATGTTGCCCGGTCCTAGGTCAAAGGCCCGTACTGCGCTGACATCGGCGTTGGGCGGCAGGGCTGTGATGTTGGCGATCCCGCCGATATTGAGCAGCAGACGCCCCTCGTGCGGATGGGCAAAGAGCAGGTGATCCACTAGGGGTACCAGCGGTGCGCCCTCGCCGCCAACGGCCATGTCGGCTGCGCGGAAGTCCGCAATAGTCACCGCGCCCGTGCGCGCGGCAATGACGGCTGGCTCGCCAATCTGCAAGGTGGCCCCGCTAGCCGGCAAGTGGCGCACGGTCTGCCCGTGCGAGCCGATCAGGTCGATGGATTCGGGACTGAGCTTGGCCTGCTCGGCTGCGGCTAGGGCCGCTGTTGCAAACGCCTCGCCGAGGGCGAAGTTGACCCGGCACAGCGCGTCGAGGGACGCATCCTCGGCGAAGAGGGCGAACACCTCGCGCCGCAGGTCGCTGGGCAGCGGCGTGGTGTTAAAGGCCAAAATTTCGTAGCGCGTGGATTCGCCACAGCCCCACAGATCGGCCAGCACGGCGTCAATCCCGTCGGCCGAGGTGCCGGACATTAGCCCTACGACCCGCCGCCGCTCTTGGGCGGCCAGTTCAGCTAGCCGACGCATAGCAGCGAACCCAAGCTCGGCCAATAATCGCGTTGGTCATCCTATAGCAGCCCTAAAATTCTGCGTCCATCTGCGGATTATCTCATCAGTCCCGGTCGCGAGCCGAGTGCAGGTAGTAATCGGCGACCTGCCCCTGACTGTCGATGACGTGGGCGCCCGGATAGCGAATCGTCGTCGGACACACGTGCCAAGGCACGGCGAGTAGGTAGTCGCCGACTTCGGGTTGCGGACCGGACCAGGAGAAGACGCCGTGTTCTTCGTTCTGTCTGGTCAGCTCGGCCGCTGGGTTCTGCAAGAGCTTGGCCCGAGTCGCTAAGGGGCCATCGTCGCTGATAGCCTTGGTGCCCAAGTCCGTGGTAATTGTCTGATGATCGGGATAGCGATCGATCACTTGCGTCAGGACGAGAGCCGCCCATTTGAAGGGTAACTCGGCCATTTTGCTGCCGTACCCGGCATCCCAGTACACGCAGGTGCCTGGGGAGCCGTACATTCCCTCAGTGCGGGCGTAGTACAAAGAGGAGAAGGAACCGCCCCCGACGACCCGGGGCACGGCCAAGCCCTCGCCTTCGAGGGCTGCTTTTAGGCGTTGGGCATCGCAGATGTGCTGCTCGGCCGCTGCTTGACGCGCCTTAGGCTCGGAGATAGTCTCGTGCCCGTCGTACAAGTGCAGCCCGCCCGGCGACAGGTGGGGGTGTTGCGCGACTTGGCGGTAGAGGTCGATGGCCGCGTCCAAGGGGACGCCGGTGCGGAACATGCCTACGTTGAGGTCGATCATCACCCGCAGCGTTTGCTGCCGCTCTTGCGCCACATCGCCCAAGACCTGTACGTGCGCGGGGGCGCTGGCAATCGCGCTGATAGTTGCATCCCGTTGAGCCAACGCGGCAAAGCGCAGAACCTTGCTTTTTTGCACCAGCGGATAGGACAGAATGGCTTCCTGCGCACCGGCGTCGAGGGCCATTTCCAGCTCCTTGAGCGTGGCGCATTTGAACCCGGCGACGCCGGACGCGAGCTGTTTGCGCGTTACGTCAATGGACTTGTGGGTCTTGACGTGGACGAACAGATGCTCGCTGCCGCCGGCTAGTTCGCCGACTGTTTTTATGTTGTGGTCGAGTTGGTCGGCAAAGACCAGCATGGCTGGCGTCTCAATGCCGTCCGGCTCAGCGACTTTGTATGCTCCTACTTCGATCACAGCGTTGCTTCCCGTTTGAGGTAAAGCGCGGAAGATAGCACAAGCCTTGGCGATGGACAAATTGGCCGCCGCCCCGTAGTTCGTTATTTTTTTGGCGCAATACGTGCGAAGTGCAGATTGCGCCCATTCCACTCTAAAGGAGACCTCGAATGCTCAAACTAGGCTGCATGTCCCTCAGCTATAAAGACGAATTTGCCGCGAACAAGCTCGACTTGGAGCAGTTTATTGAACGCGCCTACCAGCTCGGTCTCGACGGCATCGACATCCACACGCGCGCCTTTGCCTCGCTCGACCCGGCGTATCTGCGCAGCATTCGCATGCAGGCGTTCCGACGCGGGATCGCGCTCTCCTATATCGGCGTCAGTTCCAACTTTGGCAAGCCGCAAGAGGAACTAGCCACAGAGGTCTCCACCGCCAAGGAGTGGATCGACGTGGCCGCTTTCATGGGCATTCCGCTGGTGCGGGTTTTTGCCGCGTGGATTCCCGAAGGCGATAGCGAGGAAGACGTGTGGGCGCGGATGATGCCTTGCCTAGAGGAAGTGGCGGCCCACGGCGAGGAAAAGGGCGTGGTGGTTGGCTTGCACAATCACAATCACGGCTGCGTCACGCGCACGGGCAAAGATGTGCGCCGCATTATCGAGGGCGTCGATAATCCCTATTTCTTGCACATCCTCGACACGGGTCAGTACGTCGGCTCGCCTGGGGCCTCGGGCCAGCGCGGGCACGAAGATCCGGCCCTTAACTTTTACGGCAGCATTGAGGAAACCGCGCCGTTGGCCGTCCACGTCCGCTGCAAGATCTATCGCATCGAAAGCGGCGTTGAAGAGTGGCTCAACTATCCGCGCATCTTCGAGATTTTGAAGGGCGTCAACTACAATGGTTGGCTGTCGGTGGTGTACGAAGGGCAGGACGTGGAAGCAGAGGCAACCGCCATACCCAAGGCCGTGCGCTACTTGCGCGGCTTGATGGCCGAATACGACGCAGCGTAAAAAGCGAGGCCCGCGCAAAATGGTCGCTGCGTTTGGCACGCCTCGCACCTTTGTAAAATTTTGCCTGACTGGCCTCAGTGGGGTGGTGGTCAATTTAGGTTCGTTCCATATCCTGCTCGAACTCGGCGTCCACAAGTATCTGGCCTCGCCCATTGCGATAGAAATCTCGGTCTTTTCGAACTTTTTCATCAACAACTATTGGACTTTTGCCGACCGCGACCTGAGCAGCCGCAAGCGGATCCGGGGCTTGCGGTTTCACATCGTGTCGCTGCTGGCCCTTGGGGTGAGCTATTCGACGTTTGTCGTGCTGTCGGAATTGTTGCCGCAAGTTAATCCGGTGTGGCTGCAAGGATGTGGGATCGCGCCGGGGACGTTGGTCAACTACGTCCTCAACTCGTACTGGACGTTTCGGGAGGAAGAGCGTTGACTGACTTTGATTTCATTAATAAGCACACCTAGGAGATAGTTTTTGTCCAAGCGTAAGCATGGTCGCGGCGCAGCCGCACGCCGGGAGAAGCGCCAGCAGGCGCTGCCTTGGTCCGTGCGCCTGCGCTCGATGTCCGACCTCCTGCTACATCCGGCTCCTCCGGACGAGCGGCCTTGGAAATTTTTGCTGCCGGTGCTCGCGTTGGCCTTTGTCGCACGGGCGGCTGTTGCCCTGTCCGGCGACTTCGTTTTGCACCCCGACGAAATCATGCAGTACCTGGAGCCGGCGCACCGTCTAGTCTTCGGCAACGGCGTAACCTATTGGGAGTATTTCTACGGCGCGCGTTCGTGGCTAGTGCCTGGGTTAGTTGCTGGCGTCTTGAAGTTGTTCGACCTCGTCGGCCTCGGTCAGCCTGCTTGGTACGTCGGCGGCGTCAAGCTCGTGTTTTGCGCGATCTCCCTGCTCATCCCAGCGAGCATGTACTTTTTTGCCCGCTGGCACTTTGGTGAAACGGCGGCGCGGGTCGCTTTGCTGATGGGTGCTTTCTGGTACGAACTGGTTAGTTTTGCCCACAAGCCGATGACCGAGTTTGTCGCCACGGCTTTGCTGGTGGCCTTGCTCGCGCTCTGTGTGCGGCCTGCGTCGGACAGACTGCGGTTGGTCTTGACGGTGGCGGTGCTGGCGGTGCTAGTGGCGGCGATTCGGGTGCAGTATGCCCCGTTGGCTTTGGTGGTCCTCGGCTTGTTCTTTTTGCGTACCGAGAAGAAGATGCAGCTTGCGCTGGCCGCGGCCACGGTTTTTGTGGCTGTCGGCGTATTCGACGCGATTACGTGGGATGGTGGGCTGTTCCACTCCTACGTCGTCAACATCCGCGTCAATCTCGCTCTCGGCGACTTGCGCGCCGGTGAAAGCCCGGCATGGCAATTCCTCTATTGGCTCCTGATCGCCAATATGGGGCTGGTGGCCCTGTGCGTTTTGGCTTTGCCCGACCTCCGACGCTACGGGTTCCTAGTGACGCTTATCGCCCTGACGCTCCTGATCCACTCGACACAGTCGCACAAGGAGTATCGCTTTATCTTCGTCGTCATTCCGCTCTGGCTGCTGATTAGCGCAGATTTTGTGGTGTGGTTCGCGTCACGCGCTAGCCAAGGCAGGTCGCGCATGTTGTTGGGGCCGACTTCCCTCGTGCTGGCTGCATCCTTCGCAGCGATTTCCCTAGCCGGCATCCTGAACGCGCTGCCGTATCAAGACAGAGTGTATAAGGCTTATTCAAGGGAGACCGGCATCGTCGGCTTTCTGCGCAATCAGGATCCGATCTTCGCCACTTACCGCTATCTTGCCAGCGCGCCTGGAGTTTCTGCTGTGTGGCAGGTGGACCGCCCCTATTTCAACCTTCCCGGTTATTATTATCTACACCGCGCGATACCGTTCTACGATGCTAATACAAGACGGCTCATATTCGCGGACCAAGAAAAGACAGAGGTAGAAGCGATTGCAGCCTCGGTCAGCCACATTGTGTCGGCAGATCCGGCCACTTCCGGTCCTGGCTACTCAGTGGAAAAGACATTCGGCCCCATCCGCATTCTGCGACGAGATGCGGACGGGCCGGCTGTCCGCCAATGGGTGGATTATGCTCCGACGATCACCGGCGGTACTTTCACTAAGTTGATGCGCAAACTCTACCCCGACGCGCCCGCTCCGCTGCCCAATGCGGGTATCCGCTTTGCCGACGAAGCGATGGATTTAAGAGAGCAGTAGGTACAAAAAGCACAGAATCTCCGAATTGTTAAATGGCTAAAAGAAGACCGACAGAAAAGACGCCGCACCAACGATCAGTCTCGTCTAAGTCCACGCGGCAGGAGCGTAGGCAGGCGGCCCGCGACGACTCAAAAGCCAAGCGGACGGTTGTAACCGCATCGCCCCTAACAGCGGTGGTCTCCTATTCACGGCAGGACGTGCCAGCCTTTGTCGCGCTCGGCTTGCTGGTGATCGTCAGTTACCTACCGGCGATGCTGTGGGGCGGCTTTGTCTGGGACGATAGTTTGTGTATCAAGGTCGATCCGGTGCGGGAAGTATCGGGTTTGTGGCAAATCTGGTTTTCTCCGAGTGCGCTTGAAGAAGAGCATCACTACTGGCCGCTGGTTTATACAACCTTCTGGTTGGAACACAAGTTGTGGGGGTTTGCCCCAGCGGGCTATCACATCGTCAACGTGCTGCTGCACCTAGCGAATACGCTACTGGTGTGGCATCTTTTGCGGCGGTTGGCCGTGCCCGGCGCGTGGGTAGTGGCCGCAGTGTTTGCAGTACATCCGCTGCACGTGGAGTCGGTGGCTTGGATCATTGAGCGCAAGGATGTGCTTTCAGGTCTGTTTTACCTCGCGTCGGTGCTGGCGTGGATGCGCTTTGTGGAAAAGCCGAGTTCGCGCTGGTATGTGTGGTCACTGGTGTTGTATGCGGCGGGTCTTTTGAGCAAGTCCATCGTGGTTACGCTGCCAGCGGCTCTTTTGATCTATCATTGGTGGAAACAGGGCCGATTGACCTCGACTGATCTGTGGCGGTTGGTGCCGTTTTTCGCAGTAGGGTTGGTCATCACCGTCGGCGATTTGTCGTTTTACCGATCTGAGTCAACTGCGTCTCTCGACTACTCATTAGCGGAACGGATGCTCATTGCCTCCCACGCTCTGTGGTTTTATGCCGGCAAGCTGCTATGGCCGTCTGAGTTGGCCGTCATCTACCCGCGTTGGGACATCCACATCGCCGATCCGCTGGCTTGGGGGTATCTCGTTGCTGCTGTCGCGTTGGTGGTGGCCCTATGGCACTTCCGGTCGCAGCTTGGGCGCGGACCGCTGGCTGGGGCGTTGTTTTTTGCGGTCACGATATCGCCGGTGTTGGGCTTTGTCGATTACACCTATATGAAGTATGCTTTTGTCGCCGATCGCCATCAGTATCTTGCTGGTATTGGGGTTATGGTCGTCGTCATTGGCTCGGCTGCTTATGGCGTGCGTGGCCTGTCAAGCATGTGGCAAAAAAGCGCACTGGGCCTTGCGGCGGTTGTGCTGGTTGTGCTGGGGACGCTGACTTGGCGGCAGGCGAGCATTTATCGAGACGACGAAACGTTCAATCGCCACATCATCGCGCTCAATCCGCAGGCGCGGAATGTCCACCGCCATTTAGGCATTGCCCTGTATGAGCAGGGTCGATATGAGGAAGCCATCGACTCGTTCCGCGTCGCCGCCGAACACCGCCCAAACTACGCTAAGGTTCATTCCAATCTCGGCATGGTGCTCAACAAGCTGGGACGCTTTGAGGAAGCGGAGACACATATGCGTCGTGCAATCGCACTCGACCCAAAGACAAAGATCCGATACCAACGTTTAGGCAATGCCCTGTATGGGCAGGGTCGGTATGCGGAAGCGGCTGACGCATACCGCGTCTCTGCCGAACACCGCCCAGACTACCCACAGGCACATTCCGGCCTTGGTGCGGCTCTCAATGAGTTGGGACGCTTCGAGGAAGCGGAAACCCATCTGCGCCGCGCCATTGCGCTCGACCCGAACCATACGGAGGCCCTCTATCACCTGGCCACGCTACGGTTCAAGCAGCAGCGCTACGATGAGGCGATAGAACTCTTGCAACACCTCATCAGCATTGAGCCCGGCCACGCAAGGGCCTTAGGAGACATAGGCGTCGCCCTCTTCTACTTGGGCAGAAGCGACGAGGCGCTGGAAAGCTTCGACCAAGCGCTCTCCTTGGACCCGACCTTAGAAGACGTGCGTGCTAACCGCGAGGCCGTGCTGGAAGCGATGAAAGAAAATGTCGAGTGACTTCAACACTGCGATGCACGTTAGCGGCCCCAAAACCATCGAGTAGTACCGGATAAATGGCCAAGAGAAGACCGATGGATAAGACGCAGCGCCAACCATCGGCCCCGTCCAAACCTACGCGGCAGGAGCGTCGGCAGGCGGCCCGTGACGACGCAAAAGTCCAGCAGACGGTTGCAACCGCATCACCCCTAACAGCGGCGACATCCTATTCGCGGCAGAATGTGCTAGCCCTTCTCGCGCTTGGTTTGCTGGTGATCGTCTCTTACTTACCGGCGATGCTGTGGGGCGGCTTTGTCTGGGACGACAACACATACGTCAAGGTCGATCCGGTGCGGGACGTATCGGGTCTGTGGAAAATCTGGTTTTCTCCCAGTGCGCTTGAAGAAGAAGGTCACTATTGGCCGATAACCTATACGACCTTCTGGGTGGAGCACAAACTATGGGGGTTTGCCCCGGCGGGCTATCACATCGTCAATGTGTTGCTGCACTTGGCGAATACGCTGCTTTTGTGGCATCTCCTGCGGCGGTTGGTGGTACCCGGTGCGTGGGTGATAGCCGCAGTGTTTGCCGTGCATCCTTTGCACGTGGAGTCGGTCGCTTGGATTTTTGAGCGCAAGGATGTGCTTTCGGGCCTGCTATATCTATCGGCGGCGCTGGCGTGGATGCGCTTTGTGGAGCGACCGAATCCACGACGGTATATGTGTTCTCTGGCGTTGTATGCGGCGGCGCTGCTGAGCAAGTCCATTGCGGTTACGCTGCCAGCTGCGCTTTTGATCTGGCATTGGTGGAAGCAAGGCCGAGTGACCTCGACAGACCTGTTGCGGCTAGTGCCGTTCTTTGTGGTCGGACTGGTCATCGCGCTAGGCGACTTGTCGTCCTACCGATCCGTACATCCTAAAGAATTCGACTTCTCATTAATTGAACGAACACTTATCGCCGCCCGCGCCCTGTGGTTTTACGCTGGTAAACTACTGTGGCCGACGAACCTAGCCGTTATATATCCGCGTTGGGACATTCACGTGGCCGAACCGCTAGCTTGGGGGTATTTGGTTGGTGCCGTTGCCCTAGCGGCGGCTCTCTGGTGTTTCCGGTCGCAGCTTGGTCGCGGGCCGCTGGCCGGGGCGTTGTTTTTTGTGATCACACTGTCGCCGACGCTCGGCTTCGTTGACTACAGCTATATGGAATACGCTTTCGTCGCCGACCGCTATCAGTACCTCGCTGGTATCGGGGTCATGGCCGCCGTCATTGGTGCGGCAGCTTATGGTATTCGCCACCTGTCAGACTTATGGCAAAAAGGCGCGCTGGGTGGTGCGGCGGTGGTGCTGATTTTGTTGGGGTTGCTGACTTGGCGTCAGGCCAGCATTTATCGGGACAACGAAACGTTTAATCGCCACATCATCGCGCTCAATCCGCAGGCACGGGGTGCTCACCTCAACTTAGGCCACGTCCTGCATAAGCAGGGGCGATATGAGGAAGCCCTCGAAGCGACCCGCGTCGAGGTAGAGCAACGCCCGAATTATTTTAAGGCCCATGCCAACCTCGGCTTGGTTCTCGGTAAGCTAGGTCGTTTCGAGGAAGCAGAAACTCATCTACGCCGCGCTATATCGCTTGACCCACAGGCACGGGGTGCCCACCTCAACTTAGGTAAGTGATGTTACGCAGCCTTTAGGCTTTGGTTTATCTTGTTTGTCATGGATAAAAAACTGTTAGACCTCTATAGCGATTATCTGTTGAGTTCTTTTGGCGCGACGACCGCCACCGGCCTTTCGTCTTTGTTGGATGGCC
>JAJDYK010000237.1 GCA_022825185.1 Candidatus Latescibacterota bacterium | reverse complement strand
CCTCCAGGGCTTGGTGGGCTGGCTAATGGTCAAGAGCGGCCTAGACGACCGGCCCCAAGTAAGTCACCTGCGCTTGACCTTGCACCTTTCTTGCGCCCTCGCCCTTTTGGCCGCTTGCCTCTGGCAGGCCCTCGGCTATCTATCGTCTGTGGCAAAGGCTCAGCCAATGCCCCGCACCACGCGCCGCCTTTGCACTTGGCTGTTTGCCACCATCTGTCTCCAAATCGCCGCTGGCGGCCTAGTCGCCGGCCTCAAGGCCGGACACCTATCGGACACCTTCCCCAAAATGTTCGGAGTTTGGATTCCGGCGGGCTTGTGGTCTATGCAGCCGCTGCTGGTAAACCTGCTTGACAACCCCATCACCGTCCACTTCCAACACCGCTTCTTTGCCTTTGCGGTCCTTGGGCTGGCCCTAGCACTGTGGGTAGCCGTCCGCAACACAGCCCTGAAAACTGGGGCCGGTCTAATCCTCTGCTTGGTAGCGGTGCAAATCGGCTTGGGGATCGGCACGGTTGTCGCGCACGTGCCCTTGGCCTTGGCCTCGCTGCATCAGGCTGTAGCCGTAGCCCTGTTCGCTGCCGCGCTTTTTCTCTGCCACCGCGCGTACAGAGGCTAGACCGCCTCATAGCGGTTGATGATCTCGGTTTCAACCGCGCCATCGGCCGCAATCCGGCGCACTGCAAGCGATATCCGATGCTCGGGGTTTAGCGCCTCCCAGAGGTGGGTAGGCGCGTCGGCGAGGGGTAACAGGTAGGGAACTCCAGAAAATGAGGGCAGGGGGTCGCCATCTGAATCGTACGTGGTGATGGCGTAACCATAGCCCGGCTCGACGCAGTCGAAGCGGAAGAAGTGGCGTTCGCTGCGCTCGGGGTCAAAGGGGCTGGCTTTGAGTATGGCGAGCCAAGCCTCATCGGCTTCCAGATCGACATAGCCCGCTATGCGCGGCGTGTAGTTGGGCGGATCCGGCTCGTGCAGCCAGTCCGCCAAGCTCTCGCCAAAACTGCGGCCGGCGGCAAAACCCTCGTGTATGGCGTCGGTATGCACCCCATTGGAGACAATACTGCGCCGATCACAAACGCGCATGGCGTTGTAAATGATAAGCGAGGGATCGCTCAGTTTGGTGGGATCGGCCGCTTTGGTCCGCAACACGTCGCCCTCGGCGACGAAGATGCGATTGCGGCTGTTGGCACTGCGTCCTGAAATCCAGTAAACCTGCATCCAACTCCCCTCCACAGCCCGACCGATTACAATGCCGCGGCCTACGTAGGGGTTTTCGGCCAGCCGTTGCTGCAAGTTGGCCGCAGCCTGTTCTCTTACTGTTTTTGGCACCATGCCACATAGTATAGGACAACGCTACGCTCGGCAAAAGCGCGACAACACCACCTTTGGGCGCAAAAAAGGCCGGTGCCTTTTCTCGACGGGGAATATCGAGAAAAGGCACCGGCCTGAACCAGGCTCAGCCGAGGCAACCTACTTAGCTGCGCTTTAGTACCGGCAGACCGTTTTTGCTCTCAGACACCTGATAGCCAGCCGGCACCGCGTCGAGAGCTCCTTCCTTCTCGGTTTTGGCAAAGAAGTAAATCGTTTGCGAGTTTCCGTTTTTGAGGGTCGTGGTCCGGGAATGAAGAATATACGTGACCCCCTTGGAATTCGTATGCGAAAAAGCCATGGCATCTCCTTACGTGTGATATAGAGGAAGCATGGAAGTCGGACGGCAAAGCACGACTTCTCGCTGAGTAGGGGAGCCTTTTTAAAAAAAAGGCCATCTGGCCAAAATCGCAACTACTTTTATAGCTCCTTCGCCTTAGGCCAGCACAGCTAGCAAGACGGCTCTTGACTAAGAGCAACCCATAGCGTAGAATATATTTTTTCCTATCTAGGAACTTAAAAGCCAAGGGTTAGGAGCAGCATATGAGCAATTTCAGCGTCGAGGTCAGATCGGACGAACCCTTTGAAAAGGCGCTACGGCGCTTTACGTCCAAAACCCGCAAAGCCGGCTTGTTGCGCGACTTGAAGAAGCGGCGTTTTTACACTAAACCCTCGGTCCAGAAGAAGATCAACCGCCAAAAGAGCATCCGCCGACAGCAAAAGGCCATTCGCATGGCCGAGGTTGGCTTCGTCCGCGGCGCACGCGGGCCTGGTGGTCGCGGGGCCGGTGGACGCGGGGCCGGTGGACGCGGGATTGGTGGACGCAACTCGCGTTAGTCTTTTGTAGCCAACTCTGTCTTAAGCCCAGCTTGGAACGCTTAGTTCAACGCCATTAGCAATCGAAGGGAGGTAACCTTCATCATGTCCGAACGTCAAAGTGGATCCGTCAAATGGTTCGATAGTTCCAAGGGGTTTGGTTTTATCCAGCGCGAAGGACAAGACGACGTCTTCGTCCACTATAGCGCGATTCGCGGCGATGGTTTCCGCTCCCTAGAAGAAGGTCAGCAGGTGGAATTTGAAACGGTCGCTAGCCCCAAGGGCCTGCAAGCCCGAGACGTGGTCGTCATCGGCGCGGCCCCCGAAACCGAAACTCCGCAATAACCCCTCCAGACAAACACGAAAAGCGCAGGCCCTTAGGGTCCTGCGCTTTTTTTGTGCCAACCCAGCCTAGTAAGTCTGGAAAAACTCCACGACTTCGCCGTTGGGGCCTTTGAAAAAGGCAATCGTCACGTTCAGCCGGTCCAATGTCAGGTCCTTGGGTTCGACCGTGATCTCGCATCCGGCCGCTCGCACCCGCTCAGTGGCAGCACGCGCGTCTGTAACCGCCAAGGCAAAATGCGTCACCGGATCGTTGGGGCTTTCGGCCCCAGGTGCGGGCGACTCGGCCGTGGGAGCGAAGAGTTCAAGGTGGCTTCCATCGCCTGCATCCAAGAGCGCGATCTTGCGCTCAGGAGAACCAAATTCGGCGACTACCTCCATCCCCAGCACATCTCGGTAAAAGCTCAGCGACGTTTCCCAATCGCGCGTCTGTACGGCCACGTGGTGCATTCCACAACCGGCGATTATAGCGTTTTTGTCTCCTATGGGCATTGACGTTCTTCCTTTCGCTTTGTGACCACTAAGCGCGCGAAACGCGCGATCGTCTCCTCCAAGTCAAATCCGTACACGGCCTTGTTTCCCGCGACGACCTGTCCGACCACGTCTGCTGGCAGCGCATTGTCGCCGCAACAAGCCCCTACCAGCGCTCCAGTAATCCCGGCATAGCAGTCGATATCCGCGTAGCGGCTCCAGTGCCCCTCCTCGTCGAGATCGCCTTGGTTGGCTGCCACTTGCAGCGCGAGGAACGGGTCGTCGGGATGGGACAAGAGCGCGGCAAAGGCAATGGCCAACGCCCGGAAGGGGTCAAAGACGCCGAAATGGCGCAGCTCCCACGCAAGGAACTCAGCCAATTCCTCGGCTTTTTTACCGGCGGCTCTCGCCAATAGCGGCGGTAGCTTCTGCCGGATGAAAGTGTCCCCGAAATACCCTCCCAAACACAGCGGATCCAGCGCCAATACGGCATCGACCAAAGCCGATGGCGACATATCGGCCAATGCCGCCCCTTGCGCCGCTGCCAAGAGCGCGGTGGCCTCACGGGCGTAGCCAACCGCAAAAAAATCCGCCTCATAAGCCGCGCGATAGGCTCCTGCGGGATCGCCGGGAAAGAGCAGACCCGCCGATGGCAGCACCAACAGCCCAGCCAACGTCGGATAATTAAGCCCGATACTCCGCGTAGCGAGCACCGCGGGCGACACCCCTGGGTAACGCGGCGATTCCTCCCCCAGACAACCCCGGCTAACCCCTTCCCACAGCTCAAACTGCTCGCGCGCTAATTTGGCATTGCTGGGAAAGAAATCCCCGGGCCGCTCATACACATCCAACAATCGCCGCGCCACTTCCCGATCCCTTGGCATCCTCCCCAACTCGACGGCCAGTTCCATAAAGAGATAATTGTAGCGCACATCGTCGGTGCCCGTACCCGCTGGGGCTTGGTTCACCCATATCCCATGCGGCCCCTTTTTCCCGGTGAATGGATGAAGCCGTGCCAGCCACTTCTTTCCCGTGCGCTTTTCAACGGCGTCTGGCGGCGCGAATTCAAACGGCGCACCCAAGGCGTCTCCCCAAGCCTGGGCCAGCACCGAGCCGCGGATGCGCGCTTGCAGCGTCGGCTTCATTGCACCCATCGGGACCGACGTTTAGAGCAGATAGAAGAGGATGTAAGCCGCCAGCCCAGTGCCGACTATGGCACCGCCGTAGCAGATGTAGTGAATGGGAAGGATCAACTTCCGCACCCCAAATTCGTGGAGCATGAAGCGGATGCGGTGCGCCGCATGGTAAAGAGGTAGGACGGCCACGACGAAAAAGACCACTTTGACCAGCGGGTGGCTGAGCAACCTGCTCATGGCCTCGTATCGGCTCACTTCCGCGCCGACCAAGCCAAGCGGCTCGGCCAGCCCGACGAAGTAAATCAGCACGGGGACCAGCATGGTGGCTACCACACCGCCAGCCGAAAATAAACCCCACCAGAAAGGTTCGGTTTTGTCTTGTTTGTAGCTCATGGCTATAGCACGTACAGGAAAATGTAGCCGACGACCGCCGATACGAAGAAAAACCCGACGAAAGCACCCGCCGTTACCAACTTGGGCGGCACGGTAAACGCGCCCATCCGCACGACCTGGACCCGGCCCATTACCCCCAGCCAAGTGATCGTGTGGTAGAGCGCAAAGACAAACGCCACCGCGTAAAAAGCCACAAACGCCGGCGTTGTCAGTAAATCGCGGCAATCCTTATACGCCTCCGGCCCCTCGGCCAGCGCAAAGAGCTGGTAGAGAAAGAGGATGACGAAGGCGGCGACGAAGACGCTGCTCAATTCGCGCATCATAAACAAGAAGTAGTTGCGGCTCTTCAGCCACCAAGTCGGCGACAGCTTTGGCTTGTAGGTTTCGTACGACTGGCTCATTTGTTCCCCCAAGGCATGAGAAAGGATTTGAACCAGTTGGTCGTGGTCTCGACCTTGGTGCGCTGGATGGCCGCGGCTGGGTCCACGTCCTTGGGACAAACCACCGAGCATTCCCCGATAAAGGTGCATTCCCAGATGCCCTCACTGCTAGCGGCTACTACCGTGCGCTGGGCATGGCCTTCGTCGCGCGAGTCGAGGTTGTAGCGGTAGGAAAGCGCGAGAGCCGCTGGGCCGACGAAGACGTCTTCCAGCCCATAGACGGGACAAGCAGCGTAGCACAGCAGACAGTTGATGCACTGGCTAAACTGCTTGAACTCCTTTAGCTCTGCGGGCGATTGCAAGTACTCGCCTTCGGCGACCGGCTTTTCTTCCTCGCGAATGATCCACGGCTGGACCGCCTTGAGCTTGTCCATAAAATCGTCTATATCGACGACCAAATCGCGGACGATTGGGAAGTGGGCGAGGGGCTGGACCACTAGTTCATTCGGGTAGTAGTCCTTGAGAAAGGCCGCGCAGGTCAACTTAGGCTCGCCGTTGACCATCATGCCGCAGGAGCCGCACACGCCCATGCGGCACGACCAGCGGTACGAGAGCGTGCCGTCGATGTGGTCTTTGATGTAGTTGAGCGCGTCGAGGACGACCCAGTCCTCCTGGTAGGGAACCTCGTAAACCTGCTCGGTGGGTGCGTCCTCCTGCTCGGGTCGAAAGCGGGTCACCCGGATGCCAATGGTCTTGTCGCTCATAGCTCCTCTCAACTCAACTAGTAGGTGCGCTCTTGGGGCTGCCAGCGGGTAATGACGACGTCTTGGTATTCAATGCGCGGCTCGCCATCGGTGCGATACGCCAAGGAGTGGCGGAGGAAGTTTTCGTCGTCGCGCTCCTCGTAGTCCATGCGCGAATGCGAGCCGCGCGACTCCCGGCGCAACAGCGCCGAATGGGCCACCGTCTCGGCCACGTCGAGCAGCGAGCCCAGTTCCAACGCGGCAGTCAATTCGGTGTTGAAGACCGATGAGCTGTCGTCAACCTGGACGCGCGTGTAGCGTTCCTTAAGCTTGGGCAACTCGGCGCAGGTCGCCTCTAGGCTCTCCTGTTCGCGGTAAATGCCCGCCCCTTGCTCCATCGTCTTCTGCAGATCCGTGCGAATGTCGGCAATGCGCTCGCTGCCTTCGTTTTTGAAAAACGCCTGTTCAATCCGCTGCCACTCGTCGGCAGCCATCTTCTCCAAGCTGTCGTACGACGGTGAATTGACCTCCGCGGCGTACTCGGCGGCATACTGGCCGGCCCGCGCGCCAAATACCAAAAGCTCGGACAGCGAGTTGGAGCCGAGGCGATTGGCTCCGTTGATGGTGACACAGGCCGTTTCTCCGGCCGCGTACAAGCCCGGAATCGGCGTCGCCGTAGTAATGTCGGTGTGAATGCCGCCCATCATGTAGTGGACTACCGGGCGCACGGGCACCGGCTCGTACACGGGATCAATGCCCACGTAGTTTTTGGTCAGTTCGCGCACGAAAGGGATGCGCTCGTCGATTTTCTTTTCGCCCAAATGCCGCAAATCGAGATGGACGTACGTGCCGTATGGGCCAGAAAAAACCCGACCGGCGCGCTCCTCGTGGACGAACGCCCGCGAAACCATGTCGCGCGGCCCTAATTCCATCTTGTCGGGCAGGTACTCGCTGAGATAGCGATCGCCCTTGTTGTTGATCAGATAGCCGCCCTCGCCGCGCGATGCCTCTGTCATCAAGATGCCCGTGCCCGGCAGCCCAGTGGGATGATACTGCACAAATTCCATGTCCTTGAGTGGACAGCCCGCTCGGTAGGCCATGGACATGCCGTCGCCGGTCTTGATAGCGGCATTGGTCGTAAAGGGAAAAATGCGCCCGCCGCCGCCCGTGCAGATGATTACGGCCTTGGCGGGAATCGCCTGCATGGCACCGGAACGCACGTTGATCGCTGCCACGCCGCAGGCCGCGCCGTTGTCGTCGAGCAGCAGTCGAGTGCCAAACCACTCGTCGTAGCGATGGATGCGGTCGTATTTGAGCGAGGTTTGGAAAAGGGCGTGCAGCATGTGGAAGCCGGTCTTGTCAGCCGCGTACAGGGTGCGCTTGACCGACATGCCGCCGAAAGCGCGCACGCTGATCCGGCCGTCGTCGTCGCGGCTCCAAGGGCAGCCCCAATGCTCCAATTGAATCAACTCGTCGCGGGCCTCCTCGACGAAGACCTCGACTACGTCTTGATCAGCGAGAAAGTCGCTGCCCTTGATGGTGTCGAAGGCATGGCCGTCGAAGCTGTCGTCGTCGCGTATCACCGCCGCGGAGCCGCCCTCGGCTGACACCGTGTGGCTGCGCATGGGGTACACTTTGGACACCAAGCCGACGCTGAGGTTCGGATCGAGTTCGACGGCGGCAATCGCCGCCCGCAGACCCGCACCACCGCCGCCTACGATTAGTATGTCGTGGTTAGGTACATTCACGGGAAAAGCTACTTGGATAAATGGTGTGTTGCGAAGGTCAAAAAAAATTAAATCATATCGCCGATACGAGCAACAGCCCCGACGCGGCGAGATTACGCCGGAGCATTTAGTGCCCGCAGCCGCGCCACTTCGCGCGAGGTGGCCCGCCAAACCGGGCCGGATTCGTGACGCAGGGCATAGCCCAACGGCGTGAGTTCCTCAACCTCGGAGAAAAAGTGGTCCTGCCCCTTGTGAACACAGTCCATCACCTTGTCATCAGCCGCCGGATTGCGCTGTATGCGTGCTCTAACCGTCAAGTCCGCTCCTTTATCCAACAGGTACTCGAAGGTCTCCCAGCCCGTTCCTTGGTTGGCACCAATGGCGTGGAAGAGGGGCGTCTGACCGCCCACGCCGTTGCGGCCGATCTCGGCGCGAGCATCCAAATCAGCACCGCGCCTCAGCAGCAGGCGCACGGCATCCAACTCGTGATATTCGACCGCCACGTGCAGGAGGGTAGCACCCCGCAGCGTGAGATGGTCGCCATAGTCGAGCCAGAAGCACTCCGAGACCAAGTCGGGACAGCGATCAAGGCGCTGCTCCAGTTGATCGAGGCAGCCTCGGTGAATATCCATCGTCGGCCCGTCTTCAAAGGTGGCCCCTGCTTCGATAAGCGCTTCGACACAGGCGTGCAGGTGGTCGGGAGGCGAACGGTGGTACGTCTGCAAAAGCCCGTAGAGGACGCGGCAGTCCCAGCCTTCGTTGTAAGCGTCGTCGGGGTGGACGCCCAGTTTCAGCAGACGCTGCAGGTGCTCTAGATTGTGGTTCTCACAGCACCCAAAGAGCGCTTCGTTCAATTCGCTCAACTCGGCACCGAATTCTACTAACAGGCGCATGGCATCCAAGCTAGCGTCAATGCGGTCGGCGTACTGCAAGGGGGTATAGCTCTGCCCGTTCGCGCCTTCAACGCGGTGATGCACTAAGTGCGGGTGCTGGCGCAGCAGGGTCGCCAAGGCGTCTAAATCGCGCTCGTCGAGGGTGTTTTGCAAGTCCGTGCTATTCATAGCCGTATTCTCTAACTTCGTCTTCGTCAAAGCCCATAAAGTGCGCCAGTTCGTGTACCAAGGTAGTTTCCACCTCCCGCGCCAACTCGCCCTGATCAGGGAAGTCCTCCTCCAAAGGCCCCTGATAGAGCGCGATTACCGGCGGCAGATCGCCGCTGTCTTCGAGGCGGCGCTCGGGTAGGGGCGTGCCCGTGAAAAGCCCGTAGAGCACTTCTTCTGGGTCGCCGGTGAGTTCCTCGACCATCTCGGGGTCGGGCCAATCCTCAACGACGATGGCGAGGTTGTCCAGCGCTTGGCGGAACTCCTCCGGAAGGCGCAGGAGGGCCTTTTCCACCAGTTGTTCAAACGCACGGCGACCCACAACAACGCTACCAATCCGCGACGCTGCCGTCGTTCTCGTAGTAGAGTTCACCACCCAATTCCTCTGAGTATTCCATCGTCTTCTCCACCTCAGACTCGATCAACTCAAACCCCAACCCCGGCTTGGTCGGCAACTCAATGTGGCCATCAACCACCTGCCACGGCTCAACGATCAGCCCTTCGCCCAACCCCACGTCAATCTGTTCCTGCACCAAGAAATTGGGCACTACCGCATCAACCTGCATACAGGCGGAAAAGGCCACCGGGCCGATGGCGCAGTGCGGCATGATGTGGATGTAATAGACCTCGGCCATATTGGCGATCTTTTTTAACTCAGTAATCCCGCCCGCGTGCGAGCCATCGGGTTGGATATAGGAAACGGCCTGCTTTTCAAAAATCTCCCGAAACTCCCAGCGCGAGAGCAGGCGCTCGCCCGTGGCAATGGGAAACGGCACGTGGTCGGAGACCTCCTTCAGCGCATCGACATTCTCCTGCGGAATCGGCTCTTCGACGAACATTGGCCGCATCCCCGCGAGCTGTCCACACACCTCAATCGCCAACCCCGGCGTCATCTTGCCGTGGAAGTCAAAGCACAGCTCGACCTCGTCGCCGACCCATTCGCGCATGGTGTAGGCGTCTTTGACAAAGGCGTCGATTCGCGCCGGAGGCTCGTGAGCGCGCCACGTGCCTCCCGGCCCTGCTTTAAAGGCCGTGTAGCCTTTGGCCAGCAGCATGTCGAGCCGCTCCCGCGCCGCAGTCAGTGCCTCGTCGCTCTGGCCGTGGACGCCCCAATGCGCGTACACGCGAATCCGGTCGCGCACCGCACCGCCCAAGAGCATATAGGCGGGGACATTGTAGTGCTTACCGGCAATGTCCCACAGCGCCTGATCAATGCCCGACAGCGCACTCATCAGCACATTGCCGCCGCGAAAAAAGGCCGAGCGATAAACGTGCTGCCAGTGGTGCTCAATGCGGAGCGGGTCCTTGCCGACGAAGTACTCGGCCAACTCTTCCACCGCCGCCCAAGTGCTCTTGGGCTTGCCCTCCAGCGTGGTCTCACCCCAGCCGACGATACCATTGTCCGTAGTAATTTTGACCAAGCGCATGCGCTGGCGCGGGAAAAACTGTTCAATCTTGGCAATTTTCACTGTCTAGTCCTTTCGTTAATGGGCCTCGCGCGTTACAACGGCACTCGACTTGCCGACCAAAAAGTCAAAGTCAACGCCTTTGTCGGCCTGCATCACGTGGTCGATATAGAGACTGACGTAGCCCCGAGTATCGTGCGGCGCAGGAGGCTGCCAAGCCGCCCGGCGGCGCGCCAGTTCCTCGTCCGACACATCTAGGTGCAGCCGCCGGCCCGCCACGTCGAGCTCAATCATGTCGCCGTCGCGCACTAGCGCCAGCGAGCCGCCAATGGCCGCTTCGGGTGCCACGTGCAGGATCACGGTGCCGTAGGCCGTGCCGCTCATGCGGCCATCGGAAATGCGCACCATGTCCCGGACGCCCTTTTCCAGCAGCTTTTTCGGCAAGCCCATATTGCCGACCTCGGCCATGCCTGGATAGCCGACCGGCCCGACGTTTTGCAGCACCAAGACGCTCGACTCATCCACGTCCAAATCGGGGCTGTCGATCCGTGCGTGATAGTCCTCAATTGTCTCGAAGACCACCGCACGACCGCGATGCTGCATCAACTGGGGCGAGGCGGCCGACGGCTTGATGATCGCCCCATCCTCGCAAACATTGCCCCGGAGCACGGCCAAGCCAGCGGCCTCAATCAGCGGCTCGCTTAGCGACACAATCACGTCTCGATTATAGCAGACGGCCCCTGCGACATTCTCGCCGAGCGACTTGCCCGTCGCTGTCAAAGCGTCTAGATCTAGGGAATCCTTCAACTCCTCGATCACCACCGGCAAGCCACCGGCGTAATAAAAGTCCTCCATCAGATACTTGCCCGCGGGCATCAAATTGACCAATAGCGGCAATTCGCTGCCGAGGCGGTCGAAATCGTCCAAGGACAACTCAACGCCGACGCGCCCGGCGAGAGCCAGCAAGTGGACGACGCAGTTGGTCGAACCGCCGATGGCCGCGTTGACCTTGATGGCGTTCTCAAAGGCCGCACGCCCGAGAATGGTGGACATCTTGAGGTCTTCGCGCACCATCTCGACAATGCGCGACCCCGCCAGATGCGCCAACACCTTGCGCCGCGAGTCCGGGGCCGGGACCGCCGCGCCGCCGGGCAGGGTCATGCCAAGCGCCTCGACCATACAGGCCATCGTCGATGCCGTGCCCATCGTCATGCAGTGCCCATCCGAGCGCGTCATGCCGTCCTCGGCCAGCCCAAACTCCTCGCGCGTCATCTTCCCAGCGCGAAAATCCTCGCTGAACTTCCACACGTCCGTTCCCGAACCAATATCGCTGCCGCGATACTTGCCGTTGAGCATGGGGCCACCGGGCACGACAATCGTCGGCAAATCGACGCTGGCCGCCCCCATCAGGCACGCTGGCGTGGTCTTGTCGCACCCGGTCAGGAGTACCACGCCGTCAACCGGGTTGGCGCGAATGCACTCCTCCACGTCCATGCTCGCCAAGTTGCGGAAGAGCATGGTAGTAGGGCGCATGATGGGCTCGCCCAGCGAAGTGACCGGGAATTCCACGGGCAATCCCCCGGCTTCGTACACGCCGCGCTTGACGGCTTCGGCCAAGTCGCGGAAGTGGATATTGCACGGCGTTAGTTCGGACCACGTGTTGCAGATGCCGATGACCGGGCGACCGTCGAATTCGTGCTCGGGCAGGCCGCGCTTCATCCAACTGCGGTGAATGAAGCCGCCTTTATCCTCGCGTCCAAACCAATCGGCGCTCCTCAGTTTTCCACGATCTGCTGCCATTAATTCTCCTCTTCTTTTATTTTGGCCTTAGCGGCGGAGCAATCAATCTAGGTAATCACTTCGCTCCCGCAATACTATATTTGTTAGTAAGCCGCTAGTTAATAACCGCTTGCGATTATGGAGTAACATGGTAAGTTCGGGTAAAACCCACCTCTGAAAGACGATATGGAGCTCAAACGCATTGCCGTCATTGGGGCTGGCACTATGGGGCGCGGCATTGCCCAAGTTTTGGCCCAAGCCAGCAGAGAAGTCCTGCTCTACGACGCAGATCCCTGCGCCCGCGAACAGGGCCTCGCCTCCATCGCTGCACGCCTGCGCCAACAAGCCGCCAAAGGTCGATTAGAACCAGCCGCCAGCGCTGCGGCCATCGCCGCGCTGCGGGGTATCGACCAACTCGCCGACATCGACACCGCCGACATGGTCGTCGAAGCCGTACCCGAACGCCTAGACCTCAAGCTCGCGGTCATGGCCCAACTCGGACAATTTGCCAAGCCAGAGGCCATCCTCGCCAGCAATACCTCGGGCTTGGACATCAACGCGCTCGCCGCCGCGTCCGTACGGCCAGCTAAGGTAATCGGCATGCACTTCTTCAACCCGCCCCCGGCCATGCCCCTAGTTGAAATCGTGCGTGCAACCGAGACCTCGGACGAGACCTTTGCCGCGGTCATGGCCTTGGCCCAAGACCTAGGCAAGACTCCCGTCGCGGTCGCCAACAGCCCCGGTTTTGCGGTCAACCGCATCCTTTTTCCCATGATCAATGAGGCCATCTACGCCCTCGCCGAAGGCGTGGCCAGCGCCGAAGACATCGACCGGGTGATGGTGCTGGGGGCGAGCCATCCCATCGGGCCGCTGGCCTTGGCCGACTACGTCGGACTCGACGTGACCTTGGATATCCTCGAA
>JAJDYK010000002.1 GCA_022825185.1 Candidatus Latescibacterota bacterium | reverse complement strand
ACTTTGAAGATGCTGTTCTCCACGAGGCGGCACGCCAAGCCGACGCCGATGCCTTGGTGACGCGCAACCAAAGCGATTTCAAAGCGGCACTATTGGCGGTTTACGAACCGCGCGAATTGATCAATATCGTCCAAGCCCGCCTTGCGGATCCACTGGACGAGTGACCTTGCCGATAAATTCCATTTTGGGGCATAGTCTCCTCGTCAACACAGAGGTCTAATTCTTGTCAGCACCCCCGCGCCGCGTCTCCCTCCGCGCCGTTGCCATCGGGGCCATGGGCTGCCTCGCCATCGCCGTGGGCGAGCCTTTTAGCGTCTTGGTGATGCGCAGCTCGCCCATGGCCGCCGACTACTCGACCGGCGCGGCCCTGTTCTTGTTTTTTCTTTTCACCTTACTCATCAATCCACTCGCCAAATTGCTCACCGGCACCAGCCTACACACCGGCGAGCTGGCCACTGTGTACATCATGATGATCGTGGGGGCCGCCATCCCCTCTTGGGGCCTGACCATGAACCTAATCCCGCTCCTCGGCGGGTTCTTTTACTACGCCACCCCGGAAAACGATTGGGCCAATACCATCCAGCCCTACATCTCGCATCTCTTCGTGCCGGAAGACAGTGCAGCCATCCAAAAGCTGTTCGAAGGCAAAGCCCAAGGCGAACGCATCCCTTGGGGGGCTTGGGCGACGCCGCTGATGGCGTGGAGCCTGTTTGCCGTCAATATGTACTTCACCACGCTGTGCGTGCTCGTCGTGCTGCGCAAGCAGTGGGTCGAGCGCGAGCGACTCAACTTCCCGCTGGCGACCTTGCCCATAGAAATGAGCACCCGCGCCAAGGACCAAGCCATCGCGCCTTTTTACCGCAATTACCTGACTTGGATCGGCTTTGCCATTCCCGCGCTCATCAGCTCCATCAACGCCCTGCACCGCTATTTCAACTTCGTCCCCTGGATTGACCTCAACCTCTGGGTGCCCTTTTTGCGCAACTCCATCTGGGTCAACTTTCGCCCGCACTTCGAGGTCGTCGGCCTCTCCTACTTGCTCAACCTCGACATCTCCATGGGTATATGGGTCTTTGCCCTGCTCAACATGTTGGCTATCGGCTTGTGCCGCATGACGGGGTGGAACATCGGCCCGGAGCAACCCTATTCTTCGCCCTCCCCGCCCAGCATCGCCCACATTGCCCTCGGTGCGTTGTTCTTTTTAGTGCTGTCCAGCCTGTGGAGCGGGCGGCAGCACCTGCGCCAAGTCTGGCGCAAGGCCCTGCGCGGCGACGACTCCATCGACGACAGCGGAGAATTGCTCCCGTACCGCGTCGCAGTATTCGGATTCATCGCGAGCTTTTTCCTCGGCCTGTTCGCGCTCTACGCCACCAACATGAACCTGCCGACCGCCTTTGTCTTTCAGCTCTCGGCCCTCGTGATCTTTGTCGGTTTGGCGCGCATTATCTCGCAGGCCGGGCTGGCCTACTGCCGCGCCCCAGTGGCTCCGGCCGTGTTCACCGTCAACACCCTCGGGTCGTCGTCAGTGGGTGCCCCGGGCCTGACGGCGCTGGCGCTCAATTTCCCCTGGTCGGCCGACATCCGCACCTTCGTCATGGCCTCGGCTGCTACGGGCCTCAAGCTGGCGGAAGTGACGCGGCTGGAGTACCGGCGCGTATTCTGGGCCATTGCCGCGGCCATCGTCGTCACCCTCGCCGGCTCAATCACCGCAGTCATCTATCTTGCGTACACCTATGGGGGCATCAACCTGAGCAGTTGGCAATTCGGCTATATGACGACCTATACCGGCAACTGGATCACCAACAACCTCAACAACATGCAGCCCACCCACGTTTGGCATTTGTCCTTTGCCGGCCTCGGCGCGTTCTTGATGGGCCTGTTGACATTTATCAAAAACCGCTTCGTCGGCTTTCCCATCCACCCCATCGGCTTGGCCATCGGGCTGCCGCATCCTGTGCAGCTAATCTGGCCGTCGGTTTTTTTCGCTTGGCTGCTCAAGGCGCTCATTCTCAAATACGGCGGTCCCCGGCTCTACACGCGCTTGCGCCCGTTCTTTTTGGGGCTGGTGCTGGGCGCATTTGGCTCTGCCGGGTTGTGGCTTCTCATCGACATCTGCACCGGCATGACGGGCAATCGGCTGATTAATATCGGCTAACCGTGGTCGATGCCGAGCTTGATCGAACGCTCGGGATGCTGATTGATCTCCATGTAGGCGTCAGCGGCCGCGACAAAGGGCACGATCGGGTCAATGAGATCGTCGGCTTGCAAACGCCCTTCGACCAACAAGGCCAGCGACTCCGCGCGGATGCGGGCAAAATCCCAACTCGCCTGCGGCAATGGTTCGCTATTGGCCCGGCTGGAGATGACCTTAATGCGGTTGCGGTGCCACTCGCCAGCCAAGCGCAAGCCCTGCTCGCCGTGGTAATACGCGGTCGAGACCAAGGTGCCGGCGTAGCAAGTCGCGCGCATGGCGTCTTCAAAGGCGCGGTAGGAACCACTCGTCTCAAAGGCGATGTCCGCGCCGATTTTATCGGTGTGCTGCTTGATCTCCAAGCCAGCGTCCATGGCCACCGGATCTAGCGCCAAGTCGGCGTTGTGGCGCAGGGCTGCGGCGCGGCGGCGCTCGATGGGATCGACCACCGCCACCCAGCGCGCCCCGCACAGCCGCGCGGCCTGCGCGACCATCAGTCCAATAGCACCAAGTCCAAAGACGGCAACGCGATCCCCCAAGCGCACCGCTCCATCGCGCACCGCACCCACGGCAAAGTCGGCCGGGTCCCAATACATAATGGCTTGCGGCGAGATTCCGTCCGGGGCCTTTTGCACGCGCGCCGCTGCTACAGTGTGCGTCTCGCGGATGGGCAAATGCGCGAAGACCCGGTCGCCTTCTCGCAGCGTGGCGACCTCAGCACCCACTTCGACGACCGCGCCCAAGCACATGTTGCCGAGGCGGCGGGGGAAGCCACCGGACGCGGATTCGCCTCGGCGGTGCAGGCGTAGTTCGCCGTCCCAGCGGTCGGAGGCGTCGGGCGTGTCGGCGCGGAAACCGCGCAGTTCCGTGCCGTGCTTGACCGAGCTGAAGAGGCTTTGGACGCGGATTTCGTCTGGGGCTAAGGGCGGTTCTTGGTACGAGCTGAGGACTGCGTGGCCGGGACGGTCGGCAATCAATTCGAGCGGCATGAGGTAGACTCCTATGAGAGAGATTGAGTCGCGTTGACGTGAACGGGCGTTTGCAAGCCACCCCTACAAATGCGTATCCTGATTATAGCAATGAACGCATACCAACGCTTCGTCCGCCCCTTCTTGTTCCGCTGCGATCCAGAGCGCATCCACGAGCAGACCCTCGCACTTGCCGAGCGAGTCGGTTCTTCCGCGCTTGGCCGTCGTTTGCTTGCCAGTCTCTTTGCCTATGCAGACGCGCGGCTTTCTACCCAAGTGGGCGGCTTGCACTTTGCCAATCCGCTGGGCATGGCCGCAGGGTTCGACAAAAACGGCCGAGTGATCCAAGCGCTGGCGGCCATGGGCTTTGGGTTCGTGGAGGTGGGGTCGGTATCGGCGCATCCTTCGGCTGGAAATCCGCGACCGCGCTTGTTCCGCCTGCCGTTGGACGAGGCCATTGTGGTCAACTATGGGGTGCCCAATGACGGAGCTGTGGTCGTAGCGGACCGCGTATCCCAGGCTTCGGCGAGCTCAGCCGGGCCGCGGCCAATCGCCGTGCCCTTGGGGATCAACCTCGTCGAAACCAATACCGGGCAGGCCATTGAGCCAGATGCGGTCGTAGCAGAACTAGCCGCGGCCCTAGTCCCCTTTGTCGGACGGGCCTCCTACATCGCGTTCAACCTCAATTGCCCGAACACGACCGGCGGCGTCAGCCCATTCACCGGCGGGGATCACCTACGAGACTTGCTGCGGGAATGCGCTGCCATCAACGACCTACCCCCAATCTTTCTCAAGCTCACGGCGCACACTGACCCAGCGCGGCTGGACTGGATGCTGGAAGCGGTCGATTCTTTTGCCTTCGTCAAGGGCTTCATCTTCAACCTGCCGCCGGGAACGAACTACCCGCTCAAATCGCCGACCCATCTTGTGGGTCCGCTGCCCGGAACCTTGTGCGGCCGGCCCGTTCAGTTCCTGATCGACGAAACCGTGCGCTTCTGGTACGGACGCATCGACCGCCAGCGGCACGCGATCATCGGCGTGGGGGGAATCTCATCGGCCCGCGACGCATATCGCAAAATTCGCCTCGGGGCCTCGCTGGTACAGCTATATTCAGCACTAATTTTCAGGGGGCCGGGAGTCGTACGGCAAATCAACGCGGGGTTGGCACACCTGTTAGAGCGCGATGGGTTTGCCCGAGTGGCAGACGCAGTCGGCATCGACAACCAAGCAAAGGCCGTGGTTTGATATAGTATCTGTGCTACGGGTTGTGTTTCCGGGGTGCAGTCGGGTATATTCTTGGCG
>JAJDYK010000056.1 GCA_022825185.1 Candidatus Latescibacterota bacterium | reverse complement strand
CTGCTTCGGCACCAGCGTCGTGGCCCTGCGCCACCAAGGCGGCTTGCCCGAGCGCATCCGCACCCTCCCCGAAATCCTGCGCCAGAACGGCTACGACACCTCGTGCGTCGGCTTTAGCGGCAATCCCAGTTCGCGCGGCTTTGACCGCTATTTCGACTATGCCAGCTGGGGTTCGTTTGCCGAAGGCCGCAGCCCCAAGGCCGAAAACCTCAACCAAGTTGCCATTCCCGAACTGGAACGGCTGGCGCAGGCCGAGCAGCCGTTTTTCCTCTTTTTGCGACACATGGATCCGCACGCCCCGTATCTGCCGCCAGCTCCCTTTGAGCGGATGTTTTACAGCGGCGACGAATTCGATCCAACAAACCAGAGTATGGAGCCGGTGTTTAGCTTCAAGCCCTTCTGCGACTTCTTTGCCGATTGGATGCCGCCCGGAGTGCGCGACCGCCACTACGTCGATGCCCAATACGACGGTGCCATCGCCTATATGGATGCCTGCATTCAGCGCATCCTCACTCGCGTCGAAGAGCTGGGCTTGGGCGACGATACTTTAATCGTCATCAACGGCGACCACGGCGAGACTCTGTACGAGCACGAGTGCTGGTACGATCACCACGGCATGTACGAAAACACGCTGTACGTGCCGCTGATTGTCCGCCTACCCGGTGCGCTGCCGGCTGGCGAGCGCGTCTCTGGTACCACTTTGCACCAAGATTTGGTGCCGACCATCCTCGAACTCCTCGACATCCGCACCGACATTGCCTTTGACGGCCAGTCGCTACTGCCGCTGATCGCCGGCCGGAAAGCCTCCAACTACTCGGATTTTTACATCACGGAATGTACTTGGATGCGCAAGCACGGCTGGCGCACCCCGGAGTGGAAGCTGATGGTCGCGCTAGAGCCGGACTTCCACTTCAAGCCCGAAGTCGAGCTCTACAACTTGGTCAATGATCCGCTGGAGTTGGAAAACTTGGTTCAAAAGGAACCGGGGATCGTTGCCGCGCTGAAGGAGCGGATGGAGGAGTGGATCGCCAAGCGCGAGCGGGAAACGGACGCGACCAATCCGATGTACACCAATTTGCAATGGCATGGCGCGAAGACGCACGAGGGGCCGTTCGAGACTTCGCAGCAGGCATACGACACGCTGCACATTGGTTCGGTGGGTGCGGCAGACCGATTGCAGGCGGGTGATAAGAAAAAGAGGGGCTAGTCTGCGTCTTTAATCTGGGCAAACGACCAATCCAGCCACGGGACTAGCGCTTCGATGTCGCTGGTTTCCACTGTCGCCCCGCCCCAGATTCGCAGGCCGGGCGGCGCGGCGCGGTAGCCGTTGATGTCGTAGGCGACGCCCTCGTTCTCCAGCTTAGCGACGAGTGCTTTGACCTTTGCCCGCTGGTCGTCCTCGCTTAAGCTGGTAAACCACGGATCGGCGATCCGCAGGCAGATCGACGTACTGGAGCGAATTGCTCGGCGCGCGGGCAAAAACGCGATCCATTCGCTTGCGGCTTCCCATTGCTCTAGCACCGCGAGGTTGGCCTGCGTGCGCCGCACGAGTTCGGGCAAGCCGCCGATGCTTTCGGCCCAGCGCAGCCCGTCGAGTGCGTCTTCTACGCACAGCAGAGAGGGCGTGTTGATGGTGTCGCCCTTGAACAGGGCCTCGTTGAGCTGGCCGCCTTGAGTCATGCGGAAGAGTTTGGGCAAGGGCCAAGGCGGCGTGAAGCTGAGGAGCCGCTCGACCGCGCGCGGGCTGAGGATGAGCATTCCGTGCGCGGCCTCGCCGCCCATGACCTTTTGCCAAGAGTAGGTTACGACATCGAGCTTTTCCCAGGGCAGGTCCACGGAGAAGACCGCAGACGTGGCGTCGCAGATGGTTAGACCTTTACGGTCGGCGGCGATCCACTCGCCGTCGGGCACTTTCACCCCGGAGGTCGTGCCGTTCCACGCGAAGACTACGTCGCGGTCGCAATTAACTTGGGACAAGTCGGGCAACTGTCCAAAGTCGGCGTCGAAGACGCGCACATCCTCTAGTCGCAAGTGTTGGGTGATGTCCGTCGCCCAGCCCTTGCTGAAGCTCTCCCAAGACAGGACATCGACGCCTCGGACGCCTAGCATCGACCACAGGCACATCTCCACCGCGCCCGTATCCGAACCCGGCACTACGGCCATGCGGTAATCGTCCGGGACGCCCAAGAGAGCACACGACCGCTCGATGACTTCTTGCAGCTTGGTCCGCCCGATTGCGGCGCGGTGCGAGCGCCCCAAGGCCGCGTCTTTTAGAACCGCAAGATTCCACCCCGGTCGCTTGGCGCAAGGGCCGGAGGAAAAGCAGGGATTTTGCGGTTTAACGGCTGGCTTGGTCATCTACTCGGTCCGCGCCAGCATCCCGCCATCTACGGTCAACGCAGTTCCGGTGATAAAGGACGCCTCGTCCGAAGCGAGGAATAGCACGGCGTTGGCGATGTCTTCGCCCGTGCCCAAGCGCTGAGCTGGTACCATCTGGGCGTAGCGCACGCGCTCTTCCTCCGGCACTTGTAGATCGTCCCACAAGGGAGTAAGAATGGCCCCGGGCAATACCGCGCAGACGCGGATGTCTGGCCCGTAGTCAATGGCGAGGGTCCGCGTCAGGCCCAAGACTCCGGCCTTGGCCGCGTCGTAGGCCGTGGCCGTGGCAAAGCTGACCAGCGAATGCACCGAGCCGGTGTTGATGATCACGCCGCCCCCGGTTTTGCGCATGACTGGGATGCCGTATTTGGCGGCGAGGAAAATCGCCTTCAAGCCGATGTTTAAGGTGCCGTCCCAATCCTTTTCGTCGAGCTCGGTTGCTGGGCCGTGGCGGAACCATATTGCGTTGTTGTGGACGATATCTACGCGGCCAAAGGCTTCTTCGGTGCGTGCGAACATCTCGATGACTTGGGCGGACTCGCCCACATCGGTGCGGACGAAAATGGCTTCGCCGCCGTCGGCGTTGATTTTATCGACGACCCGCTGGCCGCCGTCGGCGTTGACATCTGCTACGCAGACGGACGCGCCTTCGCGCGCCAGAACTTGCGCGGTGATTTCCCCGATTCCCGAGGCTGCGCCTGTTACAATGGCCGCTTTGCCGGCGACCCTGCCCTTGTTCATAGTTAGTCTCCTGTGTCAGAAGTTGGATATGCTGTCTGTAGATTACGTCTGCTCATATACCGCCTCTGCTGAACTAAGTATCTCTTCCCTACGTAGCCAGTTACGGCTTCTTTCGATTCCCTCGAAGGTGTGCAAATCTACTTGCCGACCGAGTATCTCCGACAGTTCATCCTGAATGGTGATGAATTCTAGTCCCGGCGTCCGATCCAACTCGAAGTCCACGAGTACATCCACGTCACTCTCGGGCGTGAAGTCGTCGCGCAGGACTGAGCCAAATAGGGCCATGCGCCGGATGTGGTAGCGCTGGCAGAAGGCGGCGATCTCTTCTTTGGGGATGTCGATTCTCGCGCTCATGGCGTTACGCCTGTAAACATTGTGTCATTCTTCAATGACGTTGCTCATGGTCTATTTTCGTAAATCAACCTTTCGGCCCAACTCACGACTACTTCAGCGAGAATAATAACCTGTCGATATTATTCGTCATCGACGGGCTCAGTGTTCATAGGATATCGAGATTCAACAGCATAGTCAGTTAGGATTGCACTTTCTTCTACCTCTTGAGGGACATCGACACCTTCAGGTAAGAGATCAAGCAATGTTCTGATATTGTGCGTCCTAGGGAAATCAATTTCAAGAGATATCAAAACGGCTTTCAGTGTCTTTTCAGCAGCTTGCTGGGCATGGAAACAGAGATTTTCCAACAAAACACCCTCCGGTTTTTCTATACGGGCAAGCTCCAAGTCGCTCTTGGCGTAACGAAGCCAATCCTCAGCACTACCTGGAACGAGAGATTCAGAGTCCATATATCTCTATGCCTTCCTGTAAGGCACTTTTATAGATCAAACCTCTATTATCCTTGTGCTTTTCCAAATCCTGTGGGGTTGCTACTACAACATCAAAAGGCACGCCTAAACCCGTAATTTCCCGATACAGCTTCTGCGCTGTTCTTCGTCGGTGAACACCCTCGGGCATGACTACGAGCAGATCGATATCGCTGTGCTCTCCTGTGTCTCCTCTGGCGGCTGAGCCAAAGAGGATTATTTGTAGAGGGTTTACACTTTTTACAATGTCGCCGACTAATTTATCTATGACCGTGTTCATCTATCTTCATCGCCTGTCAGACGTGCAATTGCAAGTCAAATACGAGTTCCATATTGGCCCACCACTCGCCCTCTTTGGCCTCGGGCACCTGCTGCTGAAAGGTTCGCATCAGTTCGTCCCATTCCTTCGCTTTGGGGTTCTGTTCGACGTAGCGCGGGAAGTCGCGGGCCGGATCGAACTCGTCGGTGGCGGTCATGTACATGAACATCCGCTGGCCCAAGAGAAAGATTTTCATGTCGGTGATGCCGACCTCGCCTAGGCCCTGAAGCGGCTCGGGCCAGGGATCGGCGTGGTATGCCTTGTACTGGGCGATCAGTTCGGGATCGTCCTTCAATTCAAGGGTTAGGCCAAAGTGTTGCATTGCGTTCCTCCTTGGTTTTCAGCGCGATAGGCTGCGGCCAAAAGCGACACGGGGTGGACGACGTCCACGGCGGCTTGTGCGCGGCGAACGCCGTACTGGAGTTGGATGGCGCAGCCCGTGTTGCCCGTGGCTACTGCGGTCGCACCGGTCGCGCATACGTGCGCCATCTTGCGGTCGAGTAGCTGCATGGACAGCTCGGGTTGGGTGATGTTGTAGATGCCGGCACTGCCGCAGCACCAGTCGGCTTCTGTCAGCGGCACGAGTTCCAGATTGGGCACGGCCTGGAGCACCTCTTGCGGAGCGGCGGAAACCCGCTGCCCGTGCTTGAGGTGGCACGACTCGTGGTAGGCGACCTGTTGTGGGGGCATTGCGGCGCGGGGCTGGCGCAAGCCGATGTCGGCGAGCCACTCGTGGACGTCCTTTACTTTTGCGCTCCACACAGCGGCTCGCTCTGCATAGGTGGGATCGTCGGCTAGCAAGCGGTCGTAGTGCTTGCAGTGCAAGCCGCAGCCGCCGGCGTTGACGACGATTGCGTCTAGGTTTTCAGCGTCAAAGGCGTCGATGTTGAGTCGTGCCTGCTGCTGCGCCTGTTCGACTGCGCCGTTGTGCGCGTGCAGCGAGCCGCAACACGCTTGGCCGTCCGGCAGCAGCACTTGGCAGCCGTTGTGCTGCAAGACGCATATGGTATCGGCGTTTACCTCGGCAAAGGAAATGTCTTGGACGCAGCCGGCTAATAGCGCGACGCGGTAGCGCGGTGTGGGCGGATTCGCCTGCTGCAAACTTTGGCGGTACAACTGGTCGGTAAAGCGCGGAGAAATCTGCGGTGCCAGTGGCTCTAGGTCTCCCAAGTCAAAGGGCAGCAGCTTGAGGAGGCCGCTGCGGCGCGCCAGTGCTTGCAGACCGCTGCGCTGGAATGCGCGCAGCAAGCGCGCCATTGCCTGCAAGCGCGTCTGTTTGGCAAAGAGCCGGCCGAGGACCCAACGGCGCACAAAATTCCGCACTGCGCCGTCGAGCAGACCTTGCCGCTCCACTTCGGCGCGGGCGTTTTCAAATAGCGCAGCGTAGTCCACGCCGGCCGGACACGCGGTCTGACAGGCGAGACAGCCGAGGCAGAAGTACATCTCTTCGGCAAAGGTTGTACTCGCCTCTAGCTCGCCATCGGCGATGGCCCGCATCATGGCGATCCGCCCCCTCGGCGACGAGCGCTCGTGCAGGGTCGCGTCGTACGTCGGGCAGGTCGGCAGGCACATGCCGCAGTGCATGCACTGCTGGAGGACCGAGTAATCCAGGTCGCGGAGCAAGTTCAGGCCGTCGTCGCTCAATCGAACATGTTCCCTCGGTTTAGGATGCCCTTGGGGTCGAAGGCGGTCTTGACCCGCTTGAGAATTTCCAGCCCCACCGGCCCGAGTTGGCCGGGCAAGTAGGGCTTTTTGGCCAAGCCGACGCCGTGCTCGCCCGTGATGGTCCCGCCCAATTCTATGGCGTGGGCAAAAACCTCGGCCATGGCCTTTTCGACGCGGGCCATTTCCCCGGCGTCGCGCTCGTCGCACAGGAAGGTGGGGTGCAGATTGCCGTCGCCGAAGTGACCGAAGGTCCCCACCCGCACTTGGTGCCGCTGGCCGACTTCTTGCACGTAGGCGACCATGGCCGCTAGCTCGCTGCGCGGCACGGTGACGTCTTCCAGCACGACCGTCGGAGCCAGTCGCGCCAGCGCGCTAAAGGCCGTGCGCCGGGCCGCGGCGAGTTGCTGAGCCTCTGCGTCCGAGGCGGCTAGCCGCACCGAGCGGGCACCGCCCTCGCGGGCAATGGCTTCGATTTGGGTGGCTTGCTCGGAGACCTGCGCCGGGTGCCCATCGACTTCCATTAGCAGCACGGCCTCGCAATCCGTTGGCAGGCCGATGTTGGCGTGGGCCTCTACGCACTCGATGGTAGTGCGGTCGAGGAATTCGAGGGTGCAGGGGATGATTTTTTGCGCGATAATCGCCGAGACTGTGGCCGCGGCCTGCGTCATCTCGTCGTAGAGGCCGAGCAAGGTCTTTTTACTTGCAGGTGCTGGAACCAGTTTCAGCGCGATTTTGGTAATGACGCCGAGCATCCCCTCGGAGCCGATGAAGAGGTCTTTGAGCGTGAATCCGGCCACGTCCTTGACGCATTTGTTGCCGGTCTCTAAAACTTGGCCGTCGGCTAAGACCACTTCCAGCCCCATCACGTAGTCGCGCGTCACGCCGTACTTTAACCCACGCAGTCCCCCGGAATTGTTGGCCACATTACCGCCGATAGTCGAGATCTTGATCGAGCCGGGATCAGGGGGATAAAATAGGCCGGCGGCTTGGGCCGCGTCGGCGATCTGCTGCGTGAGAACGCCTGGCTGGACGACTATGACTAGGTTGGCCGCGTCCAGCTCTAGGATCTGGTTGAGCCGGACCAAACAGAGTGCGACTCCTCCTTGCGAGGGAACCGACCCTCCGGCTAACCCCGTGCCCGAGCCACGCGGTACCACGGGTACTCCGCGCTGGTTGCACAGGGCCAAGAGTTGGGAAATCTCCTCCCGACTTTCTGGCAACGCCACGCAAGCGGGACGTTGGTGCAGCAGGGCGGTCCCATCAAAGGCATAGACGCTGCAATCCTCGTCTGAGGTCAACAATTGGTCTGGGCGCAGGAAGGTGCCGAGATCGCTTATCAGGGCGGCGTGATCCATCTCGGTGCGCCCTTTACACACCTCGATGCCGCTGTCGCTGCAACTCGTCGGGCAGGTGCTCGGTGCGGTTGACGTATTTGACGACCGTAGTGCCGCCAGGCGCGAGTGCGACGCGGGTGATGGCCGTGTTCTCGTGCCCGTAATAGTCGTCGTCTATTGTTTGGTTGTCTAAGGCCGAAAGCAGAAGGCTTATAAAGCCGCCGTGCGTCACCAAGCCAATGCGCGTCTTTTCCCCCGCCCGCGCTAGCAAATCTGCGGCTACGTCCATAGCGCGGCGCTGGGCTTGCTCCTCCGTTTCCATGCCCGCGTCCCACCATCCGTCCTCGCCGACTTCCGCTGACGCGACGCTGGTGGGGAAACGCGTGGCAATTTCCGCCCGCGTCAGACCGGGATAGCCAACGGTTCCCCGCTCGCCGCCGTGATCGAGGTAAATGCCGCCCATCTCGTGAGTCGCTACCCAGATCTCCGACTTCGATTCCATGGCCTGTCCAATTGCTTGCGCTGTGTGCAGGGCGCGGATCATGGCACTGCAATAAAGCCGATCAAAAAAGGGCCGATCCTCTTGACGCTCGGCCGGGGCGAGATGCAACCCCTCCGCTAGATACGCGGCCACCCGCTCGGCCTGTACTCGGCCCTTAGCGGTCAATTCGGGATCGGCGACGCGCTGGCTAATATCAGTCAGGGCATTGTTAGCGGACTCGCCGTGGCGAATCAGAAATAGGTCCATAGCATCCTCGAAAGTAATATGGTTATCGATCAGCGCGTTGTTGGCGGACTCGCGTGGCGAATCAGAAACAGGTCTATGGCATTCTTGACAGTACTTGGGGGCTGGCCTAGGTTGCCAAACAAATGGGGTAAACAGATATGGATATTAAAGTAATTCAAGGAGCCATTCAAAAACAGGACGCGGACGTCCTCGTGGTCAACCTCTTTGCCGGAGCGCGCCCCGGCGGGGCTACGGGTGCGGTTGACCAAGCTATAGACGGCCAAATCTCAGCGGCGATTGACCTCGGCGACTTTGAGGGCAAGGCCGGCCAAACATTGCTGCTTTACACGCACGGCCAGATTCCAGCGCCGCGCGTCCTCGTCGTTGGCTTGGGCGAGCAGGAGGGCTTTGACCTCGAACGGGCGCGCCGCACCGCTGGTACGGCCATTGGCACTCTCGGCGGCTTGGGTGCCAAGAGTGCGGCCACTATCCTGCACGGTGCTGGCGCGGGCGGCCTATCGGTCGAGTCGGCAGCCCAAGCGGTGGCCGAAGCCTCGCTGTTGGCAGCCTATTGCTTTGACGAGTACCGCTCGCGCCCTCAATCGCAGTCGTTGGCCAAGCTGCACATCGTAGAGTTCGACTCGACTAAGCTCACAGAGGCGCGGCGCGGTGTTCGCCGAGGCCGCGCGCTCGCCGAGGCCACCTGTCTCGCTCGCGACTTGGTCAACCACCCCGGCGGCGAAGTGACGCCGGCCTACCTAGCACGCACGGCCCGCCGCCTCGCCAAAACCTACGATCTGCGCTGCCGGGTCTTCAGCGCAAAGGGCTTGGCCGAGCTAGGCATGGGTGCTCTGGTGGCCGTTGGTCAGGGCAGTGCCAACAAGCCGCGTTTTATCGTCCTTGAACACGGCCCCCGCAAGGGTGATCCGTTGGTGTTTGTCGGCAAGGGCATCACCTTCGATAGCGGTGGCCTCTCTCTCAAGACCGTCGAGGGCATCCGCACGATGAAGACCGATATGTCCGGCGCTGCTGCCGTCTTGGGCGCGATGCAGGCGGTGGCCGCGCTTGGTCTCAAGCGGCGGGTTGTCGGCCTGATTGCCGCGGCCGAGAACATGCCCTCTAGCACCGCCTTCCGTCCCGACGATGTGCTGCGCACCCTCGCGGGTAAGACCATTGAGATCGTCAGTACGGACGCCGAAGGTCGCCTCGTCTTGGCCGATGCACTCGCCTATGCCACCCGGTACGAGCCAGCCGCGGTCGTCGATCTGGCGACTCTCACCGGCGCTTGTGTAACCGCGCTGGGGCACCACGCCTCGGGCTTGTTTGCCAACGACGACGACTTGGCGGATCGGTTGCTCGCCGCCGGGGAGCAGACTGGCGAGCGGCTCTGGCGTCTGCCGCTGTGGCCCGAATATCGCGAGCAGATCGATAGCGACATCGCCGACATGAAAAACTCAGGTGGTCGGCCAGCGGGTGCCAGCACGGCTGCGGCGCTGTTGGCCGAATTCGCCGACTACTCCTGGGCGCACCTCGACATTGCCGGCACTGCTTGGTGTACAAAAGCCAAACCCTACGTGCCGCGAGGCGGCGTCGGCATCGGCGTGCGCCTGTTGACTCAACTTGCCCTCGATTGGAGCTCATCATGACTATTCGCACGATCCACGTGGGAGCGGGTGGCCGCGGCCGCTGGCCCCTGAATCGCTTCCGCGACCGCACTGACTTCGAGGCCGTCGCCTTAGTCGATGTTAATGAGGAAAACCTCGCTACGGCGCGGGAGACTACCGGCCTAGGCGAAGAGGCGTGTTTTTCTACGCCGGCCGATGCCCTGCAAGCCGTCGAAGCGGACGCTGTGGTGGTCATTACGCCGCCCGACCTGCACGCTGGCCAGTGTTTAGAAGCAGTCCGCGCTGGCAAGCATGTGCTGGTGGAAAAGCCCTTTACCAAAGACCTCGGCCAAGCGCGGCAGATCGTCGCCGAGGCGTCCGAGCGCGGCCTCAAGGTCGCCGTCACCCAAAACGCTCGCTACTATCCGCCGGTCTTAACCATCCGCCGCCTGCTACAAAGCGGTGAATTGGGCCAGCCAGCCTTTGGCTTGATGACCAAATACGGCTGGCGGCCGCGAGTGCATCATTCGGGCGCGGACCAGCACGCCTATTTGTGGGAGCGCGGCATCCACGACTTCGATCAATTGCGCCACTTGCTCGACTCCGAGCCGCGACGGCTGTTCTGCAACAGCTTCAATCCGCCTTGGAGTCCGTACAGCGGCGGCTCGGCCATCGACGGCTGGATTGAGTTCCACAACGGCACCACGTTCAATTTTCAGTGTACCTTTGCTACCCATAAAGGTGGTTCTAGCTGGCGGCTGGACTGTGAGAAGGGCACGGTCGAAGAGATTTCCGG
This sequence comes from Candidatus Latescibacterota bacterium, assembly GCA_022825185.1. The sequence continues at coordinate 8,063 of JAJDYK010000056.1, read as the reverse complement.
CGGCTTGGCGATCCGGCGGCCTGGAGCCGATGCCGACGAGATCATACCTATGGACGAAAATCCCCATCCCGAGGAAGTCCTCTTGGACGGCTTCCGCGACTACGTGCTCAGCGACGTGGAGCCGCCCTTCTCTGGGCCGCGCAACCTAGCCACGGTGGGCCTAATCAACGCCTTAGGGGCCTCGTCAGAGCAAGGCGTTGTGATCGACTTTGACGAGTACATGGCTGGATAAAACAATGGACGAACAGACCGCTCGCCGCCTGCACCAAGACTCCTTGGTCATCGATTCGCACAATGACAGCATCGTCGCGCTGATTCGTCGGGGCATGTCCATAGATGGCGCACAGCGCGCTGACTTTCACCAGCGCGACGGGGCTGTTGCTTATTTGCGCCAGTACCAGTCGCCGGACGATGGCGTTCAGCTCGACTTGCCCAAGGCGCGGGAGGGAGGGCTGGATGCGGCGTTTTTCGCTGTTGACTGCACCCGGCCTTGGGGCAATCACTTGCTCTACTGCATGGATGCCTTGGGCCATTTTTTGCAGGAGGTGGAAGAGCATAGCGAGGGCATTGCCATTGCGCGCTGCGCGGCGGACATTGAGCGCGCCCGCGCCGAGGGCCGCCTGGCGGCTGTGCTGGCAGTGGAAAACAGCGATGCGCTGGAGCGAAGTCCCCACGTCCTTCCGCTACTCTACCAATTGGGCGTCCGCGCCATGACCCTCACCCACAGCACCCGCTCTTGGGCCGGAGACGGCTGCGAGGTCGAGGGGGGTAGCGGTTTGACCGGCTTTGGCCGCCAGCTACTGGCGCAGATGAACGAACTAGGCGTGGTCGTCGATGTGTCCCATCTCAACGAGCCGGGCTTTTGGGATGTGGCCCAAGCGGCCCAAGCTCCCTTTATGGCCACCCATAGTTGCTGCCGCGCCCTCTGCGACCACCCGCGCAACCTCCGCGACGAGCAACTACGCGCCCTCGCCGAAAAAGGCGGGGTCGTGGCCATCACGTTTGTCCCAGATTTTATCGACGCGCACAACCCCACCTTCGACGGCCTGCTCGATCACATTGAACACGCGGTGGCCGTCGCTGGCATCGACCACGTCGGTTTGGGGTCGGATTTTGACGGCGGTGGCCTATTATTGAAAGACGCGACCTGTCTCCCGGACATTGCGGTGGGCTTGGCCGCACGCGGCTATGCCGAGGCCGATGTCCGCAAAATTCTCGGCGCGAACCAACTGCGGTTCTTGCAACAGGTTATCGGCTGAGTCCGTAAAGCGCCCCGAACTTTTCCCACAAGTAGGAGATGAAGTAATCGGCGCTCAGCTTCGCGTCCGTGACCTCCTCGACCAATTCGCTGGCCGTCGCCCGTGAGCCACGGGCGTGGATTTTCTCGTTGAGCCAAGTCTTGAGCGGCCCGAGTTCGCCCTGAGCAATCTGTGCTTCGAGGTCGGGCAGGTCACGGTGGGCTTGGTGAAAAAACTGGGCTGCGTACAGGTTGCCCAGTGTGTAGGTTGGGAAATAGCCCAGTAGGCCGCAGGACCAGTGCGTGTCTTGCAGCACGCCGAGGGCGTCGTTGGGAGGACGGATGCCCAAGTATTGTTCCATCCGCTCGTTCCACACCTCGGGCAACTCAGCCACGGCAACTTGTCCCTCAATTAGGTCGCACTCCAGTTCAAAACGCAGCAGGATGTGGAGGTTGTACGTCACCTCGTCGGCCTCGACCCGGATCAGCGACGGCTCGACTTGATTGACTGCCGCGTAAAAGGCGTCTAGATCGACCGCACTGAGCTGCTGGGGAAAAAGCGCTCGTAGCTTGGGCAGGTAATGCGTCCAGAAGGCTTTGCTGCGGCCGACCATGTTCTCCCACAGCCGCGATTGCGACTCGTGGATGCCCAGTGAGACGCTCGCGCCGGCTGGAGTACCGATCGCATCGGCGGGCAGGCCCTGTTCGTACAGGCCGTGTCCGGCCTCGTGGATGGTGCCAAAGAGCGAGCCGGGCAGCCAATCGGCACTGTAGCGAGTGGTCAGCCGCACATCGTCGCGGGACGTGCCCGCGCAAAACGGATGCACCGCCAAGTCGAGCCGTCCAGCCTCCATGTCGAAGCCCATATCCGCTAACACCTGCTGTCCCATAAGCTCCTGTTGCTCGATGGGGTATTCTTGGTCGAGTACGCCCCGCGCTGGGTACCGTCCGGTGGCGGCGATCTGTTCGACTAGCGGCACAAGTTGCTCTTTGAGTTGGGCAAAAATTGGGGCGATCTCCTCGGCCCGTGCATAAGGCTCGTACTCGTCGAGCAGCGCGTTGTACATTGCGCCTTCGTACCCGACTCGCTCGGCGACCTCCTTTTTGAGCGCGACTATTTTCTCCAGCCAAGGCTGGAAAAGGGCGAAGTCCGATTTTTCTCGCGCCTCGATCCAAGCCTCGTGCCCCAAGGATTCGGTCTGGCTCAGCTCGACGACCAATTCCTTGGGGAGTTTGAGCGACCGGCTCTGATGGCGGTCGATTTCGCGGACGTTGACGGTCGCGTCGCCTGTTAGCTCGGCGTCCTTGAGATCGGCTACGAGTGAGACCAACTCCGGGGCGGTGAGCCGCTCGTGGTACAGACCGGCCAAGGTCCCCATCGCTCTGGCCCGCATGGCTGCGCCGCGCGGCGGCATATAGGTCTCTTGGTCCCAACTCATCAGCCCCTGTGCGTGGTGTATGTCAGCCAGTTCGTGGAGGCGTTCTACAAAGGTTTCATACGTACTGCTCATGGCGTTACCTTTCCTTGCGTTAGGTTAAATTAACGGTTGCTTGCCTGCGAATTTTTGCGTGTCTTCTGTCCAGCAATCTGTGACCCCATCATCCTCGGAGGCTCCCATGAAGATTACCCACGCTGAAGCCATTGCCCTCAACATTCCCTTCTACGCCGATCACGTCACCCGCGCCATGCAGCGCGCCTCTACGCACGACGAGCGCGTGTGGGTGGTGCGCTTGGAGACGGACAACGGCCTCGTAGGCTGGGCCGACAATCACGGCCAGCCGTCGGTCGATGGCCTCGTCGGGCAAAACCCGGCCAGCCTGATAAACCGCGACGACATTGGTTTTGGCCCGCAAGTCGCCTGCCTCGACCTAGTGGGCCAAGACAACGGCGTGCCCGTACACGAGTTGCTCGGCGTCAAGCTCCGCGACCGCTGTCCCATCTCTTGGTGGGACATAGATATGCCGCCCCAAGACTGGGTCGCCGAGGCCGAGGAATCGCTAAAGCGCGGGTACACCACCTTTAAGATGAAGGCCCGTCCTTGGCGCGACATCATCGCCCAAACCGATGCGGTTGCCAAGGTAGTACCGGCCGACTACAAATTCGACGTTGACTTCAACGGCTTCTTGCTCAACCAAGCTAAGGCCGAAATCATCTTGCAACAGCTCGACGAAAATCCCAACGTCGGCATGTACGAAAGCCCGTTTTACCTGCATACGGACGTGGATGGAGCGCGGATTTTGCGCGAGCGCGTGCGCAAACCTATTGTCGAGCACTACCAAGACCAGTATCTGCGCAACGACTGCTGCGACGGTTTCGTCATCGGCGGTGGCGCGACCGATACTCGGCGGGCAGCAACCCTCGCGGCCGCTCAAAACAAGCCCTTTTGGCTCCAGCTCGTCGGCGCTGGTATGACCACTACGTATGCGGCGCATCTCGGCTCGGTGCTCTCGCACGCCCAACTGCCCTATATCACCTGCCACGAGCTGTGGGAGGACGACCTGTTGCAAGAGCCTATCGAAGTCCGCGACGGCTATATGCCGGTTCCAGACGCGCCCGGCTTGGGCGTCTTGGTGGATGAAGAGGCGATTGCCAAGTACCGGGTGGATCCCGCCGAGCCGACGCCCAAGCACCGCTACTTGGCCCAAAAGCGCATTCTCCGCGTGCACTGGCCGGGGGATGGCAAAGAGCGGGAGTGGGAATTTACTGCTGAATCCCACTATCAGCAGGCCTTTTACGCTGGCAACATCCCCGGCTTTGAGCAAGGCGTCGATTTGGAAGTGATTGAGGACGACAACAGCGCTGCCTTCCAAAAGCGGCACGAGGCCCTGTTGGCGCAAGGGCGCTAGTCCCGTTGCCGAGCGATCACTTCGTAATCCGTCAGCGCGTAGCCGATGCCCACGTAGTCGAGCAAGTTGAGCAGCGCCCGCAACGCGACCCCGAACCCATCGACGCCGCTGAAACCGCCAAACTGTCCGCCGCCTTTTAGGTGCGGTTCTAGGTCGAGGAACACGCCGGGGACTCCCTGCTGCTTCAACTCGTGCTCTAGGGCCGGGATGCGAGTGCGGAAGTCGCGCAAGATGGCCTCGTGCGCGGAGTCGCCGCGGTCGGCGGGCACGAAGTTTTTGAGCCGCTCCTCATCTACGACGCCCTCCCATTGGAGAGCTGGGTCGATTTGGTAGTCCTTGATGTGCATCCAGCCGATTCCCTCGCGCATTGCGTGATACTCGGCTAGGGTCTCGACTGGGGTGAAGTTTTGGCTCGACAGATTGCCGCCGTCGAAAATCAGGCACAGGTTGGGATGGTCCACCATCTCGTAGAGTTTCTGTAGGAGTTGCCCGTTCTGACCGACGAGGTTGGCCTCGACCTCCAGGCCGAAAATGGCACCGCCCCGGCTGCAAACTTCGGCGATTTGCGCCAGCCGCTCGGCTGTCGGCTCCACGTAATCCGCTGGATTTTCACCTTGGGGATGGTAAAACGAGAATCCGCGAATCAGCCGCGTCTCGAACTCTCCGGCTAGATCCACGGCCCGCTGCACGTCCTGTTGCAAGTATTGGTCAAACGGGATGTAGGCATTGGAAGAGCCGTCTTCTACATCGAGCAGCTTGACCTTGCCAATCGGCGAGCCGATCGAGGCCACGGCAATCCCGAATTCGCCGTGCAATTGGCGCAGCCGCGCTATCTCGGGCTGCGTTAGCTGCATCACATTTTTGACGCCCTGTCCCACATCGACAAAGCGCAAGCTGTAGTGCGACATGCCCAGCGTCGCGAGCATGGCTAGCTGGGCTTCGGCCTTTTTGTCCTCTGGTCCCTCGTCGGCAAAGCCGCTGATGATCACCTTGGGTGTTTCGCGCATGAGATTCTCCTGAAATATCGGGCGGGGCGGTTCGCAAACCGCCCCCTACGCACGAGACGCGTACGTCAGTTAAGTATAGAAGCTCGGACAGACCTTGACAAAATTCACCTTCGCTGCTGTCTTAGGGCGTCCTGCCGACTCAATTAACAGAAGAAACTAACAATGAAACCGCTATATCGCCTCAATATCATTCCGTCCTTGCCCGAGCAACTGACGCCGCTGTGGGAGCTGGGGCACAATCTATGGTGGAGTTGGAGTAAGGAGACCATCCGCACCCTCTACCAGATAGACCCAGAAGTGTGGGTCGAGAGCCAGCGCGATCCCCTGCGCTTTTGGACTCTCCTGCAGCCAGACCAGCTCGATGCCCTAATCGACGACGAGCAACTGCGGGGCCGCATCGAGCGCATCGTCGAGCAATTTGAGAGCTATTTGTCGCAGCCGACGTGGTTTGGCCAGACGCACGGCGAGAGCCAGTTACAGGTTGCGTACTTCTCGGCGGAGTTCGGCCTGACCGAGAGCCTGCGCATCTATTCTGGGGGCTTGGGCGTGCTCTCCGGCGATCACCTCAAGGCCGCCAGCGATCTAGGCATTCCCCTCGTCGGGGTCGGCTTGCTCTACCGCGAGGGCTATTTTCGCCAAGCCCTCAACGCCGATGGCTGGCAAATAGAGCGCAACCCGGAAAACGACTTCTACCAGATGCCCGTGCAGCCGGTCCACGGCGGCGACGGAGGGCACCTGACCATTGAGGTGCCATTTGCCCACGGCTCGGTGCAGGCGCGGATTTGGCAGGTGGAGGTGGGCCGAGTGCGGCTCTATTTGCTCGATACCAACCTCGACGAAAACGCCCCGGCGGACCGCGATATTACCGCTCGCCTCTACGGGGGCGACGCGGCCATGCGCATCCGGCAGGAGATTCTCCTCGGCATCGGCGGTCTGCGCGCCCTGCAAGCCGTGGGCATCGAACCCACTGTCTGCCACATGAACGAGGGGCACTCGGCCTTTTTGGCACTTGAGCGGATTCGGCGGTTAATGACCGAGCACGGCTATTCGTTTGCCACGGCCCGCGAGGCCAGCATCGTGGGCAATGTGTTCACCACGCACACGCCGGTCGCCGCGGGCAACGACTGGTTTCCCGCGCACTTGATTGAGGCGCACTTGGGTTATTTCCGCGAGTGGCTCGGCCTGTCGCACGAGGAATTTATCGGCTTGGGCCGGGTTGATCCCCACGACCCGCACGCCGACTTCTGCATGACGGTCTTGGCGCTGAGGCTCTCGGGCCGGGCCAATGGCGTCAGTCGGCTGCACGGCGCAGTCAGTCGCCGCATGTGGCAGGGGCTGTGGCCCGACTTTGCAGAGCGCGAAATCCCCATCGGCCACGTCACCAACGGCGTCCATCTCCACACATGGGTTTCGCTGGAAATGGCCGAGCTGTTCGACCGCTATCTCGGCGACACTTGGCGGTTGGTATCGGCTGACGAGCGGGACTGGGATCCGGTCTATCAGATCCCCGACCGCGAGTTGTGGGACACGCACCAGCAGCGGCGCAAGCGGCTGATTGACGTAACTTGTCATCACCTGCGCCAGCAGATGCGGAGTCAGGGCGCGTCGAAGGCCAAGATTGAACAGACCTTAGCGCGGCTCGATCCCGAGGTGTTGACCATTGGCTTTGCTCGCCGTTTTGCCACTTACAAGCGCGGCAACCTGATTTTCCGCCATATCGAGCGGCTCAAGGCTCTGTTCTCCGACTCTCAGCAGCCCGTGCAGATTCTCTTCGCCGGCAAGGCTCACCCCCACGACGACGCGGGCAAGGAGCTGATCCGCCAAATCGTCCACCTCGCGCGGCAAGCGCCCTTTAATGGCCGGATTTTCTTTCTGCAAGACTACGACATGAACCTCGCCCGCTACTTGGTGCAAGGGTGCGATGTTTGGCTCAACAACCCTCGCCGTCCTTTGGAGGCTTCGGGCACGTCGGGTATGAAAGCTGCGGTCAATGGCGTGCTCAACGTCAGCGTATGCGATGGCTGGTGGGACGAAGCCTGCGACGACCACGCTGGTTGGACCATTGGCCGCGGCGAGGACTACGACGAACAGTACCAAGACGAGGTCGAGTCCAACTCGCTCTACCACCTGCTGGAGACCGAGGTGATCCCGCTGTTCTACCAGCGCGATGCGGATGGATTGCCCGGCGGTTGGATCGCCCGCATGAAGGAGACCATTGCCCAGCTTGTGCCGCAGTACAACACGCACCGCATGGTGCGCGAGTACGTCGAGCGGTTCTACTTGCCCGGACAGGCTCGATTTGAGGAATTGGCGGACGATCGCGAGCGAGTTCAGCGGCTGACGCATTGGAAGTCGCACGTGCGCTCCAAGTGGTCGCAGGTGCAGATCGGCGCGGTGGATGCTGAATTTCCTCGGTTGCTCAAGGTGGGGATGAAGGTGCCGTTGCGCGCCGCAGTGGCCTTGGGCGAGCTATCGCCAGAGGATGTCCGCGTCGAGATCTACGCCGGCCGCCTCAACGCCCAGCGCGAGTTCGCGCAGACTGAGGTGTATCCGCTGGAATTGGATGGGCACAACGGCGATGGGACTTATCACTTCGTCGGCACCTTTACGTGCGCGGCGGCTGGGTCTCACGGCTACACTCTGCGCGTGGTGCCCTCGCATCCCGACTTGCAAAATCCCTTGGAGATGGGGTTGGTGCATTGGGCGAAGGAGTGAGGGATGTCTTGGCCGAGTCTTATCAACCAATAGAACTTGCAAGATTCAAATCAGGTTGTCTGAGCCTAAACTAAGCGTCGCTTTAGCCTTCTCTTTAAGACCATCAAACAACTCGACCAAGACATTCCTGTGTTTTTGCTGTCGATCTTCGCTAAAGGCGATAAAACAAACCTGACCGACTCGGAAGTTAGTGTTTTGCGGACTGTGTTGCGCACACTGGCAGACGAATACCGACGGAGGACCCAACCATGACCAAG
>JAJDYK010000010.1 GCA_022825185.1 Candidatus Latescibacterota bacterium | reverse complement strand
CTCCTCCGAGATAAGAGAAAAAATGGTCGATTCCTCGCACACCAACGAACTCAGCACCCCCATGTGTGCCAGCACACTCGCTTTGACCGTACGCGGGGCAGCCAACCCCTCGGTCGTCTCCACGCACCGACGCAACCACGCCTCCACATCCATCCCGGCCGGACGACCCATCAGCGGCGTGAACGGCAGCACCCCCACATTGCCCGACGCCAAGTGCGCCAGCCCATCCAACGCGGCCAGCCGGATCACCTTGTAGCGCAGCACCACCTCATAACCGACATCCTCTTGGATGTATTGCCCCGGATCGTGCCGACCCGCGTCAGGACGCAAGTAAATCACATGCGAGAACAGGCGCAAGCCGTACTCGGCAATGCAACGTCCCATGTAGCGCGCCATCCGCAGCGGCATGGACAAGGCCGTGCTGTCCGTGGTCTGAAACTCGCAGTGGACTAACGCCTCCTCGCCGTTGATCTGCACCCGCAGCAGGCTGTCCATCACCTGCGTCTCAACGGTGGTCTGCTCCGGGTTGAGCATGTCCAGCATCTGCACCTGTGAATGCCCGAGCAGAAAGGCCAAAAACTCGTGCGGATAGGTGCTGATTAGGGACTTGGAAACACTATCAAAAGCGGCCATGGCGGTCAATACATTGCAATATCCATGCCAGCGTCGCGTTGGTCTGGTAGAGGGGGCTTGCGGGTGGCGTTCAGTGTGTCGGCAAGCACACACCGATGGGTTGTTTACGCGCCTTGACTGCTTGTCGGCTCCCATGGTGATGACAGGGGCGAGGGCCGTGCTGCACCAAAATGTCCGCGTTTGTCTCCTCCATGTACGGTGAACGGAGCTTTAGTGGGTATTTCAAGGTGTAAAAACGGTCATTTCGCTTGGCGGCGCGAGAAAATAGAGGAAGCAGAAGAAGCGAAAAGTCGTTTGGAAGAAATCGACGGGTTCTGGCGTGGGGGACTCGTATCTGGGTCAGTAGTCATCAGGACTTCTTCGATCCCTCCACAGATAACCCATTCGCCGGCTATTTACGCAAGTTGCAAGTTGAACTGGACATCCCCGGCGTCGTCCATATAGACAGTGATAGGCTCATGTTCGGCTCGCCATTGAAGTTCCCTGACTACAACATTTGCAGGGACGAACTCGACGGCATAGCCAACGGTTCGCACTTCGCCAAGATAGCTCTTGAAGCCGGCGATGTGCGGCTTTCTGAGATTCCCGAGGAACTGATGGCGGAAGACGCTGGTGAAGAGCGGGCGAAGTGGCTTGAAGGTGAACTATCGGACACCCGCAGGGATGTAGAGAAGGAGTTTATAGACATAATCATAGAAGGTATGAAGATTCCAAAAGACGATTTAGAGAAGTGGCTAAAGGAGAGCGATTTCATGGAACGCTTGGGCAGCCTTTCAATGTACAGAAATCTGCTACACAGTGGCATTTTGGACCCAGATGGTGCTTTAAGGAAGCGCATAGAGGAGGGGACTATATTTAATGAGGAACTGGATAGGCTGTTCTCAGGCGAAACTTTAGAAGAGACGGAATCTCAAGAGACCAACTCCGAAATTGAAAAAGGGGGCGACGACCAATGATCGACATTAGCTATACCTGCCACGCCGAGACACGTATGCAGCAGCGGGCCATTCGCGAAAGGGATATTCCGCTCATTATCGAGTTGGGAACGCAGGTTGACGATGAGACTTGGATTTTGCTCAAGCGGGATGTCGCCCGCGAAATCGACATCCGCAAGCGGGAGATCCAAAAGCTGGAACGTCTAGCGAATTGCAAGGTCGTGATGCTCGGCGAGCATGTCATCACCGCCTATCCCTCACGGCCAGCGGATCAAAAACGCACACTACGCCGCGGACGACAGAAGGGATTGGCGAAATGACGACGGAACTTCGGAGCAGCCCGCGCAGATGTATGAAGTACGATGAACGAGACATGGCGTTCGCACAGGTAGCGCAGCCACGGGCCGCGAACGTTTCACTGCGTCCCTACCAACGAGACCTGCTGCAGCAGGTTCAAACCGCTCTGGCTGCTGACACCAAAGCGCGGGTGATGATGCAGTTGCCCACCGGCGGCGGCAAAACCATTATCGCCGGAGCACTGCTAACCGACTGGCTCACGGCGGGCGCAAGGCGGTTTGGCTGACGCACCGCGAGGAACTTGCCGAACGGACTCGCCGGATGCTGACCGATGCCCACTTCTCGGCCATGACTGACTCGCACGGCAAGTTCTCGTCCAGCTTGAATCTCACGCGGAGAACTTTATTCAGCCAACGACACTACCTGTTCCTTGGCCAACTCAGCGGCATAGCACACCGCCGCTTGGACGGATTCGCGGGTGATCGACGGATAGCTTGTCGTGATTTCTTTTGGATTCAAATCGGCTGCGAGGTTGTCTAGGACTGTAGTCACTAGCACTCGGATACCCGTGATGCAGGCTCTCCCATGGCAGATTTCGGGATCAACGGTAATGTAGTCCCGCCAGTTCATGGGCTTCATCTTGCACCTCTTTATTCGAGGAGGTCATCGCTCGCTTTTTCTTGACGCTCGAAGGTGAATTCTAGGATGTTGGCACTCTGCTCGGCGTGCTCAATTTTCATGGAGACGAGGTTGCCATGCTCGTCGAGGTCTATATAGATGTTCTCGCACAACTCCCGAGTCTCGGCGACAGGTTGTGCAGTGAATTCGATAAATGCGGTATCCGTGTCTTCAAAGTAGTTGATCTTCACGTTTTTCCTTTCGTTTGATTCTTCCGATTTATCGCTTTTAGGACCACGTAGAACCTAAATTAATATATGTATTTCTGGACGGCCTCGTCTTTAGGTGTTGGGGCCAAAGTGGACATGGAGATGGCCAAGAGACATACTTAAACGGCAGCCAGACTCCGAAAATTTGGCAATGGAAGCTGTGCGCGTGGGTTTGGCATGACCGGAAATAGGATTCGGATGTTTTGAAAACTACGCGTTGGCTTTTTGCGCTGTTGTTTGTAGGACTTCCCCAAGTCCTTGCGGAACCTTTTGATGATCAGCATGTGGCTGTCTTGGTCTTCAGCAAAACCGCTGGTTTTCGCCACGATTCCATTCCCGACGGTATTGCCGCTATCCAGACCTTGGGGCGGGAAAATGGTTTTGCCGTCGAAGCCACTGAGGACGCGGGGCGTTTTACCGACGAGGGCTTGGCACCGTATCGGGCGGTGATTTTTCTCAATACTACCGGTGATGTACTGGCCGCGGATCAAGAGCGGGCTTTCGAACGCTACATCCGCAGCGGCGGTGGTTTTGTGGGTATCCACTCTGCGGCCGATACCGAGTACGACTGGGCCTGGTACGGCGACTTGGTGGGGGCTTACTTCGACAGCCATCCGGCCATCCAGCAGGGCCAGATTCACGTGGCCGACCGAGTTCATCCGGCCACTAGCCATTTGTCCGCCCGCTGGCAGCGGCGCGATGAGTGGTACAATTACCGCCGCAATCCCCGTGGGCGAGTCCACATCTTGGCTACTTTGGACGAGGGTAGTTACAACGGCGGCAACCACGGCTTTGACCATCCCATTGCTTGGTGCCACGACTACGACGGCGGCCGCTCTTGGTACACCGGCGGCGGCCACACCCGCGAAAGCTACGGCGAACCTCTGTTCATGCAGCATATCCTCGGCGGCATCGAGTACGCCACAGGAGTAACTGCGGCCGATTGCGGGGCCACGTTGAATACCAATTTTGCAAAGGTCGTCCTCGACAGCGAGGCTGAAAATCCCATTGACTTGGCCGTGGCTCCCGATGGGCGCGTGTTCTTTATCGAGCGCAAAGGGGAGCTGAACGTATATCGGCCCGACCTTGGATTGACCCGTTTGGCCGGACAGTTAGCGGTTTCGACCGACTTTGAGGACGGCCTGCTGGGCATCGCCCTAGATCCAGATTTTGTCCGCAATAATTGGCTCTACCTGTTTTACTCGCCACACGGCGAAGAGGCCAAGCAGCACGTATCTCGCTTTGAGTTAGCGGGCGACGAACTGGTTTTGGATTCCGAAGTCGTGTTGCTGGAGATTCCCACTCAGCGGCGTGCGTGCTGCCACTCGGGTGGGGCGCTGGCGTTTGGCCCGGATGGTAGTCTGTACATCGGCGTCGGCGATAATACCAATCCCTTTGAGTCGGATGGGTTTAGTCCGTTGGACGAGCGGCCGGGCCGGCGCGATTGGGATGCCCAGCGCACAGCGGCCAACACGGCTGATCTACGCGGCAAAATCCTGCGTATCAAACCTCAAGACGACGGCAGCTACAGTATTCCCCCGGGCAATTTGTTCGCCGAGGCCGAAGAGGGCCTCCCCGAGATTTACATCATGGGTGTGCGCAATCCCTTCCGGCTGTCGATCGACCGCAAAAGCGGCTGGCTCTACTGGGGCGATGTCGGTCCCGACGCCCGCCAAGCCGATCCGCAGCGGGGGCCGATCGGTCTGGACGAGTGGAATCAGGCGCGGGCGGCGGGCAATTTTGGCTGGCCCTACTGCATCGGCGACAACCAGCCCTACGTGGCCTACGATTTTGCCACTGAAAGCTCCGGTATGCCCTTCGATTGCGGGGCGCTGAGGAACCTATCACCCAACAACACGGGATTGCAATCGCTGCCTCCGGCGCAGGCGGCGTGGGTTTGGTATCCGTATGGCACCTCGTCCGCGTTCCCCGAAATTATCGCTGACAGCGGTCGCACGGCGCTGGCTGGTCCGGTGTATTACTACGATGCTGCAGCAGGCGACAAGAAGCTGCCGGCGTACTACGACGGCACGCTCTTTATGTACGAGTGGGCGAGCAATTGGATTAAAGAGGTCAAGCTGGACGAGGACGGGAACATCCTCAAGATAAATCCCTTTTTAGACAGCATGGAATTCATCCGTCCTATCTCCATGGAGTTTGGCCCCGACGGCTCGCTGTACGTGTTGGAATGGGGCAGCGGCTTCTGGGGTGACAACGACGATGCCCGCGTGGTGCGGATTGACTACGTGCGGGGTACGCGGGCACCGGTGCCCCGCATTGAAGCCGCGCCGACCAATGGAGCTGCGCCGTTGGAAGTGCATTTCTCGGGCCGCGATTCCTTTGATCCCGATCCGGGGTCGGTGCTAGACTACGCTTGGGATTTTACCGGCGATGGCGAGATTGACGCGACGGGGTCAGAGGTCGTCTTCACCTACGAGGTTAGCGGCGACTATGTTGCTCAGCTAACGGTCTCCGACGCCGAGGGCAACCAAGGCGTGGCGCAAGTGCCTATATCGGTGGGCAATACCGTCCCCAAGGTGGAGATCGTGCGGCCCCCGGATGGCGGGTTTTTTAGCTGGGGAGAAGTCGTCGATTTTGAAGTCCGAGCCTTTGACGCGGAGGACGAGACCGCCGACTGCGCCCGGGTGGTATTGCAAGCGTTTATCGGCCACGACGAGCACAGTCATCCCCTTGAGGAATACGGCGCTTGCAGCGGTAGTTTTCAGACTGAGGCAGGGCACGGCAGCGATGGCGACGATTTGTTTTATACGGTCGAAGCGCGCTATACAGACTTGGGCACGGAGTCGGTGGCTTCTTTGACTGGTCGGTCGGGCCACATTCTGCAACCCAAGCGCAAGCAAGCCGAGCACTATACGCGCCAGAGTGGAGTACTGTTAGAAACGACTGGAGACGAGGCTGGCGGCGGGCAGAATATCGGCTTTATCGCCCACGGCGACTGGATTTCCTTTGCGCCCATGAACTTAGAGGGCATTGAGTCGCTCAATTATCGGGTGGCTTCGGCTGGGCTGGGGGGGCGCATCGAAGTGCGCGTTGATTCGTTGAAGGGGCCGCCGATTAGCGCGGTGCGCGTGGGGAGTACGGGAGATTGGCAGGTTTACACGGACCTAGCGGCACCTATTGCGGACCCGGGCGGCACCCACGAGTTGTTTTTCGTCTTTATACGTAATCCGGGTGACGACGGCCTGTTCAATATCAATTGGATTGATTTCCAAGGCCTGGGGGTGTCCCGTCCTCCGGCTACCGCAGTGGGTGCCGAGTCGAGTTCACAAAGGCCGTTGCCCGGTCAGCCCGTCCTGTATCCGCCCTATCCGAATCCCTTTAACCCGACGGTCCAGATTCGCTTTGTGCTTCCTGGGCGCATGGCCGTGCGGTTGGAGGTTTTTGATATCTTAGGGCAGCGGGTGGACGTCGTGGTCAACGAAGTGCTGGACAGTGGAAGCCACGCGGTGCGATTTGATAGAGCCGATTTGGCGAGTGGGGTCTATATCGCGCGTTTGGCGACGCCGGGTGGGGACTTAGTGCGGCGGATGGTGTTGTTGCGCTAGACCATATCTTTGCGGCGAATCGTGGGGTCGCGTCTCGCAATACAAGTAATCCCTTGACAACAAAATAATTTTGCGTATTATGACCATAGTCATAACTGTGGTCATAATACATCAAAAAGGAAAAAAATGCCTTCTATTTCAAAAAGTAAATTGAAAGCCAATATGCTTCGCATCTTTCGCGATATTGAAGAAACCGGCGAAGAATGGATCGTCACAGATCACAATCGCCCTGTTTTGCGCATTCAGCCGATTGCGCAAAAAAAGACCGTGGAAGAGGTGTTCGGAGCGATTCAGGGCAAAGTCGTCTATCGCGCAGACATCAATACGCCGACCACTGACGAATGGGGAGCGCTGGCGTGATCGTCTTGGACACTTCGGCCCTCGTATTCTGGACGCTAAATCGAGACAGGCTATCTCGAATCGCAGCACAAGCGATCTCGGACGCCGACCGCATTGCTCTTAGTTCGATCTCTATCTGGGAAATTGGTATTAAAGTAAAAAAAGAACAGCTCTCCATACCGATTTCCATCCAGGAATTCACCGATAAACTGGAACAAATTGATCGCCTCGATATTCTCCCGATAGACGTCCAGACTTGGATCAAAAATCTCGAACTCGACTGGGATCATCGCGACCCTGCTGACCGCACCATTGTAGCTACGGCCAGTCTGCATGCCTGCCCGCTCGTCACCTCGGATTCCGCTATCCGCGCATTTTATTCACAGGCTATTTGGTAATTGAAGGAGATGCATTTATGAATGACGTGCTGGATGCGCTTTCTGCGTTAGAAGCCGATGCTGGCGTCAAAGAGCGAATGGCCCGCTGGATCGCCGAATCCTGCTCACTAGGCATCGACATCCGAAACCTCACCGTTGAGCACGTTCACCTCTTTGAACGCCTAGCGGATTTGGAGGCAGCGATTGCGGAATGGCACGAGCGGCGCGAAGGCATGAAGAGCGCTGACGACGAACGACTCTGGAGGAAAATCAGACTCGAATGGAATTACAACAGCAACCATATAGAGGGTAACACGCTGACCTACCACGAGACAGAACTACTGCTTATTTACGGTCGCACGGCTGGCGGGCATCCGATGCGGGACTACGAGGAGATGAAGGCGCACGATGTTGCGATCGACTATACGCGATCTCTCGCAGGCGAGGAACAGGTTATTGGGGAGAGCGATATAAGGCAGCTAAACAAAATTATCCTCAAGGAGCCATTCTGGAGCTACGCAGAGACGCCGGATGGCCAACCGACGCAGAAGCGCATTGTTCCGGGCCAATACAAGACACAGCCGAATCACGTGCGAACGGCGACCGGAGAACTCCACCGATTCGCTGAACCCGAGGAAACGCCCCCATTAATGGAGGCATGGACTCGTGATTTTCGGCGTGATCTGGATCGGAGTGCCTATCCTCTGCCGTTGTTCCTAGCTGAATCGCACTGGAGTTTTATCCGTATCCATCCATTCGACGACGGAAATGGGCGCACCGCACGGCTGCTCACCAACTACGCTTTGCTTCGGAACAACCTGCCGCCTATCGTGATCAAGAGTGAAGACCGGGATCGTTACATCAGCGGGCTTCAGAACGCCGATGTAGGGCGCATGTTGCCACTCGCCGAGTTCATGTTGGAAAACGTCCAATGGTCGCTTGAACTAGGGATTCGGGCTGCGAAAGGGGAATCGCTTCGCGAACCCGATGATATGGATAAAGAAGTGGAACTCTTTGTGCGACGTAAGAGAGGACCGGAGCCGAACAAATCCGATCTCGAAGTACTCGATAGTGTCTTTTTTATGAACGTTCGCTCGACGCTCGATAAGCTGGAGAATGCGCTTGATAGCTTATCGCAACTATTTCGTGACTACCTCCGAGTCTCATACATCGGGCAACATCAATCAATCGGAGGTGGGCTATTCTCCGTGTCCGATTGGGAACGGACGAAACGGGAACACATCGTAAAGCGGGGGTTCAAACTTAGTGATGAGCGGCAAATCGAGCTAAGGGAGGAATACAGATTCAACGATTACACAGGAAGGGGGAACAGTAGTTTTGGTTTGAACCTATCTGTTGCGTGGAAACTGGGAGGCGAAGGATTCTCGTTTGAGGTAGAAATTAACGGAAACCCCCTCACGGCCATAGGTCATCGCATCCCTTATTCGGAACTCGACGGTCGAGGCGCTGAAGTGGACCATACAGTCGATGCGATATGTCGTTGCATGATGGGTAAAATCGTCATGCAGTCACAGAGTCCGGAATAGGAGCGGTAACGGACCGCAGATTCACAGACTATTTGGCAATTCAACTTTTGACTTTGGCATATGCAATAATTCGCCAAGTTTTTCGCGGAGAATTTCCATGAAATACGCGGCTACTCTGTCGTCGATCCTGTGCTGTCTGGCCATTCCGGTCTCGGCCCAAATAGTCCACGTGTGGGATCTGGCCGATACCGCTCAGACGGGCCAGTTCACAGTGTACAACCCCGACGTCAACGATGCCGAATTCGGCACTCCTATTACCGCTGGCGATCTCGATGGCGACGGGCGCGACGATCTGGTGATTTCGGCCATGGCCGGCGATGGCCCTGCCAACGATCGCTCCAATGCCGGCGAAGTGGCCATTTGCTTCGACACCATACCCTTGGGGGGTGGCTTGGACTTGGCTGCCGACTCCGGCGATGTGGTCACTCTATATGGCGAGGCCCGGCGCGACCTTTTCGGTATTAAGACCCATGTGGCCGACCTCGTGGGCGACGACCGCGCCGATCTTTTGGTGGGTGCTTTTTATGCCGATGCTCCTGATCGTTCCAACGCTGGCAAGCTCTATATTTTCTCGGCCGAACTTATCGCTCAGTTGCGGGCCGCAGGGAGGCGCTTGGATTTGGCGCAACGACCTTGGCCGGAGGGGTTGATTACCGTTATCGGCGCTGAGCGCGACGACCGCTTGGGGGTGTGGATGACCGCCGGGGATATCGACGGCGATGGCCACCGGGATGCGGTGGTGGGGGCGGATCGGGCTTCGGGGGCGGCGGGGGCTGTTGAGGCGGGACGGGTGTACGTCCTCTATGGCCCGCTAGATTCGGTCGCTACTATCGATTTGGCGGCTGCGGAACATCCTTTGAGTATCATCTACGGCATCGATGCTCTAGACCACGCTGGTTCGACCGTGGCTGCTGGCGACTATGACGGCGACGGGTACGACGACATCGCCATTGGCGCGGCGGCTTTCGGGACCTTGCGCAATGCGTATCATCGCACTGGCGGCGCTGGGGATGGCCCGGAAAACCAGCGCGAAAACGCCGGGGAAATGTACGTGGTGTACGGCGGTCCCCAGCGTCCTGCGGCCATTGATTTAGCCGGGGATCCGCCCGCCGATCTGACCGTTATTTACGGGGCCGATGGTGGAGGGGGTTCGCCCGACCGGCTGGGCGAGGAATTCGTTTTGGCCGATATCGACGGCGACGGCATCCAAGACCTATTCATCGGTGCGTACCGGGCCGACGGTCCGGGCAATAGCCGCACCGACGCTGGCGAGGTGTACGTGGTGTACGGCGGTCCCCAGCGGCGCGGACAGCGGCTGGATATGGCCGCGCCGCCGGCCGACGTTACTGTTATCTACGGTGCCCGCCCCGATGCCATTACTGGCGACGCCGTAGCTGCCGGCGATATTCACGGCGATGGGTACGACGACCTCTTCGTGGGTGTGCCTGGCGACGAGGGGCCGCTCAGGCGGCGCTTCGCTGGCGGTTTCGCGGTGTTGGCCGGCGGCCCTGATCTGCCGCACGAGATCGACTTGGCCGACCCCGCAGTACCCGTCGTGTGGATTCAAGCACCCGACCCGATTGATTTTTCGGCCTATTGGGGGGCCAGCGGCGATATGGATGGCGACGGACGGGTGGACGCCATCCCCAACGGCATGGCCGGTGACGGGCCCGACAATCGACGCGAAAACGCGGGGGAAGCCCACATCATCAGCGGTGCCGCACTGGCCCGATATTTGCCCGGCGCGGTCCCCACGGCTGTGGAAGAGGTGGAACGAACCACTCCCGACAAGGTCGCTTTGTTGGCCAATTACCCCAATCCGTTCAACAGTTTTACGCGAATTCCCTTCGTGCTGCCGGTCGAGGCGGATTATGCCTTGGCCATTTACGGGGTCGATGGCCAATTGGTGCGCCAACTGACCAGTGGCCGGGGAGTGGGTCGCTACCTAGCCGGGTGGGATGGCCGCAACGGCGAAGGGCGTCTGGTGGCCTCCGGGGTCTATTGGGCGCGTTTGCGCGTCGGCTCCCAACTGTACCGGCAGGCGCTGGTGTACATCAAATAGCCTCTTTCTTTAACCCATTCTCGCAATTGGCTTGGAGCAAGCTAAACGATGAATCTCAGGTTTTACGTTGACCCGGAAACAGGTTCCCCGCACATTCATGGACATGGCATCGAAGAGCATGAGGTTGAAGATGTTTTGATGTCGCCTAGTGAGGATAGAACTGGAAGAGAAGGATCGCGTGTTGCAATCGGACGGACTCGTGGCGGACGCTATGTCCGAGTGATCTATGTGCCGGACCCCGAGCCGGACCATGTCTTTGTCATCACTGCATACGAACTGAGGGGAAAACCGCTGACCGCATATCGGAGGCGAATGAGAAGGAGAGGAAAATGAAAAATGAGACTAGATTTCCGGATGGTTGGAACGAGGAACGTGTCCAACGTCTCCTCCAGCATTACGAATCGCAAACAGAGGAAGAGGCCGTGGCGGAAGATGAGGCCGTTTGGGAGGACACAACGCAAACGGTGATGGAAATCCCCAATGCGTTGCTCCCTTCAGTGAGAGTCCTTCTATCGCAACACGTCGAGTGAATAACGGCATCCGCAATTTTATAACTCAACAATCAGCGAGCCCCCCAAATATTTATTGGACTGTGAAAGGAGGACAATCGGACTAGTCCGCCATTGGCGTATCGGCCTCCTGTCGCGGTCCGGCTTGTCAAATGGCTAGATTTATGGCATTCAGAGTGGCTAAACTCACATCTGCCCGAAAGCGCTTTGAGTCATAAGATGCCGAGCATTTTGACCACGCTACTGTAGCCTCTGCGTAGTCTGGAAATACAGCATATCCCAGTCCTATTATCACGACTGCAAGGACGTATATCTTCACGTGTTTCTCCTCTTTTCGCGCCTAACTGGACAAGTAATCGGCAGTCACTGCTACACATCGCAATAATACCTTTCTCTAACTCACTCAAGGCTGTGCCGGTTCCAATCCCAACAGCACGATCAAGAACGAACGCACCCAATAGGCGCTGTTCATGTAGGGGTTTTCGGCCGAGGGCCAGTTTTTCCAATAGGTTTGGTTGTGGGGAATGCGGTGGAACCACTGGAGCAGGGGAATGGCCGGCAATTCGGCCAGCCAGATCTCAAGAGCTTGGCGAAAGAGCGGCACGAGTGCCGGATCGTCGGGCGCGGTCTGGCCCATCTGATCGACTAAGCGGTCGAAATCCGCGTTGCGCCAGCGCCAGAAGTACGGAGTGGCCGTGCCGGTGGGCTGGACGTAGCGGCTGTGGTAGAGCCGGAGGGTGAAGTACGGGTCGCGCACGGAGCCGCCGTTGCCCATGATAAAGGCGCGGGCCGTGCCCTGAGTCATGCGGGTGTAGGCGTCGGAGAACATGCGGAAGGAGGAGTCGAAACCCGCGCGGCGCAGTTGCTCGACGAGTACGGGTGTGAAGTCCTGGAAGAGAGAGGGAAAGACGACGACGGGGATTCTCAAGCGCTCGCCGTTCTGCTGCCACATACCTTCCGCATCCTTGCTCCAGCCCTTGCGCTCCATGATAGCGGTGGTTTGGGCTAGGTCGTGTTTTCCTACGGGATACTTTGCTAGCAGGTCCTGCACTTGGTCGATGTAGTGCATCAGCGGCGGGAAGTGGGGGAACGGCAAAAGGGTGTACTCGCCCGCGCCTTGCCAGCCGATGGCCACGAGTTGTTCGCGGTCGATGGCGTGGTTTACGGCCCAACGCATGTCCGGGTCGTCGAAGGGCGGCTCTAGGTTGTTGAAGCCGAGGGCTGGCGGCCACCAGTCCCG
>JAJDYK010000022.1 GCA_022825185.1 Candidatus Latescibacterota bacterium | reverse complement strand
CCATTCAACAGCCAGACAGTTCTTTCCTATTTCTTGCCCACCGCCGGGCCTGCGCGCCTAACCGTGTTCACCCTGACCGGGCAACAGGTGGTGGTCTTGCACCAAGGGCCGCAGCAGGCGGGTTATCACCGGCTCCGCTGGAATGGCCGCGACGACGCGGGTCGTCCCGTGGCCAGCGGCGTGTACCTGTATCGACTGGTGACGGACGAGAGGGTCTTAACGCGTAAGCTCACGCTGCTGCGGTAGCTTGACGGGGGCGGCCTTAACAGTACCATCAATTTAACCCCTAGGAGGAGAGCAATCAGGAGATGGTGGAACGTTCGAGAAAGATGCAAGGTGATTACGGCGTCTCTACGCTCGACATGTCCGCAACCTCGCGCGTTTGGCAGCCCCAGATCGAAAACGCGAGCACGCCTGAGGAGATCATTGACATCCTCAGACGGTTCAATCTCGATGCGATTGCGGATCGCCTCACCGACCTCCGAACACTTGTCAAAGATGATCCTGAAGAATCCCCCATGGAGCTTGAATCACTGCGATCGCTGGCCACTTTCCTTATGAGTGAGATACGCGAACGACAACTGCCCGAGCCAGAAATCGGTGTCACCCCAGACGGACTGGTAGAAATTGCATGGTCGCTCCCACCCCACAACGGTATTTTAGCCATGGACTTCCTGATCTCTGGGCAAATTCAGTACACTGCCATCTCTGCACCGGCCCAATATGGGGTCGAGCAAAAGACCGCTAGCGGAATGTCGAGGGCGCACAACTGCTTTGGGAACGCGACAAATACCACTTCCATAAGTGGGCTGTTGAATTGGCTGAGGGCTTTGTAACCAATCGACGCACCGCAGACGGCGGTATTGACGGGCGCAACTTCCCCAAGATGCAGCTTATGACTGTCGAGGAACTGCTAGAAGACAAGCGGTTTAATACCTCGCCCGTGCTGGGACGCCAGCAAACACCACAACAACAACTTGTGTTTTAACTAGCTAGAAGGAGACCACTATGAAGCAATCCTATGCACTCGTGCAGCTATTCAGACTTGCAATTGTTCTTCTGATAGGAGCCTCTTTTGCCGCTTGTGAAGGGCCGATGGGGCCAGTGGGACCGCAGGGCGAAAAAGGCGAGAAGGGAGACAGGGGGGAAAGCGCCAATTCCCCTTTTATCTTAATAGAGATGCGCTTGAATGAGGACGCGTGGAACGAGGAGATTACTAGTTATTATCTCCGCGATCCTCGAATACAGCCTACAACCGTAGCCGAAGTCTATGTGAAAAGATTCTACACCAATACAGGCGACGCATACTATCTGTCCATACTTGATTGGCTTCTTGTTGAAGACTTAGCTGGATACTCAGTAGATAACGACCCTGTTATTGTGCAGGTTTCGTCTGGACAGGTACGATTCTATGACCCAGACCGACGGCTACGAGATGAGATTGTAGCAGTCGCAATAACGCTGCCATAGCTAGGGGGGCCTTTTATGCCCATGAGCAAAAGCCCATAACTTATCATTCCGACAGAGTATACGACTTTCCCTCATCCGCCCGCGTCTAGCGCGCGAAAAAACTCAAACGTATAAATGCCGTGGTCGTGCCCATCGGCCCATTCAATGCGAATGCCATAGCGCCCGACGTAGCTAACCCCCTTCACCTCAGCCGTAGCTGACACCGCCTCGGGCTGCAAAAGCGTCAACCCGCCCTCGCTCGCGTCGCGCAATTCCCGGCAATGGGCGCAGGGACAATCGCGCCGCAACCCCTCCAAGTCATAGCGACTCTCGCGGCCATCGCTCCACCCGATGACCAACTCGCCAGCCCGGCCATCCACGGCAATATCGCGCGGCTTTGCCTTGTTCAACGCGGCCCTCCCACTACCCTAGCACTCAACTCGTAGGGCGCGGCTGCGGTGATCTCCACCTCGACGAAAGAACCCACCGGAGGCGTGCCCTCGGTGATGACAACTTGGCCGTCGATTTCCGGGGCATCGCGCTCCATCCGCCCATAACACATCTCCCCCACGCGCGCATCGACCAAAACCACCTGCCGCGTGCCGACAAGCTCGTCGTTTTTCTCGGTGCCCACGCGCTCCTGCAACTGCGTCAGGCGGCTGTAGCGCTCCTGCTTGACCTCCTCGCTGACCGGATCGCCAAGCTCATACGCCGAAGTCCCATCTTCCGGCGAGTAGAGAAAGCCGGTCGCGTAGTCAAAGCGCGTCTCAGCCACGAACTCCAGCAAGGCGGCAAAATCGTCCTCGGTTTCCCCGGGAAAGCCAACGATGAACGTCGAGCGCAGCCCAGCCCCCGGCAGTCGCTCCTGCAATCGCGCCAACAAATCGAGCGTCTTTTGGCGCGTCGTCGCCCGCTTCATGCGCTTGAGCACCGGGTCGGAAATGTGTTGCAGCGGCATGTCGATGTACCGGCACATCTTGTCGCACGTGGCGTAGAAATCGATCAGCTCTTCAGTCCAAAACGCCGGATAGGTGTACATCAAACGCATCCACTCAATGCCCTCCACCTCGGCGAGCGCTTGCAAAAGGCGCACGAGCTGTGGCTGGCCGTAGAGATCGGCCCCGTAGCGCACCGAATCCTGCGAGACCAAGACCAGCTCCCGCACCCCCTCCGCGGCCAGCCGCTCGGCCTCAGCCACGAGCTGTTCGACCGGCTCGCTCACGTGCCGCCCGCGAATGGCGGGAATGGCGCAAAAGGCGCATTGGTGATCGCAGCCGTCCGATATGCGCAAGTACGCCCAGTGCTTGGGCGTCAGCGAAGTCCGCGGCAAGCTGGCCAAGTACTGGGGCCGCTGGACGTCCAACACCTCGTCAACGTGGCGGACGATGTCGGCCTCGTCAGCGATCGTCAACAACTTGTCGGCCTCCACCAACTCCTGCGCGAGCTCCTCGTAGTAGCGAGTCGATAGACACCCCGTGACGATGACCCCCTCGCACTGACCCTCTTGCTTGAGCCGATGCGCGTCCATAATCGCGGCGAGGGATTCTTCTTTAGCCGGCTCGATAAAGCCGCAAGTATTGACCACCACCACGTCCGCTTCTTCCGGCGCGTCCGTCATCTGATAGGCATGGCCCTGCAAAAGCCCCAGCATCCGCTCGGAATCGACCGTGTTTTTCGGGCATCCCAAGCTGACTAGGTGGACTTTGTGGGGCTGGTTTTCGCTCATCTCATCCCTCGCTAACGCGCTGCACATACTCAATGGCCGCGCGCACCGTGTCATCGGTTATTCCCTCCACCACCACCACCTCCCCAATCCGTCGCCCCAACACGAACCGCAACTGCCCATCCACCCGCTTCTTGTCGGCCTTGGCACAGGTCAAAATTCGCTCCGCCTCCACCTCGGCCAACCCCCCGGGCACCCCCAACCGCCCCAACAACGCATCCTGCCGCTGTCTTTCCGCCTCGGGCCAAAACCCCTCGCGACAGGCGATTTCTCCAGCGGCGATCAAGCCCAAAATTATCGCCTCCCCGTGCCGGTAGCGGCTGTAGTCCGTGGCGGCCTCAATCGCGTGCCCAATGGTGTGCCCGTAATTGAGGATGGCCCGCAAACCCTGCTCTTTCTCGTCGGCGGCCACCACCTCGGCCTTGATCTCCACATTGCGGCCAATGAGCCAGTCCAAGGTCTCCGGCACCAACGCCATATCCACGACCTCCTCCAAGTGCTCCTCCAAAAAGGCGAAGAGCGCAGCGTCGCGGATCAGCCCGTGTTTGACCACTTCGGCCATGCCCGCGACCCGCTCCCGCCTCGGTAGCGAGTGCAGCGCATTGGTATCGACCAAGACCAAGCGCGGCTGATGAAAGGTGCCGATCAGATTTTTGCCCAGCGCGTGATTGACTCCCGTCTTGCCGCCGATGCTCGAATCCACCTGCGCGACAATGGTCGTAGGCACCTGCACATAGGGCACGCCGCGCAAATAGGTGGAAGCTACAAAGCCCGCCATGTCGCCGACTACGCCCCCGCCAAGCGCCACGACCCAAGCGCCGCGGTCGAACCCGGCCCCGATCATCTGCCCGAAAATGCCCTCGGCCCCGATCAAGTTCTTAGCTTCCTCGCCCCCGGCATAGACAATCTCCAACACCTCAAACCCAGCGGCGCATAAACTCTCCCCCGCAGGTTGCAGAT
This sequence comes from Candidatus Latescibacterota bacterium, assembly GCA_022825185.1. The sequence continues at coordinate 10,769 of JAJDYK010000022.1, read as the reverse complement.
AGCGCGCGGCCACAACCTCGTCGCTCACTAGCGCGACCTGCCGGCCCAAAGCCAAGTCCCGGCAGCGCGGTCCCAATTCCCCTAAGATATCGTGACCGACGAAAATGGGGTATGCAGCCCCCGGGATGTCTAAGTCAATTCTTTGCATAGCTCTCCAACAAGGCGAGAAGTTGCCCGGCCGTGTCCTCAGGCGTCTGCGCCTGCGTAGTGTACAACTCGATGTGAGCTTGGTCGTAGAAAGGAGCGCGTTCGCGGAGCAGGGACTCTATCTTAGCGCGCTGCGCCTGCGGGTCCAATCCAGCGAGCAGAGGCCGGTTGGTGCGGCGACTGACGCGGGCAAAAATCGTATCCACGTCCGCCTTGAGACATACCAAAATCCCCGCGCAACGCACGGCCTCGACGTTGTCGGCGCGAGTAACTGCCCCGCCGCCCAAGGCCACTATGGCATCTGGGCGCTGGCAAGTTTCGAGGACGCAGTCGCGCTCTAGCTGGCGGAAATGCGCCTCGCCTTCGTCGGCGAAAATCTCCGCAATGGTCTTGCCGGCGCGCTGTTCAATCATCCGGTCAGTATCCAAAAAGCTACGCCCTAGCTGCTGCGCCAAAATGCGCCCGACCCGGGTCTTGCCCACGCCCATAAAACCCGTCAGAAATATCGGCCCTTCCGTCACGGCCCACGCCTCACATCCGTTCAAGCGTCTCAATGCCGAGCAGGTCGAGTCCCTGGCGCACGATGCGCGCGGTCAACAGTGCCAGCAGCAGCCGACTCGTCCGCACCGGCTCGTCCGCGCGAAGCACCGGACACTGCTCGTAAAATTTCATAAAGGCGTCGGCCAGCTCGTAGAGATAGTTGCAGAGCATGTGCGGATAGCACTGGCGCGCCACGGCCGCGACCACCTCGGGAAACTGCAACAGCTTGATCGCGAGCACACTCTCGGCCCTCTCGCCAATGATTATCGCCCCGTCAAGCGCATCTTCATCCACGCCAGCGCGGCGGAACATGCTCTTGATGCGGGCGTACGAATAGAGCATGTACGGAGCGGTGTTGCCATCGAGGGCCAGCATCTTGTCCCAGTCGAACACGTAGTCCGAGGTGCGGTTGAACGACAACTCCATGTACTTGATGCTGCCAATGCCAATCACGCGGGCGATCTGCCGCCGCTCGGCCTCGTCCATGTCGGGATTCTTCTGGCTCACTTGGGCAAAGGCCCGCGCCACGCCTTCCTCCAGCACGTCCATCAGCTTGACTGTGCCACCGACCCGCGTCTTGAACGGCCGGTTGTCAGCGCCTAAAATCGCGCCAAACTCGTGGTGCTCCAAAGCAGTCGTCTCAGGCGCGTACCCAACCGCCCGCGCCACCGCGAAGACCTGCTGCAAGTGAAGCGACTGGCGCGCATCCACGATGTAGAGGATGCGGTCGGCGGCGAGCGCGCCGGCCCGATAGCGCACAGCCGCGAGGTCGCTCGTCGCATAGAGATAGCCGCCGTCCGACTTTTGCACGATCACCGGCGTGATCTGGCCGTCCTTGTTTTTGAATTCCTCCAAGAAGACGCACTGCGCGCCGTTGGACTCCACCAGCAAACCCTTGTCCCGCAAATCCTCGACTACGCGAAATAAGTCGTCGTTGTACGCGCTCTCGCCCTGCACATCTTTGGGCTTGAGACCAACCCCTAGCGCGTCGTATATGCGCTGGCCGTGGGCGAGCGACTCGTCGATGAATTGCTGCCACATCCGCAGCACGTGCGGGTCACCGCTTTGCAGCTTGACCACGTATTCCCGCGACAGATCGGCGAACGCCTCGTCCTGGTCAAAGCGCTGACGCGCCGATTGGTAGAATATTTCTAGATCGGCCAATTCCGTGGACACTGAGCCTGTCGAAGTGTCCAAGTGGGCGATGAGCATCCCAAACTGCGTCCCCCAGTCGCCCACGTGATTGTGGCGCACAACTTCGTGGCCCGAAAATTCGAGGACGCGGGCGATGGCATCGCCAATAACCGTGCTGCGCAGATGGCCGATGTGCATTTCCTTGGCCAAGTTGGGATGCGAGTAATCGAGTACAACCTTTTGCGGCGCGTCCTTAGGCACGCCGAGCCGCGAATCGGCCAACACGTTCCCCAACTGCGCGGCCAACCACTCGCCCTTAAGCTGGATATTGATAAAGCCCGGTCCAGCGATATCCACAGACGCGGCCATGTCCTCCAGATCCAGTTCCTCCACAACCTGAGCGGCGAGCGCGCGAGGATTGGTCTTCAGCTTCTTGGCCGCAGCCATCACGCCATTGGCCTGGTAATCGCCAAACTCCGGGCGGGTAGCCGGACCGACGAGAGCCGGTGAATCCGCGGGCGCGCCCGCTCGGGCCAGCGCCGCGCTGATACGCGTTTCTAGTGATTCGGTTATCATGCGCTATTTATGTTGATTGTCTTTGTAGCGGCCTAGTCAGGAAAATGCTCCAATGCGGCCTCAATCATCGCCTCGACCGGCGGCTCGACACCCGTCCATATCTCAAACGAGCGTGCGCCCTGCCAAGCGAGCATACCCAAGCCGTTGATCGCGGTGGCACCAGCGGCTGCGGCCTGCCGCATGAGCGTCGTCTCCAGCGGATTGTACACAATGTCGGCGACCAGCATGTCCTCGTGCAGGCACGACGGGTCCGCCAGCGGCGAAACGTCGTCGCGGGGGTGCATCCCCAGCGCCGTGGCATTGATGAGCAAACCAGCGTCCCCAATCGGCCCGGTCTCCGTCAGCGACCCGACCCGCACCTTGCCAGCGCTGTCGAGATCACCAGCGAGGGCTGCGGCCTTTTCCACCGTGCGGTTGAGCAGCAACACTTCTTCCACCTCATCTCGCGCCAGCAGCGCGTAGAGCACGGCCCGCGCCGCACCACCTGCACCAAGGAGCGCAACCTTGGGCGGCAGCGGGTCCAAGCCGCCATCAGCCTTGAGGCTCTGCACGATTCCAAAGGCGTCGGTATTGTACCCCACGAGCCGACCATCGCGGTTGGCAATGGTATTGACCGCGCCAATGCTCTGGGCCTCGGCGGAAATCTCGTCGAGATGCGCCATGACGGCCTGCTTGTGCGGCACCGTTACATTCAGCCCGACCATGCCGAGGGCACGCATTCCGGCGAGCGCTTGAGACAAGGCTGTGGGAGCGACGCGGAACGCCGCGTACACATAGTCGAGATCCAACGCCCTGAGCGCGGCATTGTGCATAGCCGGCGACGCCGTGTGTGCGACCGGGTCGCCGATGACGCCGAGCACCCGCGTCGTCCCGGAAATCACAAAAATCTCCTTTGGGGCCAGCTTAAGGCGAGCATTTTATTAGAACGTCGCTTGAACGGTTGGCTCGTGTGTGACCGGCCCACTGCCCGGCTCAAATATGACGATATTCACGTCATCCAGTTCTTTTAGAGCCGCTTGCATGCGAGTGCGTACTTCGTTCCAGTCCAATCCTCCCAGATCACTACCGAGCGCCGGGATGGCAATCGAGCGAATGTCGCGTTTCCGAATCTCCGCTACAAGCGACGTCAACCCCGACTCGATATCCTCCATCCTGCTCTTGTTGCGCCAGTGTCGCTTGGTCGGAAAATTGATGATGTACCGCGGCCACGGAGAAAACATATCACCTCTCTCGAAAACAAACATCCGGCCGGGCTGAACGTCCTTATGCCTACATGCGTTGGTATAGACCTTGAAATTCTCCGGGAATGCCTTCTTGAACTGAAGTGCGATACCGCGTCCCATAACCCCAACGCAGTTGACAGTGTTGACCAAAGCTTCGGCCTCTTCGGCCATGAGGTCGCCGGTCTTGTATTCGATCATAGCGTTCTCCTTTCGGTTATGCGTATTGACCCTTCTGTTCAGTAATACCATTCCCTCTTAACTTCGGCAAGCGGTTGATGATCGGCCTCCTGTAAGGAAACTTTCACCTGCCTTTCGACCTGTTGCGAATGGACGCCAATGCGGTTAACCAATTTCCATGGGAAACGCCGCTCAACTAGGAATTCCGCTTGCTTATGTTCCTTAATGGATGGATCAACATCGGGACCGCTCCACATTCTAGCTTGTACCGCATTCCATTCGATCTGATCTAATTGATCTAAGTTAGACCAATCACGAGGGTAAAAGCCGCCGGCATTCGAGTTCGTGAACGCCCAGCGCAACCCCTCGTCTTCTGCCCACTCGACCGTCTGCGCTAGATCCGCCTCCAGATGAATAATAGGATCCTGTCCACCCCGATAGGACAAATCTGAATGCTCCTTTCGGTAGATCACATAGAGCATGACCGAACGTGGACAAAAGTAAAATGGCACACAGTCGCCAACGTGGAGGCCCGGGTGGCTCTGCAGATGCAATCCTAACCGCCGCTGTTTGATGTGGTTCATACCAATCATCGGGCCGTCTATTGAACGCCGGGCCGTCACCTCATCACACCACAGGCAGTCGTCTCTAATGATGGAGGACAGGCGGTCCACATGGACGATGTGGTAAATTTTAGGGGCATTTGGAGCTGGCATGATTAATCTTCAGCCTATTAGCTCAACCGCGTCCTCCGAGGCCTAAATTTATAGCAGTCCAGCCAAAGCATCGGTGGGATCACCCCAACAAATCCTCAATAAAGCAGTTGGCAATCTCAAAGGATTCGCGCCACGACACGCCGTAGAGCAAGCGGATGGCGAGTAGGCCGCCGCACAACATCACAGCCGAGCACACAAAGAGCCGAAAAATTCCTCTCATCTTCAATCTCCTCCAATAGATTGTACGGTGTTAAAAAAATCGGGCCAGATGGGCGTCAAGCAATCGCTGCCTTCGATGGTCAGTTCCCCTTCGGCCAACAGCCCGGCCACGGCAAAAGCCATGGTCAAACCGGGATCGCCCTTGCCGTCGAGCTGGCCGCCCTGGAGCGGGAAGCCGCCTTTGATAACGAGCCCCTCGGGGAACTGGCCAATCCGCGCATCGAGCGAGCGCAGCGCAGCGCATAAATGCTCCACGTGCGGCACGTCTTCGATGTCGCGGATGACCGTCGTCCCCTGCACCTGAGTCGCCAAGACTGCCAGCAACGCGATCTGGTCGGCGACTTTAGCCGCCCGCGACTCAGCCACGCGCGTGGCTTTTAACTGGCTAGCAATCACGTGTAAATCGAACTCGCTTTCCCCAAGGTCTTCCGCAGTAATCTCCGCCCCAATCTGCCGCAGCAAATCCAAAAACGCCCGCTGCCCAGGACGAATAACCACGCGCCTGATGGTCAGCTCCGACCCTTTGCGGCACAGTGCAGCCCCCATGAGCGGATAAGCCAACGCAAGTTGCCCAGGCACCTCTACGTCAGTTGCCTTTAACGCCTGCCCCCCCTCCATCGACAGCAGTCTGCGCCGCTCGACGGCGACCCCACGCTCGCGCAACAAGCGCTCCACGCGGCTGCCGACTTTCAGTGCGGTCGTCCCCTCGGCAAAGAGCGCCGCCACCATTGCGGCCAGCGCTAGGGCGTCGGTCGGCGGTGCCTCGGAGAGAACAAACCCTTTGGCCTGCTGCCCCCCAGTTACAAAGGTGTCCGCTCCCTCCTGTTCGACGGCAAACCCAAGCTGGGCCAGCAGGTTGAGCAAGGGCCGACACCGCTCGGCTTCCGCGCCCAACTTCACCTGTGAGCGAAACGTTTGCCCGGCGAGCAAGGGAAGCAACAGCAGCGCGGTATCGCCCAACCCCTCTAGATCGAGCGGTCCCGCTGCCTCCCGAAATCCCCGCAGCCCAACGCCATGCACCACACGAGTGCTTGCGCGCTTAGTAATGTCAACGCCCAACTCGCGCAACAGAGCGGCCACCCGGTCAGCGGCAACGGGCACGTGGCGGACGGTACTATTCCCCTCACTCAATGCGGCCAACACGAGCGCGCGCTCGGCTAGCTCCCGCTCCCCGGGCACCGAGACTTGTCCCTCGATTTTCTTGACAGGGGTTACGGTCGCTGCCATCGCCTAGGGTCTCCGTGCCACATACCCGAGCCTAGTCAGAATTCCCATCGCATTTTCCGCACTCTCGGCACTGTCAAATCCCAGCCGTATCGTCCCCCCCTCGCCCTCGCGTACCTTCATCACTTCAATATCGTTGATGTTCACCCCTTGCGCCCCCAGCGCCTGCCCGATCTCAGCAATGACGCCGGGCCGGTCCTCGGCCTGCACCAAGATCTCGTGCAGCACGTGGATAAACCCCTTTGAATCCCTCGGGATGGAACCTCGAATCTCGTTGGCAAAATCGAAATCTGCCTTTAGCTCCTCTGCCTCCAACCGCCCCCTCACATCTGCGAGCACGGCGATGTAGCGATCGATCATCGCGCGGATCTCGTCGGCATTGGTCGCGCAGATGTCCTCCCACACCGGCGCAAACGGGCTAGAGGCAATCCGCGTCAAGTCGCGGAAACCGCCAGCCGCCAGCGGCAAGAAGTGGTCCCGCTCGGCATTCAGCCGCCCGACCATACTCACCAGCGAGGTCGCCATCATCTGCGGCAGGTGGCTGATCGCAGCGACCGCCCGGTCGTGTGACTCAGCGTCTAGTTCCATCACCCGCGCCCCGATCTGCCGCAAGAGCGCAGTCAATGCTTGGTAGCGATCGGCCGGCACCTTCTGATCGGGGACCAAAATGTAGATCGCATTCTGGAAAAGAAACGGATCGGCCGCGGCCACGCCCGCCTTTTCAGAACCGGCCATCGGATGGCCGCCGACAAAGTACACTTCGTCGCTGAAATGGTCCTCGGCCGCCGCGACAATGCGCCGCTTGGTGCTCCCCACATCGGTAACGAGTGTCCCCGGCTCGGCGAGCTGCCCCACCTCCGCAATCAGCGTCAGAATCCGCTTGATCGGCGTGCAGATAAAGACCAGGTCGGCCCCTTTGAGCGCCTGCCCCAACTCGTCGTAGCCCCAACCCTCGTCGATCACGCCCAATTCCAGCGCGCGATCAATGGTCGCAGAGCGGCTGACGCCCACAACCTGCCCGCCAAAGCCAGTGCGCTTGAGCGCCAAGCCTATGGAGCCGCCGATCAGGCCCACGCCGATGATGACTGTCCGCCGGAAGAAGACTAGCTTTCCTCGCATTCGAAGTAGGTGGTTAGTTCGATGAGCAGCCAGTAGAGCTTCTCCAAGGACTCGTCCTTCATCAGCCCTTGAAGCTCTTGGTTGTAGGCTCTGGTCTTGGCGATCACATCGCGCTCGCGCTCGGGATCGCGTATTGGTTTTCCCGCGGCCTTTTTAATCCGCCCGATCTCGTGTGCGCACTGCATGCGCTCGTTGAGCAGATCAATCAGTTGCCGGTCGATACCATCAATGCGTTCGCGCCAGTCACTTAGCTCCATAGTTACTCCCTTACCGATGCCCCATAGCCCGGCGGACCGCGTCCATGGTTGCGTCAACAATTGGACGCAACTGCTCCACGCCATTCCTGAGCACCTCGTCAATGTATGCAGGATCTGCCGTCAGTTCCCGATACCGAGCCTGAATCGGCTCGATCTCGGCGATGACCACTTCGACCAATTCCTTTTTCAAGTCGCCGTACCCCTTGCCAGCAAAATGCGCCTCAATCTCGGCGTTCCCCTGACCAGTCAACGCCTGATAGATCGTCAGCAGATTGAACAGTCCGGGACGGCTCGGATCGAAGACAATGCCCTGCTGCGAATCGGTCACCGCCCGCATGATCGTCTTGCGCACCTTATCCGGGTCATCGAGCAGGCCGACGCTGTGGTATTGGCCCTCGGCCGACTTGGACATTTTCGCGGTCGGATCGTCGAGCCCCATGATCCGCGCACCGACCTGCGGAATGACCGGCTCGGGCACGGTGAACACCTCGCCGAATTGGCGGTTGAAGCGCTCGGCAATGTCGCGCGTCAGTTCCACGTGCTGTTTTTGGTCGTCGCCAACAGGAACCTCGTGCGCTTGGTAGAGCAGGATATCGGCGGCCATCAACGTCGGATAGACGAACAGCCCCGTGCCAACGCGCTCGCGCCGCGCACCCACCCGATCCTTGAACTGGGTCATCCGCTCCAGCCAACCCATCGGCGTGATGCAGGTCAACAGCCAAGCCAACTCAGTGTGCTCCGGGATGTGCGACTGCACAAAGAGACGGCACTTTTGCGGATCGAGGCCACAGGCAATGTACAAAGCCACGGCCTCACGCGTACCACTATGCAAAGCCTCCGGGTCGTACGGAACGGTGATCGCGTGCTGATCGACCACGCAGAAGATATTGTCGCGGTCCTCTAAGTTGACAAGCCAATTGCGGACGGCCCCGATGTAGTTGCCGAGGTGGATGTGGCCCGAAGGCTGAATGCCCGAAAATACTCGTTTTTTCACGCGCCCAATAACTCCCTCACTTTAGTCCCGATATCGTCTTCGCGCATCAGGGATTCGCCGACCAAGATCGCATCGACACCGGCTGCCGCGAGCCGCTCGACATCGCCGCGATCTTCAATGCCGCTCTCGCTGACGACGACAGCTCCCTCCGGCATCTGATCCACAAGCGCAAAGGTAGTATCCAAGGTGGTCTCAAAGGTCCGCAGGTCGCGGTTGTTGACGCCGATGAGCTGGGCACCAGCCGCTTTGGCCCGCGCCAATTCCGCCCCATCGTGGACTTCGACTAGCGCGTCTAATTCCAACTCGCTGGCTAAGCCAAGGTAGTCGTCGAGCTGACTGGAGTCCATCAGCGCCACGATCAGCAAAACGGCGTCAGCTCCGATGACGCGGGCTTCGTAGAGTTGGTATTCGTCGATGGTAAAATCCTTGCGCAACACCGGCAAGCCCGCAACCGCTTTCGCCATCTGCACATAAGCATCGCACCCCTGAAAATACGCCTCGTCCGTCAATACCGAAAGACAGCGCGCACCATGAGCAGCATATGCATCGGCGATCCACTCCGGGTCGAAGTCAGCGCGGATGACGCCCTTGGACGGCGAGGCTTTTTTTACCTCGGCGATCAGCGCAATTCCGTCCGCAGCTAGCGCACCTTGGAAATCGTCCGGCGTGGATGTGTCGCGAGCCTGCGACCGCACATCGGCCAAACTGCGCTGGCGCTTGCGGTCGGCGACGAACTCGCGCTTGTACGCAGCTATTTCGCTTAGGATATCTGCCATTTGGTCCGTGGCTAGGGTATCTTCAACAGGATCGTCACCAGCAAGCCGACCAGCGCGATAAAGGTGCTTAGCTGGATGCCAATAATCCAGCGCGTCAACGTGTCGATACGCTGATTGATGGCGTTGGCGTCCTCGCGCTGTCGGGTCTCGATACCGTCAAGGCGTCTCTCGATGCTGTCGAGCCGCTTGTCCATCTGCTGCACGGTTCCGGTCAGCGCGTCGGGACTTAACTCGGTCATAATCACTTCTCCTTTAACTGGGCCGGGCACTTTCGCACCGGCTGATTGTGAGCGATGATGTACTAGGAGTTGCTTACCTCAACCAGCCGGTCCAGAGCTTGACGAGCCTTGCCCGAGTCGATGGACTCCTGCGCTACTTCGAGACCAGCGGTTATATCCTCAGCCAGCCCGCCAACGACCATCGCCGCCGCCGCGTTGAGCAGCACCACGTCGCGCTGCGGCCCTTCCTCGCCATCGAGTACCCCGCGTAGGATGCGCGCATTTTGGTCCGCGTCGCCGCCTTTGAGCGCCTCGGCTGGGACTGTCTGCAAGCCAAAATCTCCTGGATGAATCTGACGCGTACTGACCTGCCCGTCTCTAAGCTCGCTGACCTGCGTCGGCCCCGTCAGCGTGATCTCATCCAGCCCGTCCGAACCGTGTACCACCAGGGCCTGATCCGATCCCAACTCGCGCAGCACCCCGGCGAGCGCCTCGGTCAACGCGCCGTCGAATACGCCGAGCAATTGCCTTTTGGCTCCAGCCGGATTGGTCAGCGGCCCCAAGATGTTAAAAACCGTGCGGGTAGCTAACTCCCTGCGCGGGCCGACGGCGTGTTTCATCGCCCCGTGCAAGGCTATCGCGAAGAGAAAGCCAATGCCGACTTCGTCGATGCACTCGCCGACCTTTTCCGGCGTAGCTTCGACATTGACCCCTAACGCAGTCAGCACGTCCGACGAGCCGCACTGGCTCGATATTGAGCGCGTGCCGTGCTTGGCCACGGCTAAACCGGCACCGCAAGCGACAAAGGCTACCGTCGTAGAGATATTGAAGGTCCCCGAATCATCACCGCCGGTGCCGCAGGTGTCGATGAGATCGGGACGCACCGTCACTATCGGCGTAGCTTTCTCGCGCATGACTTCGGCACCGCCAGCGATCTCGTCGATAGTCTCGCCTTTAATCCGCAGGGCGACCAGAAACGCGCCAATCTGAGCGTCGGTAGCTTGGCCACTCATAATCTGCTCCATCACCGCCCGCATCTTAGCGCGACCTAGGTCTACCCCGGCGATCAGGTCTCTTATAGCTTCTTGTATCATGTTGCGCTCCTCATAAGCGAAGAAAATTATCCAGTAGTTGTTTGCCTTCTACGGTCAAAATCGACTCAGGATGGAACTGCACCCCTTCGAGGGGCCATCGCCGGTGCCGAATCCCCATAATCATCCCATTCTCATTCGCGGCCGATACTTCCAAACATTCGGGCAAACTCTCCCGCTCGACAGTTAGCGAGTGATAGCGAGTAGCGACGAAGGGGTTTTGCAGGCCGGCGAACAGCGTGCGGCCATCGTGTTGCACTGGCGTCGCGCGACCGTGGACGATCTCGTCGGCCCGCACCACGCGTCCGCCACAAACTTGGGCGATGACTTGATGGCCCAAGCACACGCCCAAAATGGG
>JAJDYK010000102.1 GCA_022825185.1 Candidatus Latescibacterota bacterium | reverse complement strand
AGATGCAGGGCTTTGTCTCCAAGGCCGGCAAGAAGTTTGCGGCGCAGCTCAAATTCGACGACGAGTTCAAGATCGTCTTCGAGTTTGATGACGGGCCGCGGAATGGCTCCTCAAAGTCGGAGGGACGCCCCTCACCCCAAGAGAAGCCGCCAGCGACTGCCCCCCTCACCTGTCCCAAGTGCCGACAAGGTCAAATCATCGAGGGCCAGCGCGGCTTCGGCTGCAATCGCTATCGCGAGGGGTGCGACTTCGTGGTGTGGAAGGAAATGGCGGGCAAGAAGCTGACCGAAAAGCAAATCCACACCTTGATCGCCAAAGGCAAAACCGGCGTAATCAAGGGTTTCAAAAGCAAAAAAGGCAGCAAATTCGACGCGCGGTTGAAGTTAGGGCCGGAGTACAAGGCCGCGTTTGACTTTCCCGCTAGCGCACGCTGATACATTTGAACGATTCGAGCGGTGGATCGTCTTGTGCATCCCATTCTGCGTCCATCTGCGTCTATCTGCGGATAATTCTATAACCGATTTAGGATTTCTATATGACCCTCCAACGCTGCCCATGGCTCGACCTCGACAAACCCGACTACGTCGCGTACCACGACCGCGAGTGGGGCGTCCCAGTCCACGACGACCGCAAGCACTTCGAGTTTCTCACCCTCGAATCCGCCCAAGCCGGCCTCAGTTGGTACACCGTCCTCCGCAAGCGCGCCAACTACCGCCAAGCCTTCGCCGAATTCGACCCTGCCAAAGTCGCCCGCTTCAGCGCGACCAACGTCGAACAGATGCTCCAAGACTCCGGGCTAATCCGCAATCGCCGCAAGATCAGCGCGGCCGTGGAAAACGCCCGGCACTTCCTCGCCATACAGGACGAATTCGGCAGCTTCAGCGCCTACATCTGGCGCTTTGTCGGCGGCGAGCCTCTCGTCAACGAGTTTCGCACCCTCGCCGATTTACCAGCCACCAGTCGCGAATCCGACGCCTTGAGCAAAGACCTCAAAAGCCGTGGCTTCAAATTCATCGGCTCGACCGTCATCTACGCCCACATGCAGGCCACCGGCATGGTCAACGACCACGTCCTCAACTGCTTCCGCCGCAGTCAGATCCTCAACATGGGATAGGCACCCCACAGGAGCGTTCCCATGCCCAGCGGCGCACCCAGCGTAGCAATCTCCTTGCCCCTCGGATTCCTGCATCCGGCGGACTAAGCCTCGGGCCGCAAAATTGTCAAACTAGCGCGGCTTGCGTACTGTTTCCAACCCAACCTATTCACCCCACCAAGGAGCCCCTTATGCACGTCGGCACCCAGCAGTTCACTACAACGGACGAAGACCTCGAATATCTGGCCCGCCACGGGGTTTTCAACAAAAACGAAAACTTCATCACATTCCACCGCGAATACGGTTGGGACGTCGAAGAGTTAGTCGCCAAGAAGGAGAAGTGCGCTCGCTTCGGCGTCAACATGGAGATGGTCGCCCTGCCCATGGCCCAGTTCAACGTCAACGGCGACGCCGTGCCCAACTTTATGATGGGCAACTACGAAGAAGGTGATAAGGAAATCGATCTAGTCATCAACATGGTGCGGCAGGCAGCCGAAGCCGACATCCCAGCCATCAAGTACTACCTCTGCGCCCTTGAAAACCAGCGCACCGAAAGCACGCCCCCCGGCCGCGGCGGCTCCATTTACAGCACTTGGGACCTCGAAAAGGCCGACGCCGATACGCCGCGCTACGACAAACCAGTCACCGCAGAGGAAAACTGGCGTCGCATCACTTACTTCTTGGAGCGAGTCATCCCGGTCGCTACCGAGTGCAAGATCCGCATGGCCTGCCATCCCTGCGACCCCTGGCTGCCGCCCGGCTATAGGGGCGTCGATCGCGTGATGGGCGGCTTTGACGGCTTCAAGCACTTTATCGAGATCTGCCCCAGCCCCTACCACGGCGTCAATCTCTGCTTGGGCTGCATGGCCGAGAGCGTCGAAGATCCGCTCAACGAAGTCCCCGAAATCATCCGCTACTTAGGCTCGCGCAACAAAATTTTCCTCTGCCACTTCCGCAACATCGTCGGCAAGCGCAACAAGTTCCAAGAGGTCTGGCCGGATGAAGGGGTGATGAACATGCACCGCAACATGCAGGCCCTCAAAGAAGTGGGCTATCAGCACATGTGCGTCCCCGATCACGCGCCCGGACACAAGGATCCCCACAGTATGCGCCAAGCTTGGGCGTACGAGTTTGGCTATATCCAAGCCATGATCCAAGCGGTGATGGACGAGAATGGAGCGCGCTAGGTAGCCCATGAGCACCCCCCATCCACTGCGCGACATCAAGCGCATCGACGGGCCGCCCGGCCCGTATCTCGAAGCAATCGGCACCATCTTCGCCACCTTCGGCGCACCCACCCAAGACTCGGGCAATGTCTCCTATGGCGTGCAGGTTGGCGACGAGCGCTTCTTCGTCAAAACCACCGACCCCGAGGCCAAAGTATTCGGCGATCACGCCGCCCGCGTGGCGCTCCTGTATAATGCGGCTCGACTCAGGCGCAGTTGCAATCACCCGACCTTGCCAGCACTGCACCACATCGTCGAAACCGCACACGGCCCGGCGCTCGTGTACGACTGGGTTGACGGCGAGTGCTTACATGGCGGCCGCGACGATCCGCAATCGGCGCATCAGCGATTTCGCCGCCTGCCCGCCGACGCCATTCTCGCCGTGCTCGACGCGATCTACGATTTGCACGTCCAGCTCGTCCAGCGCGGGTGGATTGCCGTGGACTTCTACGATGGCTGTCTGATGTACGACTTCGAGCGTCAAGCCATGCACATCGTGGATCTCGATAACTATCACTTGGGAGCGTTCACCAACCAGATGGGCCGGATGTTTGGCTCGACGCGCTTTATGGCACCAGAGGAATTCGAGCGCGGTGCGCTAATCGACGAGCGCACGACCGTCTTCACCATGGGCCGCACCGCAGTCGTATGTCTCGGCGACGACATCGGCGGTGCGATGGGAGAGGTCGTGCGGCGCGCCTGTCGCCAAGAGCGCGAAGCGCGCTACCGCTCTATGGAGGAATTTTACGCGGCTTGGCAGCAGGCGCGGCAGTTAGGATAGGTTCCGTCTGCTGTACCCTTTAGGTACCAACGCCGTATCGCCTAGCTCCCATTCTTCACTTCAACATCCCTGCCGCCCTCAGAGCACACCCCCACTGGCACGGTTCTTGTTTCCTCTTACCTATCTCAACGGAAAGGAACCGCATGCCCTCCACCGTCCTCTCGGCCGCCACGCTCGGAATCGACGCGTACCCGGTCCACGTCGAAGTCGATACCGACCGCAGCTTGCCGACCTTCACAGTCGTCGGCCTACCCGACTCCGCAGTCCGCGAAAGCAAGGAGCGCGTCTTAGCGGCCATCAAAAACGCCGGCTATCAGTGGCCGCGCCGCAAGGTCACCATCAATCTCGCGCCGGCCGATCGCAAAAAGGAAGGCTCGGCTTTTGACCTGCCCATAGCCGTCGGCGTCTTGGCGGCCTCGCGGCAGATCAAACCCTTGGGTCTCGCCGAGTTCGCGCTCTTGGGCGAGCTCTCGCTCAACGGCAGCGTGCGCCCAGTGCACGGCATGCTTTCCATGGCCACATCCCTGCACCAGCAGGGCCTCTACGGCATGATCGTGCCGACGCAAAACGCCCGCGAGGCCGCCATTGCCAATGGGCCGCTCGTCTATGGCGTCAGTTCACTGAGCGAAGCCCTATCCATTTTGACCGGCGACGCGCACCAACGGCCCTACGAATTGAACGTGGATGAAGTATTTCGCAGCAACGCCAACTACGGAGTTGACTTTGCGGACGTGCGCGGCCAAGATCACGCCAAGCGCGCCCTCGAAGTCGCCGCCAGCGGAGGGCACAATTTGCTCATGGTCGGGCCGCCTGGCTCAGGCAAGACCATGCTCGCCCGCCGCCTACCCACGATCCTTCCGGCACCAACCCTGCAAGAAGCACTCGCCACCACCAAAATCCATTCGGTCGCCGGTGTCCTGCCCGTAGGCCAAGCCCTAGTCGCCACCCGACCCTTCCGCGCCCCACACCACACCATCTCGGACGCTGGCCTCATCGGCGGCGGCGCGTATCCCCGCCCGGGCGAGGTGTCGCTCTCCCACCACGGCGTACTCTTCCTAGACGAACTGCCCGAGTTTCGCCGCAACGTCGTCGAGGCCCTGCGCCAGCCGCTCGAAGACCACGCCGTCACCATCACGCGGGCGCAGATCGCCATCGCCTATCCAGCGGACTTTACCCTCGTCGCAGCGATGAATCCCTGCCCTTGCGGCTATCTTTCGGACACCCGCCGCGCTTGCACCTGCTCTCCGGCCGCAATCCGCCGCTATCGCGCGCGCGTTTCCGGGCCGCTCCTCGACCGCATCGACATCCACATCGAAGTGCCAGCCCTCGCCTACGACGACTTAGCCAACAAGCAAAGCGGCGAAAACTCAGCACACATCCTCCAGCGCGTCAACGCCGCCCGCCAGCGGCAACTCGACCGCTTTGCCGGGGAGCTATTCTGCAACGCCCAGATGAACACGCGGCACATCCGCCGCCATTGCTCGCTCGACGACACTGGGCAAGCCCTGCTCGAAAAGGCCATGGCCCGTCTCGGCCTGTCGGCCCGCGCCTACGACCGCATCCTCAAAGTCGCCCGCACCATAGCCGACTTGGCCGACGCCCCAATCCAGTCGCAGCACCTAGCGGAGGCCATACAGTATCGGGCACTCGATCGCAGCGGCCTTCAGTAGCTTGGGAACGTAGCGCATTAAGTTCCCAAGCTTCATATTCCTATGGATCACCGTCCCCTACCACTAAAAAGGAATCGACCATGTCCCCTAGTCCCGACCCGCGCATTCCCTGGTACACCCCCATCGGCGAGATAACCGTCGAAAAGCACACCCCAGACAAACCCCACCAAGGCAAGGTGCTGGCCGCCGTCCAAGCCCACGCCGACGACATTCCCCTCTTCTGCGCCGGCCTCGTCGCCAAGCTCATCGCCGAAGGCTACACGGCTTACTTAATCCAGACCACCAACGACGAGAAGTGCGGGCCGGGCACAATGGGCGAGACCATCCTCCAAAACGAGCGCGAAGTCGAAGTGCTGGCCGAAGAGTTGGGCTTCAAACAGGTCATCCACCTCGGCTACCGCAATCACTTCCTCGACGAAGCCGCCCCCACCGAGCTGAGAGCCCGGCTGGTCTTTCTGATCCGCGCCCTCAAAATCGACACCATCACCACGTTCAGTCCTTGGGGCCACTGGGAGGAAAA
>JAJDYK010000028.1 GCA_022825185.1 Candidatus Latescibacterota bacterium | reverse complement strand
CCAACCTCCAGCACCCTGAGCCGCCGTCCGTCGGGCAACCCGGCCGCGATATTCTGCACCACCTCTCCCAACATCTGGTTCGCGGCTTTCCACACCGGTGCCCTCCGATACAGGTCGGCAGCCTGCGGTTCCGCGTCACCGAACAGCAACGACAGCGGATCCTCACGGCCGCGCAGCACCTCCGCCAGCGCCCCGGCGCATCGCCGGAAGAGCCCGATCTCGTTCGTACCGTGCGAGTAACGTCCGCTCATGCCGGTGGCATATTCCTCGGGATCTTGCGGCATTGCTTCCGGCAACGGATCTTCCGCCCCGACCGCCACCACGAAGCCCTCGCCCGACGTCTCCAGCACACCCGACCTAGCCAGTATTTCGAGGATCCGGCGGAACAACTGCGAGTGGTCCGGTAAAACCTCCAGGTCCTGCCGCAAGCCCTCGGAGTCCACGGCGGCGCCCGTCCGGCGCTGCCAACCCAGCTTTTCCAGGGTCGAGAGCGCATAGGACCACGCCAGCCGCTCCAGGTCGGCTTGCAGATCGGCCTCTTCTTCGACTCCGACTCCTTCGGCGGTCAGGTAGCGGGAGAAAGGTTCCGAGCGGGGGACCATATCTGACGGGCTTGGCAGGAAATCGGCAGACGGCATTCCCGGCGCAAGGACGCCGTCCCGCCACACCACCTCGTACAGGAGTTCGTCCAGCCCTTCCACTGCCGAGAGCATCGCCTCCCGGGTCGCCCGCTTCACTGCGTATCCGCTCAACTCACCGACCAGAACTCCGTTCGAATCGTAAATGCCCAGATCCCCGGCCAAAACCTCCGACGGTTCGTCCGCTTCTTCCCCTCGTGGATCCTCCCTCAGACGCACGTGGCAAATCAGCCGATCCGGTAGCCGGCCCTGCAGCCACAGCCGTTCCCAAGCGAACGGCAGATAGGTGATTCCGCCTTCGATTTTGCCCGAATTGCGCGCCGCAGCCAGAACCTGAAAACAACCGTCTAGCAGCAGCGGATGTACATCGAGTTCGCTCTGCTCAAGCGCTTCTGGGAAAGACACCTCGCCCAACGCCTCGCCCGACCGGGACCAAACCGCGGCCAGCGTGCGGAATCGCGGACCGAGATCAATCCCCACCTCGGCCTTGGCTCGATAGAAAGCCGGCACATCCACCGGTGACAGGCTGGCCTTGAAACTTTCTATATCCAAACGCGGTTCGGCCTCTGGGTCACGGGAGTCCGCCGCAATCTGAGCCTCGGCGTGCAGCGTCCATTCCTCCCCGTCCTCTCCTCTGCTGAGGATTTGCACTCGGCGCGACGCCCCCTCCTCGGAACGGTCGAGCAAAACCTGCACCTTCCGGCCTTTTTCGCCGCTCCCGTCTTCCTCCTCCGAAAAGATCAGCGGATTGTGCAGTTGCATGTCCTCCACTGCCAGCGAGCCAGCCTCGGCCGCGGATGCCAATGTCGCCATGGCTCCGTAGAGCGCCCCCGGCACCACGAGTCGACCGAACACCCGGTGATCGTTCAGCCACTCCGGATCCGCGGGAAACACTTCAGTCTCAAAGGTGATCTCCCCGCTGGCGGATTCGTGCCGGTCGCCGAGCAACGGGTGGCCAGTGCCCGTCCGCCGCCGCTTCGGTGCCTCAATCCAGTGACGCCGGCGCTGGAACGGATAATCCGGCAGTGCCACCCGGCGTCGGGTCTCCTCGGCGAACAGCCCGGCAAAGGACAGCGCAAGACCCGCCTCGTATGCTCCTACGACCGCCTCGGTAAACGCGCGATCCGCTTCTTCCTGCGACACCCTAGACGAGGGGCGCAACAAGCTCGACAGCGCAACTGGCGGCCCGCTGCCATCGGCCGAGCTCGGCCACGCCAAGGTCGCCATCGAACCCAGCACTGCGTGCGGACCAACCTCAATGATCAGATCAATACCCAACTCCACCAGCGTCTCCATACTCGGAGCAAACGCCACCGGCTCCCGCGTGTGCTTGCGCCAGTACGCACCATCCAGCCGTTCATCCGTCCCCAACACCCGCCCCGTCACATTGCTCACCAGCGTCAGCGACGGAGGCGCAATCTCCATCTCTGCGACTACAGCTTCCAACCCGTCTAACATCGGCTCCACCAACGGACTGTGGAAGGCATTGTTGGTGTGCAAGCGATTGACCCGAATGTCCTCCGCAAGGAAGCGTTCCTCAATCGCCGCCACTTCTTCCTCCGGGCCACTCACGACCTGATGCGCCCCATTGTAGGCCGCAATGCTCAGCCCGACCCCCGTGGACGCAGCGTTCAACTCATCAATCGCCGCTTCTACTTGCGGAACGTCCGCAAAAATCGCCGTCATAGCCCCTTGCGGCAGCTTGGCCGTCAGTTCGCCCCTCGCCGCGGCAAATCGCACCCCTTCCTCCAAGCCAAACACCCCCGCCGCTTGCGCCGCCGCCAGTTCCCCAAGACTGTGTCCAAGCACTGCGCTGGGACGAACACCCACGCTCTCCCACAGCGCCGTCAGCGCACACTCCAGCGAAAAAATGGCCGGCTGCGTCCACTCCTGATCCGACAAATCACCGGCTCGGCCGAACATCACATCGAGCAGCGAGACACCGGTATCTTCCCGCAACGCGGCGTCGCAGCGATCCAGCACCGCCCGCACCACCGGCTCGCTGCGGTACAGCTTCGCGCCCATGCCGACCCAATGGCTACCCTGCCCGGTATATACAAACGCCACCTTGGACGGCGCGGGCGGGGCCGGTCCTGCGCCTGCTTCTGCAATCGCACTCAAGCCGTCGCGCAGGGACTCGACATCGCCGAACACGACACCGGCCCGGTGCGCGAAGTGACTGCGTCCGACGCCAGCGGTCCAAGTCATGTCCGCAAGCACCGAGTCCGCGGCATTCTGCGAAGAAAGCTCCCCGGCGCGCTCGTCGAGCCACGACAGGTACCGCCCTGCCAAATCCCTGAGCGCCTGATCCGATCTGCCCGACAACGGCAGGAACCGGGTCTCCCGCGGACCGGGCTCTCCCTCCGCTGGCGACCGGTCGGCGAGCGTCTCGGGAAGAGAAACCGCAACCTGCAGACCGGAACCCGCGGGCGAGTGCCTCTCTCCGCCCACGGTGGAATCGCCATCTGGAGTTCCGTACCCCTCCACCACGACGTGCGCATTCGTGCCTGACCACCCAAACCCGCTCACGCCCGCGGTCGGGGGGCGGTCGGCATGGAGCGGCCAAGTCATCTGCTCAGAGGTGACTCGCAGCGGTAGCCGGTCCCAGTCCATCTGCGGATTCGGCTCGTGGAAGTGGAGGTGCTTGGGAATCACTCCCCGCTGCATCGCCAGCACCACCTTGATCAGCGCGGCGACTCCGGCCGCGGACTCGAGGTGCCCGATGTTCGTCTTCACCGAGCCGATCAGCAGGGGGTGATCTATCTCGCGTCCTTTGCCGTAAGCGGCCGCCGCGGCCTCCAATTCGATCGGGTCTCCCACCTCCGTTCCCGTGCCGTGCGCTTCGAGGTAGTCCACATCCTCAGGTAGGACCCCCGCACGGGACAATGCCTCCCCGATCACCACCTCCTGCGCGGCCGCGCTCGGCACCGTCAGCCCGGGAGTCGCCCCGTCCTGGTTGACCGCTGAGCCTCGGATCACCCCCCAGATGCGGTCGCCGTCCGCCTCGGCCTGACGCAGATGCTTGAGGACCACGATTCCACAGCCTTCACCCCGCACGTACCCGTTTGCCGCAGCGTCGAAGGTCTTGCATCGCCCGTCCGGCGCCAGCATCCCGGCCTTCCCGCGCAGCTCCGAAAGCCGTCCCGACAGGATCAGGTGAACGCCCCCGGCGAGGGCGAGATCCGCTTCCCCTCGCTGCAGAGCAGATACCGCCTGGTGTATGGCCACCAGCGATGACGAGCAGGCAGTGTCCAGCGCCATCGCCGGTCCCTCCAGATCCAGCGCAAAGGCGACCCGTCCGATGGCCGTGTTGAAGGAGGTCCCGCTGACCGCATAGAGGCTGGCGGCCGGCTCAGTGATCTCCCTGCCAGCCATGATCAGACTGCGGTAATCGTGATTGCTGATCCCGGCATACACTCCGGTGCGGCTGCCCCTCAGGCGGTCGGGATCCATCCCCGCGTCCTCCAAGGCCCGCCAGCTCGTCTCCAGCATCAATCGCTGCTGTGGATCCAGCAGATCCGCCTCGACCGGGGAAATCCGGAAGAAGGCGGCGTCAAACAGGTCGATCCTGTCGAGGTAACCACCAAACCGGCAGGCCTCGCTCTGAATCTCGGGGTCCGGGAATAGCTCTCCAACGCGCCCGACCCCAGAGCCAGGAACGCCCTCTGTCACGGCGTTCTCGCCGGCTGCGAGCAGACGCCAGAACGCCGCAAGGTCCTCCGCGCCGGGGAACCGGCACGCCATACCCACGATCGCTATCGGCTGTGTGGACGGAGAGAGCTGTTCATTGGAAGAATCGAATGGTTTCATGGCGTTTGTCAGCATACCTTTCTGAAGTTATGCGAAGTCTCTTTCATACAGTCTGTAATGCCCTCGCTCAGGAACGATACCGCACCAAGACCCTCCTTCCTTGACAGAGAAACAGCGAAAATTAATATTCTCGTCCATGCAGAATATAGAAACCTATACGCCGAAAGTGCTTATGGAGAATCCGGTCACATGGATGAGCAATAATTTCTGCCCGCCAATTTAAAGGTAGGCTGAAAAACCCACAAGGAGGACATCTATGTCTAAGAAAGAACTGGAAGGACGGCCGAAGATATACGTAACCTCAAGAGGTGCACGGTATGTCAAGGCAGATGAGGCACTTAGGAGACCCAAGGTGCAAAGAGCCATCAAGAAAATGGCACAACTTTTCGTCGATCGGGATGGATCTAGCACACCTCCAGAAAATCGCAAATAGGAGAAGGTACTTCATTGGGCCTTGGATTACTTCTTATTCCTACTCTCGGCGGGTACTGGTTTTTGACGAACCTCTACTATACACGCTATAGCATACTGCGGGATTCTGGATACCATGTCTTATTCAAGTCCGCGATTGCGGGCTGCTCTTTGCTTGTGGCTTCGCGCTTGGCGATTATTTTTTTGTTCAACCCTTTTTTCCCCAGTATTGGCGAAACATGGAAGTCCTATGTCTCATTTGCCAACTCTGGTACGGTTGCATTAAGTGTCCTGTTGGGGGGCGTATTGCCGATTGTGATTAATTGGTTCTATGGTAAAGAAAAAGCGGCACAACGAGTAGCAGTAGAAAGCGGTGACGGCATTGAAATTTTAATCAGTGAATCCATCGAAAGTGAAAAATTCGTTGAACTTTCACTAAGAAGCGGGAAATCCTATATTGGCCTCGCTCTTGAGAGTGGAATAGCAAGGCATGGAGAACCTGATATCGCCCTTATACCTATTGCAAGTGGCTATCGAAGTGAAGAGACGCACAAGTTGCAAATAACGACAAACCATGCCGCCATCTTTGAGGAATTCCTTAGCGAGTCATCAGATTCAGATATGGCCTATAAGGATTTCCGAATTGTGATACCTATGTCTGAAATCGTCTCTGCCCGCATTTTCGATCCTGAAGTATATGAACGCTTTCAACAAGAAGGA
This sequence comes from Candidatus Latescibacterota bacterium, assembly GCA_022825185.1. Next base: position 19,689 of record JAJDYK010000028.1, on the reverse strand, counting down.
TCGTCCGAATAGCTAGACGATCCAAAGATCAGGTAGTGATTCAGTTTGAAATTTGACACTTGTTGGTGGATTACCAGTTCGCGCCGTGACTTATGACGCTCCTAGGCGCTATCACACCCCAGCACCATCACCTCACATTGATGCAGCGTCGGCCACGGATCAGGTGTCTGCAAACCGTCGAGTCCCAGGAGTACGAGGTTTTCGCCGCGCTGGACGGGGATATTTTTCACTACGAGCCAAGCACCGAGCTCGTTTTCCAGCTTGGTGGCACCAGCGAGCGAGACGTCGCGACCATTAACCCGGCAGAAAATGCGGTCCATGCAGGCTTCGTAATCCGTTAGGTGCAGGCGCAGCTCCGTGCCGAGGATGCGGCCGTCGGCGAGGCCAGCTTCAATGTCGTCCTCGATGATGAGCGTCATCTCGTACCCGGGACCGCCGGTCGTGCGCGCTGGCATACTCAAGGCGCGGGGCACCTGCGGGTAGTGATCCCCGGGCGTGTGCCGGACGACACCGCCCAAGGCAGAATCGGACACTGAATAGCTGCGGTCGCGCCGCGCCAGCCGCTTGAGATCAGTCAGATCGGTCAAGAGATTGAGGTGGTCTTCGTTGTACTCTTCCTCTTCAAAAGGCGAAGCGCGGTGGTGCCGATAGTCGTAGTTAAAAATGTAAACGCCAGCGGCCCCCTGTTCGTATCCATTCAGCGCCACACCTCGCAGGACCGCGGGTACGCCGCGTTCGTACCCCTCGTGCGGCGAGGTCAGATGCGTGGCCCCGTCGAAGCCCACGTAAATCGGCACCTTGCTCTCCTCGGCGCAGGCGACGGCCTCGGCAATGTCGATGCGGGCCGGGCAGTACGAGGCCGAAGAAAGCACGAACAGGTCCGCCACCGGCTCGCGGATCCAAGCCTGCGCATCAATGCCAATGCCACGAGCCTCGGCGATACAAGGGGGCACCCGCGTCAGCAGCGAAATCGCCTTCCCCTTCCGCTCGCTATGGCGGCGCACTATGGCGTGAGCTTGGCGCATGAACTCGGTGAGGGTGTCGAGATTGTCGAGCAAGCGCCCGGGCCGGAAGTACGGAGGCCCGCGCATCCAATCGAGTTCAATGCCGTCGAAGTCGTAGCGCTCTAAGGTCTCATCGACGAGTCCGAGAAAGCGGTTGCGCACCTCCTCCTGCTCGTAGTCCCATTGCCAGCAAAAATTCCAGCGGTCGGCACCGCCCGCGCGCGTCGGGGTCGGAGAGCCGATCAGCAAATCAGGCCGCGACTTCTTGTGGCGGCTGCGCACCTGCCACTCGCGCGCCTCGTCGGAAGTGTGCGCGTCGTTCATGCGCATCGACGCAATCGCCGCAATGCCGTGCCGCCGACAGCCATCGATATAAATCTTCATCAACTCGCGACCGTCGGCGATGACCGCGTCCATGCAGTTGTAAAGCTGTTCAAGGCGGTTGAGTTCAAAGCCGCCGGACGTCATCTTGCGGATCGGCTTACCGTCGGCATCCACATCGGGATCGGGATCCCAAACTTCCGTGTCATCTCCCCACATAGCCGAATGCGGACTGCCGCGCCAGACCACGTCATCGTCAATCCCAATGAGTCCGGCGAGCGCGTCAACGCCGGCCGGAACCAGTTCGTCGAGCTGATGGGTGACATCGTCGGGATTGCGGTCGGGCAGGTAGAAGAGCATCCAGTTGCCGTCGGTATTGAAAATCAGGCGCGGGAGTTTGGTCATCACAGTCTCCGTTGTGGAATGCTGCGGCTGAAGAGGCGGAGGAAGGTAGTTTAGTCGATATGGAGTGTCAACGAAGCGTCGAGCATGTCTTCCTTGACAGAGAGACTGCGAAAATTGAGCTTCATCTGCTCAAGCGAGAGCCCTGAGCCTGCATCTTGAACCCTCTACTATCCATTGCCAAAAGCGCCGTCGTCCTGGCGGTCATCGCCACACCAAGCCAAGCTGGGGAAACCCCCGTCGTCCAAGCCACCCGCACGCTTACGCCTCCTAACATCGACGGCCGCCTCGACGATTCGGTCTGGGACCAAGCCCCAACCATAGCCGACTTCTTCCAACGCGATCCCGTCGAAGGTGCCCCGCCCACCGAGCAGACCCAAGTCCGCATCCTCTTTGACGACGATCATCTGTACTTTGCCCTGCGCTGCTTCGACAGCGAGGCCGACCGCCTAGTGGCCAACCAAATGCGACGCGATGCCGAATTGGACGAAAACGACAATATCCAGATTATCCTCGATCCCTATAACGACCGCCGAGGCGGCTTTTACTTCAGCACCAATCCCCTAGGCGCACGCCAAGATCTGCTGCTCACCGACGAGGGCCGCACCCACAATCAATCCTGGGACAGCGTCTGGCAGAGCCGCACCCATATCGACAGCTTGGGTTGGAGCGCCGAAGTAGCCATTCCCTTCGATCAAGTGCGCTACCCCGACAGCGACCAAGCCGTATGGGGCATTAACATCGGCCGCGCCATTCGACGCAAAAACGAAGAGGTCTTCCTCGTTCCTCCTCCCCAATCCTATGGTTTTATGGGCCGCTACCGCACCTCGCGGCTGGCCGTCCTGACGGGTTTGGGCCGGTTGCAGAGCCGCCCACCCCTAGCGGTCGTCCCCTTCTTCCTGAGCGGTACTCAGCGCGATTTTACCGCCGACGGCTCCACCGAATACGACCTAGATCCAGGCCTAGATTTCAAATACGGCCTCACGCCTTCGCTGACCTTGGACCTGTCCTACAAAACCGACTTCGCCCAAGTGGAAGCCGACCAAGAGCAGATCAACCTCACCCGCTTCAGCCTGTTCTTCCCCGAAAAGCGCGATTTCTTCCTCGAAGGAGCCGGCATTTTTGAATTCGGCGAACGCGTCGAAAGGCAGGGCTTCGGCGGCCGGCCGCCCACCCTGCTGTTCTACAGCCGGCGCATTGGCATTGAAGAGGGCCAAAACCTGCCCGTATTAGCCGGAGGCAAACTCACTGGACGAGCTGGTCCCTACCAAATCGGCACTCTGCGCATGACCACCCAAGCCATGACCTTTGTCGATGACGAGGAAGAGGATCGCTTTGTCACCGCAGACGGCGACCTGCTAGACGAGGACCAAGCGGAGCTAAGTGAGGACACCATCGTCGATACCCTGCGATTGAACATCCTCGACACTCTGCACGTAGCCCAGACCGACTTCACAGTCCTGCGCATCAAGCGCGACATGCTGGGCCGCTCCAACCTCGGCTTTATCGCCATCGACAAGCAACCCGGCTCCGAGGCCAACTACAACCGCACCGGCGGCTTCGACTTCACCCTGTCGCTATTGCAAGCCGCCCTCAACCTGCGCGGCTTTGCCGCCAAGACTTGGACACCCCAAGTGGGAGGCCGTGACCGGGCCGGTCTGCTGGAACTAGACTACCGCCAAGGCCGCTTTGAGACCCGCCTAAACTATCTGGACGTGGAAGAAGATTTTGCGCCCGAAGTGGGCTTTGTACCGCGCACCGACATCCGCCGCTTCAAAGGCAGTGGGCGCTACCGACCCCGCCCGGCCATCGGCTGGATCCGCATGTTCTCGCTCGGGCCGCGCTTTACCTATCTGACGGATCGGGGCAACACTTTGCAGAGCCGCGACTTTCAATTTTCCGCTTTTGTCAATTTGGAAATCGGCGACTGGTTCGGGGCGCGCTACCGCCAGCGCTACGAGCTTTTGGACGAGGCTTTTGAAATACGCGACGACCAAGAAATCCCCCCAGGCACGTACGAATTTGGCAGCTACGAGTTCAATCTCTTCGCCAATTCGAGCCGCCGCCTCTCGGGCCGCGCTTCGTGCGAATACGGCGATTTCTTCAACGGCACCCGCCAGCGCGTTTCCACCGAGACCATCTGGCGCTACAATGCCCGCTTAGAACTAGAAGGCACCTACGAGTTCAACCACATCAACCTGCCCAACGGCACCTTCAATACCCACCTATTCGGACACCGCTTCCTCTATTCCTTCTCGCCCGACATGTTCGTGCGCGGCTTCTTGCAGTGGAACAGCGCCCAAGAGCTAGTAGGCGGCAATTTCCTGTTCAACTACCGCTACCTGCCCGGCAGCGATCTGTTCCTCGTGTACAATCAGGTCTGGGATACGGAGGGAGGTTTGGAACAAGCCAGCCGTTCACTACAACTCAAAGTGTCGTATTATTGGCAGCGCTGAGGAGGGCTAATACAAGTACCGATCAGCAACGCATTGAACAATCTCCGCCACGGTCGTCTCCGTGCCCTTCATGGCATCATGCACCCGGTAGTGCCACGGCTCACTCCCCAAGCCCGCACGCCAATCCCGAATGGCCTGGACATTGTCCTGACCCGCCTTTTGCAACTGATCGAGACTGCCGCGCACCAGTGCTTGATTCTCCATATCCGCTAAGTCGAGCGTGGCCATCTGTTCGGCGACCCAATAGACGCCGCGCGCCAGCTCCACATAGGACCGCACCACCCGCGTCTCGTGGGCCAGATCCGCTTCCCCAAGACCCTCGACAATTTCTAAGGCCCGGTCGCAGGTCACAACCTTAGCGTCGAAGTCCTCGGCACTGAGATAATAGCGGAACATCCCCTCGCCCAAATAGGGCCGCTGTCGCTGCCGCACGATCTCCGCAGCCTTGCCCCAAGAATAGCATATCGGGAAATCGGAATCGTACACATCGAATTCCACCGGCCCCATCAAGGTAGCCCACTCAGCCACAGCCTCTGGCTGGGCATAGCCTTCCCGCCGCGCCCAAGCCAAGGCGAATTCCGCTTCGTCGCGACCTTGCATATTCCAAGCCCACTCGGCCAAGGCGTGGATATTGAAGCTGCAAATCTGACGCTCTGGACCGCCCCAAGCCATCATGGCGTACGCTCCGCTATAGCCCCGCCGCACCAGTTGGCCTACGTAGTCCCTCATGCGGTGAGCCGAGCGCTGCGGCACCTTGAACTCGGGCGTATCCACCTTGCCGTTAGCCGCAATGGGCACGTCGTAACTGGCGATCCAGCGCCCCTCGGCGGCGTAGTGATCCAGCAGCGGATTGGCCATTAAATCGCGCGGCCGGTGCAGCACTCGCTCCAGTTCCGTGGCGCAGGCCCGCTCGATCTTCACCTCTGGCGGCAACTCGTCCAGCACCCGATAGTTGCGCACGGTAGTGGTGGTTGATAAAAAGATGCGAATCTGCAAATTGGGATAGCGCTTTTGGGCCTGCCGCCAAGCCGCGACAAAAGCCCGCGATTCCAGCACAAACTGCCCTACTGCCGTGCATTCCAGACAGCCGCACTGTCCCTGCCGCTCGCTTAACCAACAGCTAATCTCCTCGGCCCCCTGCTCGGCGATATCCTCCATCCACTCTTGTATGATTTGCACCAACAGTGGCTGCGAAGCGCAGGGAGCCCGGTGCTGGTTACCCGTCTTGTGGGCAAAATAGCGCCCGGTCAGAGCACTGTCCCCCTTGCCAGCCAGTTCGGGATAGGCCCTGAAAAGGCCGCACTCGTGCAGGAAGTTGAGGTGCAGGATATAGGGCAGATAATTGAAAGCCCGCTGCCGCGCCGCTTCGAACTGTTCCCGGTCGATGGTGGCCCGATTGCGCCGACCGCGTTCAATGGGATGCAATTGCGTCGAAGCCATTTTGCCATAGTTCAATTTGAGCGTGGCCAGCCACGGAATCCAAGTCGCAGGCTCGGGAAAATTCCACAAGCCGCGCTCGTCCATATCGGGCCAGTCAAGCACCTCGGCCAAGGGAATATGCACCTGCTCCTGACTCATTTCGGGTTCGAGCAATTGGACCAGAGTCTGGCAGGCGTAGTACACGCCGCGCTCGTCCAAACCCGTCAGCACCAGACCGTCTCGCCCTCGTGGTTCAATGAGGTACGCCTGTGCCTTATTCTGCAAGCTCTGGAGCCGTTCATTGTCCGAGGCCACGCCAATGTCGATGGTAAAGGCCCCACCATCTGGCTTTGCTTTTCCCTTTTCAGTGAACAGTGCTTCTAGCTCGGCGGCACCCTGCCGCTCAATTGGCCCGGCTTGATCCCGTAGCGCAATGCTCACTTCGCTCGGCATACAGCGGACACTGTCGTCAATGCGAATCTCGTGCGGCAGGGGCAGCAGATAGGACGTCCACAATGACATTGGATTGATTGAGTTATGAGATCGAGTCAGCTTTTTTTGACTGTTCAAAGAATTTTACACGTTCTTCCGGAGTAAGATCTTTCGTCTGTAAAAAGTGTACGAGACGTACGAAGTGTACCTCCTGCATCATCTCGTCCTGCGGAAATTCTCCCCTGACCTCCTCCCAAAGTCGATCTCTTGCGTCCTTTGTCAATGTGTTCACAGTCCATCTCCTATAATTCGGGTGGAGCAACGATCTCGATAGGATTGTAGCCTTCTAAGGCGTTGACCAAGCTAACCTCTCGGCGGGTATTGACTTTGACTAGATGGCGAAAGTTCCAACTAGCAAGATAACCAATTCCATGAACAACGGCGATGGCTACATGGTTAGCATCCGAAGTGTATTTTTCAGGGAAAACACCGCGTCGAACGTATTCTTGGGCTAGGTTATCTGCTTCGTCAGAAAAGCTTAGCACTGTGAGATTTTGCACCAAAGCTTCCATCTTCTCACGCTTATCCTCATTCGGAGTATTGCGGATCTCCAATAGAGTAATCGTTGAGATAACGGCATCCATTTCAAGGCGTTTACCCTGCCAGAATTCTTGCGTTAGGCGTTGACGATCTGGTGCGCGATCATCGTAGTAGGCGCTAGGAACCGTTGTATCTAGATAAACTCGATCCATTACTGCCATATTATGCCACCAATAGTTGCGTCGAATTAGCTGTAGTCATGCGAACTCCTCTACTTGCGCGGCCTTTTCGGCGGCGTAGCCGATACGCCTTCCATGCCCCCGCTGACGCGGAGCACTTCGCCGGTGATCCAAGACGCCGCCGGGCTGCACAGAAAGGCCACGCCTTGGGCAATGTCCTCCGGCTCGCCCCAGCGTCCCAAGGGAATGGCTGTGCGAATGCGCTCGATCATTTCTTCTTCGGATATTCCTAAAGTGACGCGACGTTGAGCCATATTGCGCTGGTTAAATTCCGTGTACACTGGCCCTGGGCACACGGCATTGACCCGCACACCGTACGCGGCCAACTCCAGCGCCAAGGTTCGGGTAAGACTGATGATACCGGCCTTGGCAATGTTGTACGCAGCTACCAACGCGGCTGGATTCTGGCCATTGATCGAGGAGATGTTGACGATGCAACCGGCTTCCTGTTCTTCCATGATGCTTCCGGCAGCGCGACAGCAGTAAAACGCCCCAGTCAGAGTCACATCCATCACCCGGTGCCATTCGGCGTCCTCCAACTCGACTATCGGGGCGACCTGCTGCCCAGTGCCGGCGTTGTTGATCAGGATGTCCACCCGTTCTCCTTCAGCGACTAGCTCGGCGAAAAAGGAATTCACCGCAGCACTATCGGTTATATCGAGCGCCACGGCCCGCACGGTTAGCCCCTCGCCCTGGAGCTTCGCTGCCTCCTCGCGCGCCTTATCCTCCTGCCGATCGGCGATGACCACACTGGCCCCGTCGCTGGCCAACTGCCGGGCGATTCCTAGCCCTAAGCCTTGGGCACCGCCCGTGACGACGGCGATTTGTCCGTCCAGCGGACGATTTTCAAGCTGATTCATTAGGTAACCTCATATTCGGTTTGGAATGACTGTAGCTATAATCCATAATTCTTCGCCGTCGCGCCGCATATCTGCATAATGGCGTCGCGCTCGGCCTCGCTAAACTCCGCTTCATATTGAGGCTGATACGCAACTTGCTCGGCCCAGCCCTGCACCCACGCCTCGTCAACGTCCAAGTTGCAAAACGTCAGAATGTCCGTAATTTTTTGCTCGGCTGCCGCGCACAAGTGCTCAAACGGCACCACCAAACAGCGCGTCTTAAGTGCCTCGTGCTGCAGCACTTCCTCGTAGGTCCAAGCGTATATCGCATTCCAGTATTCAGCCCACCCTTCGGCATCGCGCCCTTCGCCCCACAGCGTTTGGATGTGCCGCGTTTTCTCCGCGTCGATGGTGACGGGAATGCGCTCGTGGCCGAACTCGAAGTGACCGGCGTTGCGCAGGTACTGGCGGTGATCCGGGGATGAGAAATGGGCCAAGTTGCGCTGGTGCTGGCGCGCCATGGACGCGATGTGCGCGACCGGATGGCGCACGGCAATGACGAAGCGAGCGTCCTCGTATAGCTTGGCCAGATACGCGATCCGCGTGATATTGTAGTTGTTTTTGCAGACGATGCGATCCGCGTCGCGGCACAGCAGCAGCTTCGCCAAGGTCGCCGCGTAAACAGCCTCAAATTCCGGGTGGCTGGTTTGCCGTTCGACCACATTGTTCTCGGCGGGATCGTGCAGGTAAGCGAAAAACTGCATCCACAGGATTTCTTCCATGGCTTCTGGACTGTATGCGTTGACCATCACGCCGTCGGCATGTGCGCGCTCTTGTTTGCGCGCCGCGCCCAATCCGACGGCGCGGAAGATGTGGTCGGCCCAAAACGGCGTGAACGCGCCGTAGTAATCGCAGTATTTGAACGAGGTAAGGCGCGGATGAGACGCCAATATGTTCAGCAGCAGAGTCGTGCCAGCGCGCGCCAAGCCCGTGATGTAAATAGGCGCACCTACCGTCCGCCGCGCCAACCGCCCCTTGAGCATTTGCGTCTCCAGCTTGCCCACGTCAATCCAAAAATTCGGATGCGCATGGACCAGCCAGCCGAAAAAACGCATCAGCCGCGTGTGATTAAAATCCGTTTCCATAGTTTATTCGTTCTTAAGTAAGGACGCTAAATATGAACATAAACGCACTTAGGCAAGCCCAGGACCGCATCGCGGAGGCGATTAAGGCCCTTAAGAAGACGCGAAACGAGCATGAGGAGTACTTGAAGCCAATTGAGACGCGCACGCGCCAATTGCTGATTGACCCGATGCTTGAAGCATTGGGCTGGGACGTTCGGAATCCTGTCCAAGTTCACCTTGAATACAAAGGCACCTCGGGCAAACCCGATTACGCGCTATTCTCGCACGGCAACGTGGTCGCACTCGTTGAAGCAAAGAAATTGGAGATACCGCTAGCCCGTATCAAAGTGCAACAGGTGATAAAGTACGCGCGTGATAAGGCACTCACCAGTTTGAAATACGTCGTGTGGACTAACGGCGATCATTGGCAGATATGGTCAATAGAGGAGGATCGAGAAGAATCGTTCCAACTCTCTAACACGCAAGAGTACGAATGCGCGGCAAAGGTAATACAGCTATTGCGTAGCGCGTTGGAAGTGCAGGAGATGACATCGACGCCTGAGCCCAGTCGTGTACATGAAACCATTGATCCGTCCAATAACGGCGACTGGGAACCACTTACGTCATTAAAAGTAAAAAGAGGTCAGAAACTTCCGACAAATACCAATATCAAGTTTCCGGATGCGAGTACAAAACCGCTCAAGCATTGGACCGATATGCTCGCCTTCGTTGCGGAGTACTTGGTTAAAACGGGCAAGATTTCAGCACAGAATTGTCCAGTAATTAAGGGAAATTCAAAACAATATCTTCTACATACTGAACCGATTCACCGGGACCTCAAGGAGTTTATGGCCAAGCGAGAAATCGGGAACGGGTTATGGGTGCTTACCTATTTTAGCGCAAATAAACAGCACGAAAACGCCTGCTGGCTCCTCGAAAAATTCGGCGTCAACCCCTCCACCGTCCTCGTTAGCACCAACCGGAGCTAGCCGCCGTTGACAAAAAGCGTCCCACCGCGATACACTCATAGACCAAAGGAGATTATTTTGGCAGACACGATCAAACTATCCCTAGAATTCCCTCAGTCCCTAGTCGAGGGCCTCTGGATAGACGAGGCCACGGCCTCTGCTGAGATGAAAGAAGCCGTGGTTCTAGATCTTTTTTGCCAAAAGCGCATTTCCATTCGCAAAGGGGCCGAACTGTTGGGGCTCTCCTATCGCGGGTTTCTGGCTCTCCTTTCCCGCCGCCAAGTCCCAATCGCCGACTACGAAGTGTGGGAGATAGATGGCGATCTAGAAGTATTCGAGAAAATCAAGCGACAGGTTGAATGAGGGGATCGTGAAAATTACCAAAGGAGCTTTCTATGAACCAGCTAACGCTGAGTGGATTTGACGAGGAATTGGCCGGCCGAATTCGGCATCTGGCCAAGCAAGAGGGCCTTTCGCTGAGCCAAGCCGCGTTGAGGCTTTTGCGCTTGGGGGCAGGTCTCGATCAACCGAAGGACACCGACGGCACCGTTGGGTCGTCGTTGGACCACCTAATTGGGACCTGGACGGCTGAAGAGGCCACTGAGGTGAACAATGCGCTTAAAGACTTTGAGCAAATTGACGAATCTATGTGGAAATGAGGATTCTCCTTGACACCAATGCGTATTCGCATCTAAAGCGAGGGCATAGTCAAGTTGCGGCATTAGTCCGCATGTCCGAGGAGATTTTCTTGTCGGCCATCGTCATCGGCGAGTTGCTCTATGGCTTCCGGCAAGGCTCGCGCATCAAGCGAAATATCGAAGAGCTTCAATCGTTTCTCGACAGCCCCTATGTCACGTTCATCCCCGCAAGTCGCGTGACCGCCGACCATTACTCGCGAATTGGGCGGGCCTTGAGAGCAAAAGGGCGTCCCATTCCATCGAACGATATTTGGATCGCTGCTCACGCGCTGGAAACCGGGGCTGATCTCGTTTCGCATGATCTTCATTTTGCAGAGGTTGACGGAATCAGATGGACACACGTCTCGACTGAGTAACAGTCGGCAATTTTCCACTTCGCCCCTGCTCCCGACATTCGCATCCACGCCGACGACAGCGAGTTGACCGACGACGACGTAATCATCCGCTACGAGCAAGGCCAAGTGGTCGGATTGACGATCCTTCATGCTAGCCAGCGCATCCCGGAAGACAAAAAATAGCGCCATCTCCGTCCACAAAGGAGCTACCCCAATGGCCTTAGACGATCTAAAAGAAACCATCGAAACGCTACGAGAGCGCATTCAGGTGCATCGCCCCTACTTGGAAGGCAATGAGACGCGGACACGGCAGGTACTTATCGATCCTGTGCTTCACACGCTGGGATGGGATGTTGGAGACCCCAATTCTGTCGAACTCGAATACCGCATAGGTCGAGATTGGGCTGATTACGTGCTGATGGGCAGTGGACGACCGATAGCCGTGATTGAGGCCAAGGCTCTGGGGAAGCCGCTGGATGATAAGGAAACGATGCAGGCACTCAACTACGCGAACACGGCTGGCATTCCCTACATGACTCTCACGAACGGCGACCATTGGCGAATGTTAGAAGTATTTAAGCAAGCCCCGATTAAAGATCGAATCCTGATGAATTTCCAATTGACGCAAGACGAACCGTACGCTTGTGCGTTGCAGGCTCTGGGGCTATGGCGGCCTAATTTAGCGAGCGGGGAGCCACAGGAAGCGGCGACGCCAGTAATGATAGAAAAACCTGCACGTGCCGAATCGGCATCTACGATATCCGAGCCAAGCAGAAGAAGGAAGGTCGCTGAGTCATCCAACAATGAAGCTTGGGAGCCGCTTACGTCATTGGAAGTAGAAGCCGGAACCGGCCAGAAACCACCGGCATACATCAAATTTCCGGACTCGAGTAAAAAACCGCTCAAGAATTGGGTCGATCTATGGGTTAGCGTTGCGAATTACTTGATTGATACTGGCAAAATTTCAGCGGAGCATTGTCCAGTCCCTTTGAGGGAAGGTTCAAAACGACACCTTTTGCACACTGAATCAATTCACTCAACCGGCAAGGAGTTTCATAACAAGCGAAAAATCGGGAAGCTATGGTTGAATACCGATTTCACCTCGACGGAAGCACATAAACACTCATGCTGGCTCCTTGAGAAATTCGACATAGACCCCTCCACCGTCCTCGTCAGCACCAACCCGAGCTAGCCCATGTCGTCCTTCCTCCACAAACTCTACATCGCCACCCTCATCTGCTGCCTCCTATTCCTCGCCTTCATCTACGGCGTAGTCTCGGCGATCTTCCACCTCGCCCCCGCTCCCGACATCCGCATCCACGCCGTCAACGCCTACGGCCACCTCACCTATCTCTACGAAGACCTCACCGACACCAAAAACCAATTCACCAGCACCATGTGGTTTGAAGACGCCAGCGAGCCGTCCGGGGCCATCATCCACAACGCCGCCGCCATGCAGCCCGGCCTGACCCTCGTATCCAAAAACGCCACCGCCGCCGTGCTCATGGACTCCCTCGGCAACATCGTCCATCAGTGGCAATGCGACTTTGCCGACGCCTTTGAGGAAGACGACTTCGCCGCCTTCCCCCAGCAACCCGACATGCTGCACTGGCACCGCACTCACCTGTACCCCAACGGCGACCTCCTCGCCAACCACGACTACGTCAACCACTACCCCTACGGCTACGGCCTTGTCAAACTCGACAAAAACTCACAGGTAATCTGGAAATACACCGGCACCGCCCATCACGACTTCGACTTCGACGACCAGGGCAACATCTACACCCTCGTCCAAGAAATCGGCACCACACCCATCGGCAACATCCAACCCCCGTACATCGAAGATTTTGCCGTGGTCATCGACGGAGTAACCGGCCAAGAGAAGCGGCGCTTTTCCATCTTCCGCGCCCTGAAAAACTCGCCGTATCGCAGCGTGTTCGACCGCTGGCAGACCACCCGCCACAGCGAAGTCACCCACACTAACGCCATTCGCCTAATCCCACCGGACTGGGCCGCAGCCGCTCACATCCCGCGCGCCAAAGCCGGCGACCTACTCATCTCCCTGCGCAACCCCAACGCCCTCATCATCGTCGATCCCACCGAGCAACAAGTGATCTGGTATGGAGAGGGAATCTGGAAACAGCAGCACGACCCAGACTTCCTGCCCAACGGCCGCCTACTCCTCTTCGACAACCAAGGACTGCGCGGCCACCCCTTCGGCCAAAGCCGCGTACTGGAAATCAATCTATTTACGCACGAAATTTACTGGGAGTACAAAGGCACCAGCACCGATCAGATTTTCGACAGTTGGATTCGCGGAGCCCAACAGCGGCTACCCAACGGCAACACCCTCATCACAGAATCGCAACGCGGCCGCCTGATAGAAGTCACGCCAACTGGCGAAATCGCGTGGGAATACTACAACCCAGACCGCGCCACCTACCAAGGCAAACCCCTGCGCGGCATGATGACCCAAGCCCAGAGGATACCCCAAGATGCCCTGTCATTTCTCGAAAATTAGCCTCGTTTGCGCTCTCCTGCTCCTGTGCAGCAGCGCCGCTCACGCCTACATCGGCCCCATCATCATCATCGGCGCAATCGGCAGCATGTTCGGCTGGGTCGCCGCCGTAATCCTCGCCGTCGCACTCGTCGCCTCGTACCCCTTTTACGTGCTGTACCGCCGCAAAAACAAGCGCAAACAAAGTAAGGAAGAGTTGCCCTAGCCCCCGTGCTCCCGCAGCAACTGCATCCCGTGCGCCAACGCCCCAGGCGTATCCACATCCTGCCACCAAGCCGCACCAATATCCAAAGCGCGCAACCGGCCCCGCTCTATCAGCGCCCGCATCCCATCGGTCAAACTACAATCACCCCGACGCGCTTCCACCTCGCTCAGGTACGCCACCAACGCGTCGCTACAAGCAAACAGCCCAGTATCGACGGCGTTGAAATCCGTCAGCTCCTTGCCAATCGCCGCAATGCGCTCGCCTTCTAGCCGCACCTTCGTCGCATCGTCCATGTCGTAAATCGCTTCTAATTTGCGATCCACCGCTAACACCACTTCTCCGAGATTTAAGTGGACGCCGCGCATCGCAGTGATCATCGCCGGGTCGAAGAGATGATCAGCCATCAAGAGCAGAAATTTCTCCGAGAGCATCCCGGTCGCCGCCAGCACCGAAATCCCATTGGACAGCTTCCATTGCGCATTCTCGACAAACCGCAGCCCGATCCCCAAACCACTCGCCCCGTTCAACGCCGCACACACATCTGCGCCGCAATGACCAGTGACCACGACGATCTCCTGCAGGCCGCTCTGCTCCAGCATCCGGCAGGTACGCACCAACAGCGGCTCGCCTGCTATTTGCACTAGAGCTTTGTGCGTTACCGGAACGTAGTCGCGTAAACGCGAGCCGTGCCCAGCGGCCAAAATAAGCGCTTGGTCAATCACAGTATCTCTCCTCTAACCGATGATAAACACTATATTGCCGGTCTTGCCGGTAAAGTAATCGATGACAACCCACAGGCCATTGCACAGCGTCTCACCCATAATCAGCCCTAAGAAGAAGCGCACGCTCGTCGCATAGATGGCTGGTCCGCCAAAGCGCAACACTAATAGCTTGATTGACCAAGCAATGAAGACGCTGAACCATATCTTGTCCATTAGGTGATTGGCCGCCACCGCAAAGCCCAGCGGATGCAAAGGCCACCAAAGCAGGTGCTGCCTCGCCCACATCAGCAAGAGCATCACAGCACCACCTCCAGCAAAAAAACCCAACCCATCCCAAGCGACGCCGGCCGGTTCCAGCCCGCGCACTGCGTAGTTGTACACAGTCGAAGGGCCGCCCTTGAACAGCCACCCCACCAAATTGATCCCTCCGTGGCGGTAGGCCATTTGCAACACCATCCAGCACGAACCGACCGCGCCGATCAAGATCGCCAGATACACTCCCCACAACACCAGCCGACGACTTCGGCGGTCCAAGTCCTCGATCAGCTTCAGCCCATTGACCAGCAGCGCCATGACGAAGATGCGGATATCGGCGCACCAGATGTAGGCCAGCGACAAATTGAACACCCCGCTGGTGCCGACCAGATTGGCCCCCAGCCCTTGGATCATCAAGTCCGGCGCAATCATTGGCGAGCGCACCGCCGCCAACCCAGCCTCGGCGACCACCCGACTAATCCCAATAAAAATCAACAGTGCCAACCCTATAAACACCGCCGCCACCCATAAATGCACTCCCATCAACCACAGCCATCCCACCATGACCCCAAAGCCGATTAGCAGGCCGCAGACCGCACTGCGATAGGTGGTAATCTCGTCGCCGTCATCCACATCGCGCCCGCCCCCAAATGCCTTGCGGAACACCCCACCAATGTGCTCCCGTCCCACCCATAATCCGACCAGCACCATCGCAATCAGCGCCCCACCGCCTTGATACGCCAGATAGGGCTGCCCAGCAATCCCATAGACGAACTTCTGCTTCGAGATGACCCCCATCAGGATCAGGGCCTCGGACTCGGCCTTAGCGATCAGTTGGAACACCCACAGCCCGGCGGAGATGCTGGTGTTGATCAAATAGGAAAAGCCGATGAGCGCGAAGATGACCCGCAATTGCAGCACCTGACTACCCACGTAGGGTACGTTCCAACTCAAATTAAAAGCGGGTAGCGCTGGCTCGTAGTGGTGCAGCGCCTTGAGCGATCCAAAAAATAGGGGGATGGCGCAGCCGTACCACATCGCCCGGCTGGTAAAAAAGCGGTTGAGCAACCCCTTGCCCTCCCCCTGCACCATCGCCCGCCCGACTTGAGTAATCGGGTAGGCCAGCCGCTCGCGATCCATCCACTGCCGTCGCAAAATCACCGCCAGCGAGACCATCACCACGTAGAGCGCACTGAGAAACACCGCCCACCACACAAGTGGCTCGACCCAAGCCCCATAGGGAATCTCACCCCCCTCGAAGAAGGCGCGGTTGTCCTCGCCGTCATCGACCAAAATGGCGTATTCGGGGAAGAGCGATCGCAGCTTTTCCTGCCATTGGTTCTGCGGCGTCGCATAGTAGAAAAACGCGGCGATGATCGGCAGTAGCTGCTGGCTCATGCCCATAGTACACAGGGCCGAGACCATCAACAGCATGACGTACACTAGCACCAGATCGGCGCGGTTGAGCGCCAGTGAGCCGCCGCGCAGGACTGCACCGAGGTTGAGCAGGGCCGAGACCACCAAAAAGGAAGCCAACCACCAGCCCGGATCGAGCACGTCGAACTGCTCTTGCGGCAGGTAGTACGCCAGATAGGCGACCAGCGCCACCACAGCTATCCCCAGCGCCCAAACCCCATTCCGCGCCGCCACCTTGAAAAGGACGTTCAGCAGGCCGATGAGAACCAAAAACAGAAAAATTGCACCCGGGGTATTAAAATCCCACGCCATGAAGGTCGCGTGCATGGCCGTATTGGCATACGGCGCACCAATGGCCAAAAAGAAGCTCAGAAAGACCCCGGTCCAAAAGCCGCGCCACGTAATGCCCGTGCGCCCCGCCAGCTTCAGCGTCCCGGGGCGGGATTCGAGGTGGTCGGCAAATGTATTGGGAATGAAGCGCCGCAAACTTCAATACTCCACGTGGATGTCGGCTAGCACAGGTGTTTCGGCAACCAAGGTGCGCACGCGGCGCAGATGCCGCTGCCCAGCCCGGCTCAGCGCGGACTCGTCCCCCGCCAGCAAATCGCGCTGCTCCAGCGCGTCGGTCGCCAAATCGAACAGCATGGAGCCGCGCCAGCTATAGTTGATGTACTTCCAATCGTCAGCCACGACCGCATAGCCTTTGCGCGACCATTGCACGTGTTCGTCCGTGTTGACCACCACGATCAGACGGTCGGGATCGAGCGGACGCAGGAGCGAGCGGCCGTCCAGTCGCTCCTGCCACGCAGCAACCGTGGAATCCGCGGACAGCCCGAGAAGGTCCAGCGCGGTCGGCACCAAGTCCGTCAACGCGACCCGCATCTGCGCGTTCTCTTGCCACTGATCCCAACCCACTCCCAACCGCTCCCGCTGCCGCTCTGGCACGACGGCAAAAAACGGAACGGCAATCGCCGTCTGGTAATACGAATCCGTGCGGTGAAGTTTGTGAACGCCGTCGAGATCTTCGCCGTGGTCGGCCACAAAAAGCACAATCGTATTCGCCGCTAGGCCCTCTGCGGCGAGGTGGTCGAACAGCCGTCCGAGCAGGTGATCCATATAGGCCACTGCATTGTCGTAGCTCGCATCCGGCCACGGCTGCCAATCCGGCGGCGAGTACCCCGGATAATGCGTGCAATTGAATTGCAGAGCCACCACAAACGGGCCGCGTGCGGCAAAGCGGTCGATAGTTGCAAGGGTCTCCGCCATCATCCGGCGGTCGTCCATGCCTTCGGAGTTGACGATCTCAGCGTCCGAGCGTTCGAGCGTAAACACATGGTCCAGCGCGTCATCGACGAAAAAGCCTTCAAGATTGTTCCAAGCGTAGCTCTGCGCCGAGATCAGCGCGGTCTGATAGCCAGCGGCGCGGGCATAGTGCCACAACAGCGGGAAGGTGTGCTGCTCCACGGGCGTGCGCGACGGGAACAGCCCAGTCAGCATGGCCGGCAGCGCCACTTTGGTCGCCGTGGCATTCGACACGGCCTTCTCCATCTGCACCCAATCCGCTGGCCGTGCCTTGCGCAGCGCCTCCAGCCGGGGCGTAGTTTGCCGCTCGTACCCGTAGAGCCCCATGCGGCTGAGCGCGACGCTTTCCCCGAGCACCACGATGAGATTGGGCGCACTGGCATCCACGGGCGCGCCGCTGTAAATCTCCGCTGCTGCCGGGCGGCTCGCCTGCAACAAGCGCCCGTGTACCCCGCCGACGAGCGAGTGGACGGCAAGGTCAACAGCCAGCTTCGCGGCCGCCGCATCCGGCACCATGATGCTCGCATGGCGATGCACCGCGCCAAAAGCCACCAACCCGGCCAAGCACAGCGCGGCCAAAACTCTACCGTGCGCGACTCGACTGAGCGGTTCGGCTGAGCTCACGACTCGACTGAGCTCGCCGAAGTCCGTCGAAGCCTCGCCGAAGTCTGGCTGGCGACTCGGACGCAGCTTGTAGCGCCACCAGCCCACGACGACGACCACCACCACCACCCAGACGACCGCGTCCCCCCAATCGGCTTCATTGTAGATATACCCCCAAACCTCGCGTGGATGGCCAGCCGAATGCACGAGCGCGTAAGCCGTCGGCCAGCAATAGAATATCTCGTGGAAACCAAGCCATATCAGAGCCAGCACAGAGACTACCAAGCCGACGAGGAGGACGAACGCAACTTGCCAGCGCGGACGCAACCGACTGCTAATCACAAAAAGACCCTGCCACATCACCAGCGAAAACGCCACCGACAGCCCCCACCACGCCCACTGCATCAAGCGCAAATCGAGCGTCGGCCGCAGCCACAGATCGACGGCCACTCCCAATAAGGTGATGGGGAGCAAAGGCAACATTTGCTTGCGCACGGCGGAATCGTCCATCAGAACCTTTAGAAGCATTCTCAACTGATGTTACACACGGGTATGGGGTATGGGATGCTGTCCCGCCTAACGGCATGGTGAAGCGGTTCGCGCTGCGTTTTGGACCCCTCCCCCGGCCCCTCCCCGACACGGGGAGGGGAGCCTTGATTCCCCCTTCCTTGCAGGAAGGGGGCTAGGGGGTAGGTCTCACCCCGAGGCGTAACATCACTCACTAATTGACCATTCCTACGCGCCCAAAATCCCCAAGCGTTGCAACTCCTGTTTGATCGCCTCGCGCCCCACCGGCGGCACGTTAATCCGGGGCGGACGCACCGCCCCCCCAGCCAACCCCATCAATTCCATCGTCGCCTTGAGCATACCGGCGTCGTCAAAGCGCGAGCGCAGCCGCTCCAAGGGGGCCAACTGCTCCTGCAACTCAATCATCTGCGGCCAATCCTGCTGTTGCGCAGCGTCGAAAAGCGCCAGCTCTAGCTGCGGAGCAAAATTGACAAAACCAGCGGTAAACCCCTTAATCCCGGCTTGGAAGCGGAAGTGCAACACGCCCGGATCGTGGCGCTTATTGCCGATCCAGACGAAGCGGTCGCCGAGCCGCTTGATGGCGCGGAAGAGGTGGTGCGGCTCAACGCAGGGATCCTTGATCGCAGCGATCTGCGGCACCTCGGCCAGCCGCTCAAAAAGTTCGGCCGACCAGCCCTGCGTATTGTAGGGCATCAACGCCAACCCAGATCGCGTCCCCAGCGCCTCGTAGTATTCATACACACCTTCGGGATCTTCGGGCAATTGGTGGCGCGTGTAGGGTGCCATGGCCAGCGCCACGCGCAACCCCAATGCCTCGTAGCGCGATGCCAAGTCCGCGGCCTCGCCCAAGTTGCCGGGCAAAGTCGGCACCACCAGCGCCCGCTCGCCCACCGTCGCCAGCGCACACTCGGCGAGTGTTAAGCGCTCAGGCGGGGCTAACGCGTCGTTTTCTCCAGTCCCGCCAGCCACCACAAAAACCCGCACCCCCCGATCAGCAGCCCACGCTATATTGCGCGCAAACCCATCCAAATCAAGTGCGTACAGGTCATCGCGCTGATAAATGGTCAGCGCATAGGCGTGGACATCCTTTAACTGGTTGCGCAAGGCATGGTCGATCATCGCTTCTCCCGCGTCGTAGTGATTAATGCGCCACTGACCCGTCGGCGTGAAAACTGCCCCTGATCGCCCAGCGCTCGTACGGGTATTTCGCCAGCGCGTCCTCGACTATTTCAACCCCAATCCCCGGCCGATCTGTCAGCAGCCGATAGCCGCCCTCGACTTGGAGCTGCTCATCGACGATCTCGGTCATCGGCCCGTTGAGGGCATTGTGCTCGGTGTGCGTGTAGTTGGGAATGGCCGCGGC
>JAJDYK010000206.1 GCA_022825185.1 Candidatus Latescibacterota bacterium | reverse complement strand
TCTGTGCCCGACGAAATGGTGAGCGCGGTAGCAGATTGCGTTTCGGTGCCGGTCATCGTCGGCGGCGGCATCCGCGAACCGGGGGTGGCGCGGGCCAAGGTGGAGGCCGGCGCGGGCTTCGTGGTCACGGGCAGCGTCGTCGAAGACGATCAGCAACGCCTGTGCGCTTTGAGCCGCGCAGTACATACAAAAGAACGATAGGAGTCAGCAATAGGTAATGGTTGAAAAGACGGCCACGATTAACAATCCACTGGGTATTCACGCTCGTCCGGCCGCGCTTTTGGTGCAGACGGCGGCGCAATTCAAGGCCGAGATTTACCTGTCCAAAGGCGACGTCGATGGGGTCAACGGCAAGAGTATCATGGGCGTGATGATGCTGGCCGCCGAGCAAGGTGCCCAAGTCGCCGTCCGGGCCGAGGGCGAGGACGAGGCCGCAGCCGTCGAGGCCATGGTCTCACTGTTAGAGAGCACATTCGAGGGGCAAATTTGACCGCGACCAGCGAACATAGGGTTTTCGATGGTATATGCGTTTCCCCCGGCATTGGTATTGGTCGGGCTTTCGCATACGACAAGCAGGCCCCGGTTATCACCCGCCAGCGCGTTGCGCAGCATCTGGTTGGAAAGGAGATCGAGCGCTTTCGCAACATACTCCATCAGGCTGGGGACGAGATTCGGCGCATTCGCCGCTGGGTCGCCAGCGAGCAGGGCGAGGAACTGGCGCAGATATTCGACGCCCAGTTAGCCATGCTAGAGGACGCATCCATCCTAGCGCGCACCGAGGCATTGATTGGCGAAAAGCACTATTCGGCTGAGCGGGCGTACGCCGAAGAACTGGAGAAAGTCAAAGAGGCCTTCGGCAACATTGAAAACGAATACCTGCGGGCGCGAATAAGCGACATCGCGGATATCGAAAATCAGGTGTTGATGCGGTTAGCGGGAGGCGAGGTCAAAGCACTCGATTCGCTCCGCGCCAACACGATTGTCCTAGCCCACGACTTGCTGCCCTCGGAGATGGTGCGCCTAGAGCGCCGCCGGATCAAAGGCGTGGTGCTCGATGCCGGCGGCGCGGCTTCGCACGCGGCCATCATTGCCCGCTCGTTGCAGCTACCCGCGGTTGTCGGCACCGGCGACTGTTCGCAGCAAGTGGCTGACGGCGACTTGGTGGTCGTCGATGGCAACGAAGGCCAAGTCCACCTGCGGCCCGATGTCCACGACGAGCGGCGCTATCGGGCGCGTCGCCAGCGTCAACTGCGGCGCGAGCGCGACCTAGAGCGCCGCCGCACCTTGCCTGCCGTTACCCTAGACGGGCAAGAAATCGCATTGATGGCCAACGTCGATGTGCATACCGAAGTACAAGCGGCGCTCGACAACGGCGCTAGCGGCGTGGGCATGTACCGCACCGAGTTCTTGTATCTCAACTACCGCTTGCCCTCCGAAGAGGAACAATTCAAGGTCTATTCTGCCCTCGTCGAATCGCTGGCTCCGCATCCCGTGGTGATTCGCACCATGGACTTGGGAGGCGACAAGCTGTCTCACGTCTTGGAAGTGCCGCCCGAGGCCAACCCCTTCTTGGGGTGGCGCGGCATCCGCATTTGCCTCGATACCCCAGATCTGTTCAAGACGCAGTTGCGCGCCCTGCTCAGAGCCGGAGCACGCGGCGAGGCGCAGATCTTGTTGCCGATGATCTCTAGCTTGAACGAGCTGCGGCGCATCCGGGTGCTAGTGGAGGAAGCCAAAGACGAACTGCGAGCGGCGGGGCACCCCTTTGCCGAGCATTGCAAGCTGGGCATTATGGTCGAAGTGCCGTCTGTGGCCTTGATGGCCGATCACTTTGCTGGCGAAGCAGATTTTTTCAGCCTCGGCACCAACGACCTGACTCAGTACGCGTTGGCCGTGGATCGCGGCATGAGCAAGGTGGCTTGGCTCTACGACCCGTTTCACCCGGCGGTCTTGCGCTTGATCAAGATGGTCGCCGACAGCGGCCAGCGCACCAACACGCCCGTGAGCATCTGCGGCGAGATGGCCGGCGACCCCTTGGCTACGACGCTCTTGCTCGGGCTCGGACTGGATTGTCTGAGTCTAAGCCCCGGTCTGATCCCGGAAGTCAAGGAGGTCATTCGCGCCATTCACGCGGAAAAGGCGCGGGAAATCGCCGACAAATGCTTGGCCATGGACACTGGAACTGAGGTGCGCGAGTACTTGGGAGATGCCGTCGGCGAATACGTACCCTTCTGGCGTCAGAGGTATCACTGAAGGAGCTTGAGAATACACTATGTCCAAATACATGTTTACTTCCGAATCCGTGTCCGAAGGGCACCCCGACAAAGTCGCCGACCAGATTTCCGACGCCGTGCTCGACGCCATGATTGCGGAGGATTCCAACGCACGAGTGGCCTGCGAGACGCTCGTTACCACCGACCAAGTAGTAGTCGCTGGTGAGGTTAAAAGCGAGGCCCGCCTAGACATCGAAGCCCTCGTCAGGCAGGTCATCGCTGACATTGGCTACTGCGACGCCGAGCAGGGGTTTGACTTTCGCTCGTGTGCTATTCTCGTGGCCTTGGACCAGCAATCGCCCGATATAGCCCAAGGCGTCAACGCAGGCGAGGGGCTACACAAGGAAGAGGGCGCTGGCGACCAAGGCATGATGTTTGGCTATGCCTGCCGCGAGACCCCCCAGCTCATGCCGCTGCCTATTACCCTCGCGCACGAGCTGATGCAGCATCTAACGCGGCTGCGCAAGGACGAGAAAATTCCCTATCTGCGCCCGGACGCCAAGTCTCAGGTCAGCGTCGAGTACGACGACGGTCAGCCCGTGCGGGTAGGAGCCGTGGTTCTTTCGACCCAGCACGCTCCCGAGGCCAGTCACGAGCAGATCGAAAAAGACATGATCGAACAGGTGATAAAAGAAGTAATTCCCACCCACCTGCTCGACGCAGGCACCCAATACCACGTCAACCCCACGGGTCGCTTTGTCATCGGGGGGCCGCACGGCGACTGCGGATTGACCGGCCGCAAGATCATCGTCGATACCTACGGGGGCGCATGCCCGCACGGCGGAGGTGCTTTTTCCGGTAAGGACCCCAGCAAGGTGGACCGCAGTGCCCACTACATGGCGCGCTACGTGGCCAAGAACGTGGTGGCCGCTCGCTTAGCCGCCCGCTGCCAAGTGCAACTGGCCTATGCTATTGGCGTGGCCGCGCCCGTATCCGTACGGGTCGATACCTTTGGCACGGGCGCCGCGCCCGACGAGGAGATTGCCGCGGCCGTGGAAGAGGTCTTCAATCTAACTCCTAGGGGCATCATTGAGGTCCTACAACTGAGGCGGCCCATCTACCGGAAAACCACCAACTACGGCCACTTTGGACGCGAAGAGCCAGAGTTCGTCTGGGAGCGGACCGACAAGGTCGAGCCGCTGCGCCAAGCCGTAGGGATCAAATAACGCCTTGAGCGGCTAGCGGATGAATGCCGTGCCGTGTCGATGGTTGGGTGTGCTCCTAGGGGTTGGAGCGTTGACGGGCTGCGAGGTAAATCCCCCCCAAATTCCCAGCACCAATTTCCAGATTAGCATCCCGGTTGCCGACGACCGAACGACGGTTCAAGACTTGGCCGACGAGCGCACCGGCTTTCTGAAGATCGACGACGCGGGCCTGCTCGCGGTAGATTTTACCGCGGACTTTAACCACCGTGAGGAAATCGGCGACCACCTTCGCGTCACGCCCGTTTCCGCTGCTTTTGCGGTGTCGATTGGGCCGGCTGACGGTGCGATTGCCAAGACCGAGGCCCTCGCCTTTGCCGACGACCGCATCCAAATCGCGCACGCGGTCATCGCCGAGGGCGGCCTGACCCTTAAGGTGACCAACCAGACTGCGATCCCCTTACAGATCGAGCTGGTTTTGGACGATGTCAAAAGGCCGGACGGCACGGTCCACGCCTTCCTCATCGACGAGCTTGCATCCGGCGAGAGCAAGGCGGTGCCCTTTGACTTGGCTGGTAGCGAATTTACTCCACAGAATCCCCTTGAATTGCGGTTCTCACACCAAGTGCAGGGCGAATTTGCAGAGATCAGCGCCACCAACGAGCTACTGCTAGAAGCTGAGACCGGGGACTTGTTCCTCAGTCGCGTCGAGGGGGTGCTCGACGAAGTCATCCTGCCGGTTGCCCCGGTCGTCCGCGCAGTCGATTTTCCCACGGGCTTAGACCATATCGCCTTCAGCTCGGTCGCCCTAGAAGTCGCCCTGACATCGGGCGTGGGTTTCCGCAGCCGCATTGACCTCCAGATCGAGGGCACCAACGGCCACGGCGAGCGGGATTCCCTGATGATTTCTGAAGCGTTCCAGCGCGGCGATATAGACTACCCGGTATCGCTTGCCTTGTCGCGGACCTCCGCAGAGCTAACCGAGTTTCTCAGCCTGCTGCCGACCGAGGTCGTGGTCGCGCCGACCGTGCGCATTGGCGATGGCGAGTCCGTGGAGGTCATCGACGCTAGTCACTGGGTCTATATCGACCACGTGCGCTTTGCCTCACAGGGTCACTTTCAAATAGAAGAAAACACTCGCATCGAGTTCGATCCGATCTTTCGCCGCCTACAGGACGACGATGCCCGCCGCCGCATCCACGCCAGCCTCGACAGCGCCGTCGCAATTACCGCGATTGAAAATCACCTGCCCACCGCAATCCGCGTCAGCCTGTGGGTCGCGCCGAAGGCCGAAGATGTGTACGGCAACGAAGACCTGTTTGCCGCCAACGAAGCCAAGGGCTACTTGCGGATTCCCAAGCAGGGTTCCTTTGCGGTAGGGGCTGGCGATGTCGGCTCCGAAGGACAGGTTGTGGCGAGTGCATTCAGCCACCGACGGATCGCGCTCTCAGACGAAGATGTAGAGGTCTTTCTGCGAGAAGAGGGTGTCTATACGGGCATACTGGTCGAGCTGGACAAGACGCCGAGTGAGGTGGTGATGCGGGCGAGTGATTTCGTCGCCGTGGAAGCTGGGGCGGTGATTTTTATGGAATTCAACGAGGATTTGGTCAAGTAGGGTGCAAGGCAAGGGATTGATCGTTTTAGCGGCCCTGCTTGTCACCGGGGCCTACGGGCAGGCAGCAGCCGTCCCCGGCGACGCTAGCCCGCGAGCTGTGGCGCTGGGCCAAGCCTATACGGCGCTGGCCCAAGGACCGGAAGCCGTCTTCTGGAATCCGGCGAATTTAGCGCTTGCGGGCAGCCGCAAGTTTTCCTGGGACTTGCTCGGCGCGGGCCTTTGCTTGGTTGCTGAAAACAACAGTTTTTCGGTCGCTACGTACAACGCCCACTTCACGGCCGCCAACGAGAAGGTATCTCCCAACGGCCGCCCGTACTACATCAGCCCAGTGGAGAAAAAAAAGCTGCTCGCCGACATCCCAGACGCGGGCTTGCGCATGAACGGGGATATCGAGCCGACGCTCGTCGCCGGCCTCCCGCTCAATGGGGGAGTGGCCTTTGCAGTTGGGGATGTGCGCTCGGCCATTGCCGTGGGATTTACCAGCGGGGTCGAGGGCGAAATTCCCAAGGACGTGTTGGAGCTTTTCTTTTTTGGCAACGAGTTTGCGGAGGACCGCTTGGCGGCCGGCAAGAGTGAAGGGTACGACGTCAGCGACTGGAATGGATCGGGATGGGCCGTGGGTACGCTCAATGTCGCCGTTGCGAAGCCCGCACTGTCTGCTCGTCTCGCGCCCTATCTAAGCGAGTTCACAGTCGGCAGTACGCTCAAGCTCTCGATGGGTAGCTACGGAGAGATTATCGAATCCGGTGGCACCGGACTGGTGGCTCGCGTCGGCGGCGCTGAGGCGGATGCTTGGCTGATTGCCCAGCACGCCAAAAGGGGCGTCGGCGTTGGCATCGACATTGGCATTGCTGGCCGAGCCAAAAATCGCAAGACGACCTTCAGCTTCAGCGTGCTCAACTTGCTCGACATGTTCTCTTGGAACGAGGGGGTGCGCCAAGATTCCATTTTCCTCGCGACCAACGAACTGCGCCTCTCCCGCTTCTTGGACGCGGATTCGCGGTCCATTGAGGAAGTATTCGACAACCCGGATTTCGACGGCGACGGCAATCCAGACTTTACCAAGCAAATCAGTCAAGAGCCGTTCTCGCGCTCGCTGCCGGCCATGCTGCGGCTCGGGGTGGCCTATCAGGCCAAGCCCCAGCTAACGGTGGTTGGCAATTGGGACCAGGCGTTCAGCTCCAAGTTCGGGATGCGGACTCGGCCGCGGCTGGCGGGTGGAGTCGAGTACTGGCTGGCAGACTGGTTGCCGGCCCGCATTGGCCTGTCGCTGGGCGGGCGGAGCAGCAGTTCGGCGGTTGGCTTTGCCTTTGGCCCGTTTGTGTTGTCATCCATGCAGGTCCGCTTCTTGGAGACCAGCCTAGCCATGCGCGGTGGCCTCTTACCGGGAATAGCTAAGGGCACTGCCATTTCCGTGATGTTCTTTCGCTTGAGCCTCGTCTAGATCGTGGTTAGTGGTTAAGCTCCCCAATGCCAGTACGGGAACGTTATAAATCGAGTTTGGTGAACCTCAATAAGCCGATGTCAAGAGGGTGATGTTGACGCTTAGGGCGTAGTCTTGGAAGTTCTAGCGATCAATCAGCCTAGGAGCCTTATGACTATGAGATATACGCGCATCACAGTAAACCCGGCTCAAATGGGGGGCATCCCCTGTATTCGGGGACTGCGTATCCCGGTGGCGACCGTGGTGGGGATGGTCGCCGAGAATATGAGCCAACAGGAGATTCTCCAAGCCTATCCCGACCTCGAACCGGATGATATTCGCCAGGCCCTGAATTATGCGGCCGAAGCAGTGCGCGAGCAGGTGTTGCCCTTGACCGGCACGGGATGAAATTTTTAGTGGATAACGCTCTATCGCCTAAGCTGGCAGAGGGGTTGCGGCAGGCCGGCTATCTGGCTGAGCACGTGCGCGACCGGGGCCTAAAAGACGCTGCCGATGTCGTCATCTTCGACTGTGCAGCTCAGGAGGGTCAGGTCGTGATCTCGGCGGATACCGATTTTGGCACCCTGCTAGCTACTCGCCATGCAGTCCAACCTTCTATCATCTTGTTCAGGCGGAACACCACCCGCCGGCCGGAACAGCAACTCCGGCTTCTGCTGAGCAATCTGGACCGTTTTGAGGAAGCACTGTTGCAGGGCAGTATTGTGGTATTAGAGGAAGACCGCATACGCATTCGATCTTTGCCTATCGGTCTGGATGAAGATTAAATTTCACCGACAAAAGTGGATTTGACCTTCTTGGAGACCAGCCTGGCTATGCGCGGTGGCCTCTTACCGGGAATAGCTAAGGGCACTGCCATTTCCGTGATGTTTTTTCGCTTGAGCCTCGTCTGACGGCCTCTTCGGTCTTTTTTCCCATTTCAATGAGTGTCATAATGGCCCATTCAATGGACAAGATGTGTCAAAAAGAGTCATATCGGCGCTGGTACGGTATTTGCAACTATTCGGATAGGCAAAACCGACTCTGAGAGGAAACCGACATGAATACCAGCAAATTTACCCACAAATTGCAGGAAGCCCTGCAGGAAGCCCAACACCAAGCGCTGCGCCGCCAACACGGCGAAGTGGATGGCGAGCACCTGCTCTTGGCGCTCCTCGAACAGGAAGAAGGGGTTCTATCGCGCATTGTGCGGCGCATTGACCGAGCGGACGAGCGGTTGCGCCCAGCCTTGGAGCGCTCGTTAGATAGCCGCCCGCGCGTTTCGGGCAAAGGCGTCGAAATATATGCGACGCGCCGCCTGCAAGACGTCTTGCGCCAAGCCGAGGAGGAAGCCGATAGCTTAAAGGACGAATACGTTTCGGCTGAGCACTGCGCCTTGGCGTTTATAGCGGAAAGCGAAGGTACGGACGCTGGCCGTGCCTTGAGCGAGGCTGGCATCACGCGAGACCGCTTTTTGCAGGCTTTGGCCGAAGTGCGCGGTACCCAGCGCGTGCAGAGCGCGACGCCCGAAGCCACCTATGAAGCTCTCGAGCGCTATGGACTCGACTTGGTGGCGCAGGCGCGCGCTGGTCGGCTCGACCCGGTGATCGGGCGCGACGAAGAGATCCGGCGCACCATCCGCATCCTCTCGCGCAAGACCAAGAACAACCCAGTGCTCATCGGCGAGCCAGGCGTGGGCAAGACCGCGATCGTCGAGGGCTTGGCGCAGCGCATCGTGCGCGGCGATGTGCCCGAGTGGATGCAGGATCAGACGATTTTTGCGCTAGACATGGGCGCGCTGATGGCCGGGGCCAAGTACCGGGGCGAATTTGAGGAGCGGCTCAAGGCCGTGCTCGACGAAATCCGCGCCAGCGAGGGCCGCATCTTGCTCTTTATCGACGAGTTGCACACCATCGTCGGCGCTGGCAAGACCGAGGGCTCGACCGACGCGGGCAATATGCTCAAGCCCATGCTGGCCCGCGGCGAGCTGCACTGCATCGGCGCGACCACGCTCGACGAACACCGCCGGCATATCGAGAAGGACGCTGCGCTGGAGCGGCGCTTCCAGCCGGTGCTGATAGACGCCCCCACGGTAGAGGATTCAATTTCGATCCTGCGGGGCTTGCGCGAGCGATTTGAGGTTCACCACGGCGTGCGCATCCAAGACAATGCCTTGGTGGATGCAGCCGTGCTGTCCAACCGCTATATATCGGACCGCTTCTTGCCGGACAAGGCCATCGATCTGATCGACGAGGCGTGCGCTACCGTCCGCACGGAGATCGACTCAGTGCCGGCCGAGTTGGACCAAGTAGAGCGCCGGGTCATGCAGCTAGAGATCGAGGAGGCCGCGCTAAAAAAGGAGCAGGACAAAACCAGTGAGGAACGCCTCGAAAGCCTGCGCAAGGAGCTGGCCGACCTCAAGGTACAGGCCGGTGCTCTGCGCGCCCAGTGGGAGGAGGAGCGAGCGTCTCTCGTGGGCGAGCGGTCATTGCGCGAGGAAATCGAGCAGGTGCGGCATCAAATCGAAGAGGCCGAGCGCCAATACGACCTGAACCGCGCCGCCGAACTGAAACACGGAAAATTGCCGGAATTGGAGCGGCAGCTAGCCGCGGCGCAGCAAGCAACTGAAAGCAGTGGCCCGAGGCTGCTGCGCGAGGAAGTCACCCAAGAGGAGGTGGCCGAGATTGTCGCGCGCTGGACCGGCATCCCGCTGCAGCGGCTGACCGAGGGCGAGCGCGAGAAGTTGGCGCACCTCGACCAGACCTTGCATCAGCGGGTCGTGGGCCAGGACGAGGCCGTGAGTTTGGTGGCCGACGCTGTGATGCGGGCGCGTGCTGGCATCAAAGACGAGCAAAAGCCCATCGGCTCCTTCGTGTTCTTAGGACCGACGGGCGTGGGCAAGACCGAGTTGGCCAAGGCTCTGGCGCAAGCTCTCTTCGACGCCGAGGAAAACATGGTGCGCTTAGACATGAGCGAGTACATGGAAAAGCACTCGGTGTCCAAGCTATTGGGTGCTCCTCCTGGGTACGTGGGCTACGAGGAGGGCGGCCAGCTAACCGAGTCCGTGCGCCGCAAGCCCTACTCGGTGGTGCTCTTCGACGAGATCGAAAAGGCCCATCCAGACGTTTTTAATGCGCTGTTACAGCTTTTAGACGACGGGCGGCTTACCGACGCGCAGGGCCGGGTGGTGGATTTTAAGAATGTCGTGGTGATTATGACTTCCAACATTGGGTCGCCGCACTTGGTCGAGGGCCTGACGTCGAAAGGGGAGATCGCCGAGTCCGTGCGCGAGCAGGTCATAGGCGAGTTGCGGGCGCACTTTCGCCCGGAGTTTCTCAACCGGATTGACGACGTGGTGCTCTTCAAGCCGCTGACCTTGGCGGAAATCGAGGAGATCGTCGAGCTGCTGATTGACGAACTGCGTCAGCGGCTGGCGGCAAAGCGCATTGAACTCGCGGTCACTGCACCGGCGCGTCGGCACATTGCCCACGCAGGTTTTGACCCGGTCTATGGCGCTCGGCCGCTCAAGCGATTTTTGCAGCGCGAGCTCGAAACGCGGATCGCTCGTTTGCTGGTAGCCGGCGACATGCCCGAGGGGTCGCGGGTTGAGGTGGTGCTCGAAGAAGGCCAATTGGTAGTACGGCACCAGCCGCTAGAAGCGGGAACCGAGATTTAGCGATTGTCGTCTCTTTTTGTGGACATTGAGAAATATCCGTATTTTCACACCCTTTTTCAGAGAGGAAATACCATGCAGAAGTTGTACTTTTCCCTGTTAATTTTAAGCCTCGCGGTGGCTGGCAGCGCCCAAGCCAGCGAGAACTTGCAGTTTTTGCGCCAGATGAGCGATGGCTTTGCCGAACTCGCCGCGCAGGTTAAGCCCGGCGTCGTAAAAATCACTACGGAGGGCACCGAGGAGGGGCGCGTATTTGACCTTCCGTGGGGAAGGCCCTTTCGCGTCCCCGAGCAAGAGCGCCGCGGCCAAGGCTCGGGCGTGATCGCTGAATTTGACGGCCAGCAGTACATCATCACCAACAACCACGTGATTAGCCGCGCCGAGGACATCCGCGTAGAAGGGACGGATTCGCGCTTCTTTGCAGCCGAGGTGGTCGGCCGCGATTCGTTGAGCGATGTCGCCGTGCTGAAGATCGATGCCGACGACCTACCCACCTTGACAATGGGCGACTCAGATCAACTGCGCGAGGGCGAGTGGGTGATGGCCATAGGCAATCCCTTGGGCTTTTCCCACTCCGTGACGATGGGCACGGTCAGCGCATTGGGGCGGGATCGTTTCGGGCCTGAGTACGGCTCTTTCATCCAGACCGACGCGGCTCTCAATAAGGGCAATAGCGGCGGTGCCCTAGTCAACTTGCGCGGAGAACTCGTGGGCATCAACACTGCCATCACTAGCAACGACGGCGGCAATATAGGCATTGGCTTTGCCATTCCGATCAACTTGGTCAAGCACGTGGCCGAGCAGCTTATTGAGCACGGGGAAGTGCGGCGCGGCTTACTCGGCGTACATATCAGGGACTTGAAGCCGCTGTTGGCCGAAGCCATGGGACTGGATAATACCCAAGGGGTGTTAATTGACCGAGTAAGGGCTGGACAAGCGGCGGATAAGGCCGGCATCAAAAGAGACGACATCGTGCTAGAAGTCGATGGCCAGCCCGTACATAACGCAGTTGATCTGAGGAGTCAGATCGGTCGTACGGCCCCCGGCGTGGAGGTCGAGTTGCTGGTGTTGCGCGGTGGCGAGAGGAAGCGCATCAAGGTCGAGTTGGAGTCCCTGACCGAGGAGGCATTGGCTACGTCAGCCGGTGCCCGCGATTCCAACGAGGCGCGCGGGCCGTTGGGGATAAGGGTAGAGAACCTGAAAGACGAGTGGGCGGAGCGTTTGGGGTACGAAGAAGAATCTGGGGTGGTGATCGTGCGAGTGGCCAGAGGCAGTGAGGCGGCGAAGCGGGGTTTGCGCCGAGGGATGCTCATTCAGGAGATCAACGACGAACAGGTGGAAACTGTGGAAGACTATGAGGATGCGTTAGGAGAAATTGAGCCTGGGAGCGCGTTTATGATGCGGGTGCTGGGGCAACGGGGGACGCGGCTGATAGGGATGCGGATGCCCGTAAATTGAGTATGAACTCGCAAGCTATATGGCATCCGGCCGCTCTGGCCGTATATATCCGTCTCGAATTTCACCTGAGCAGCGCAGCAGCCAAAGGGTTGCTGCGCTGTGCTGCGAGTGGGCCGTACGAGGTGTACTTGAACGGCGAGCGAGTGGGTAGGGGATTGGGGCCAGCGGTGGCCGAAGTGCCCATGTGGGAGCAGTTCGCGTTGGACGCTGCGCTGCGGGAGGGCGAAAATGTGCTGTTGGTCTTGGCCATCGGCTGCGGCGCAGCAGACTGGTTCCGCGCCGAGGGGAAAATTGAGCGCAGCGATGGGGCCGAGCAGGTGCTGTACACCGGTGCGCCTTGGCAGGTGCGGCCGGCCGATGCTTGGGGGCCGGCTAGCTATGTGGCCGCGCTGGCACCGGCTGAGTGGGCCAAAGGGCGATTTGCGGGGTGGCGGGAAGCCACGGTGGTGGCCGGAGTCGCGCCGAGGGAATGGTCGCCGTTGCCCGCTGAGGAAAGCATGGTGTGGGCGCGGGAGGTGGTGGCTTTTGGCGAGGTAGCTAGCGAGGGTGCGATCGAATGGGTCGCTTCCCCTGAAGCCATGCAGACTGCCAAATGCGTGCGGCGAGAAGCGTTCCTGACAGGCGGCAAAACCCACTCCTTAGTGCAGGCAACAGACGAAGCCCGGGCCGCGTACTTGGTTTTGGACTTCGGGCGGTTGCTCTGCGGATTTCCCCATCTGCGGCTGCGAGGCCAGGTTGGCGCGGTGATTGACTTAGGCTTTGTGCGCGCGGCGGGCGCAGTGGAATCGCGCTTGCGCTATGTGTGCCGCGACGGGTTGCAGGAGTGGACCGCGCCGCAATCGGCGACGTGCCGCTACCTAGTGGTGCGGATCGGATCGTGTCCAGAAGACATGGAAATAGACAGTGTCTCGCTGGTGGAGCGGCGCGTAGATGTCGCGGCGCGTGGGCGCTTTACAACCGTGGGCGAAGATTGGGAGCGGCTGTGGGGGACTGGGGAGCAAACCTTGGTTGATAGCCGCCAAGAAGTGTACGCCCTCGGCGAGGAGCGGCTCAACTGGGATCAGTTCTACGTTTGGGCCATGAACGATTTGTATGTGACTGGCAGCGTGGATACGGCATGCGCCGTGCTGGCTGGCAGCGAGGGGCCGCTCGACGGAGAACAAGCCTGTTTCTACGCATTGTTCGTCGAACTGGCGCAGCGCTACGACGGCGAGCGATTGACTGCCGAGCGGCTGGCAAGCCTAGTGGACAGCTTGCAAACGGTCGAGGCCGAGGATGCGTCGGCGATGGCTACTATCGCTTTGCAGGCTGGGGCTTGGCTGGCTGTGGCGGCCTTGTGCCGACGCACGGGCGACCGCCAGCAAGCGGTCCAATGCGAGCGCGCTCATCACCGAGCGCGCAAAGCACTGCAAGCCGCTTGGAGCGAAGAGCGAGGGCTTTTTGCCGATGCTGTCGGGGCTGGTGATTGCAGCCGCTGGACGAATGCTTTGGTGCTCTACTTTGATTTAGCCAATCCTAGGCAGAAGGCACGAGCGGCGGAGCACCTATCCGGCGGCTCGGCATCAGAAGACGATTTATGGCAGGCGTTTTTTGTCGCTGGGGCGCTGTGGCAGGCGGGCGCAGATGCGGCGGCCTTGGCTTACGTACAGAGAAAATGGGGCCGCTTGCTGGCGCGTCCGGGTCGGACGTGGGGAGAGAAGGCAGGATCAGTGGCTGCGCAACCTGGGCCGGAGAGCTTGTTGGCGGCGCACGTGCTAGGGGTTGTGCCCAAGGTCGAGGGGATCTTGGAGATTCGGCCGCAGTTGTCCGGCCTTGAACGCGCCGAGGGCATCGTGCCCACGCCACACGGCGATGTCGAGATCGCTTGGGGGGCCTATGGTGGCGGCTTCTCCGCGCGCCTTTCCGTGCCGCACGACGGCGAGACGCACCTGTCCGTACCCCGCCGCGACAAGCGCTTCCCCCAAATCGAGATCAACGGCGAAACGGTGTGGCGCAACGAGAAGGCCCACCCCAATTTCCACGTGCAGGAGCTGATCAGCGAAGAGGAGCGGGTGGTGATGGTGTTGCGGCGGGCTGGGCAGTACGAAGTGTCGGTGGAATAGTGGTGACATGACCGCAGCGTCTCTCTACCACGTCACCCACAAATCGCCCGACGCGCCCTCCGAGGGTGCGCCGCTGCTTCTGCTTTTGCACGGCTATGGTGCCAATGAGGAGGATCTACTGGGCTTAGTGCCGCACTTGGATGCGCGGCTGATTTGCGTCAGTGTCCGCGCGCCCTACGCGCTCGATTTCGGCGGCTTTGCATGGTTTAATGTAGAGATCGTCGCGGAGGGAGTGCGCTTTGCTTTTGCCGAGGCCGAAGAACCGCTAGCGCAGGTTTTGTCCTTGGTGGACGCGTTGCGGCAAGAACACCGACCCGATCGCATCTTTATCGCAGGGTTCAGCCAAGGGGCGAGCATGGCGCTGGCGGCCGCGCTAAAGCGGCCTCGGGACTTTGCCGGAGCCATTGCATTGAGCGGGCTGTGCTGTCCGGAGATGTTGCCGGAGAATGCAGCGTCGGTGCGGGGCCTGAAGGTTTTTATGTCTCACGGACGCTTTGATCCGATCATCCCCATTGCCCAAGCCCGCGCCTCTAGAGACTTGCTTGCTCCCCTCGAGTTGGACTTGCAGTACAAAGAATATGATATGCCCCACGCGATTGCCCAGCCGTGCTTAGAGGACTTAGACGCTTGGCTGCGGGCGCGGCTGGACACTCCCTAGAAAAATTCAGGAAAGCAGGGACTCGACTCGTCTTGGCGTGAGCCGGTGGCCGAAAAGCGGCTGCGAGCGGGTGGAGGTCGAGCGCTGCCAAGTGGCGAATAGCCCTCCGTCTGCTTCGGTCAGCACGGACACGTAGCGCGAGCAACCCGTGCCTTCTGGTGAGACGAAGAGCGGCTGGAGGTGGCTGAGGCGATGGAGGCGCGGAAATTGGCGATCGAAACCATACGCCAAGCCGCCCAATTCCTCGCAGGAGTAGCCGCGCGGCCGGGCGACCCCTTTGGCATGTGCTTTGAGTGGTTGCATGGACTCGGCTCCGTCGTAGAAGTAGAGCGAGAGCGAGGGCAAATGAGCGAACGCGCCCAGCTTGGGCACGGGCAAACGGCAGGTGAGGCGCAAGGCAGCCACGTCCCAGGTTGGGCCACGGGGAAAGAAGTCGTGGCTGTGGCTCTCGCACGAGTCAGCCGCGAGCGCGGCGCGACCCGACGTGCTGGCAGCCCAAGTGTACGGATGGCTGCAATAAAGTAGCAGAGGCTGTCGGCCCATTCTGGCTGAGAGGTTGGGGTCTTTGAGGTGCAGATAGGCTGGATCGTCGCTGGTCAGCAGCGGGGCAATCGATTCCTGTGGGTCGAGTCGGTCGATGGCGGCGGCGGAGAAGGCGTCGATGCTCCAGACGCCGGTGCCTGGTTTCTGAAAAGCGGCGACGGGCCGCGGGTAGAGGCGAACTTTTTCCGTCGAGACCAGCACTTGAACGCGGCGCTTATTGAGGCGCAGCGCGCTGCCTTCGATGCTGAGTACGGCCGAGCCGCAGTAGAGGTCGGATTTATCCCAAGTGCTAACCTCGGCAAAGCTCCGTCCATTGTCGGTCGAGCGAAAGATGGCTAGGGCGCGTCCTCGGGGGCCAGTGGTCAGCCCGGTGCGGCTGTCGCCGGCATCGCGGTAGCGGCCGATGAGCCAGAGGCTACCATCGTTGGGGTCGCGGACCGAATTGCCGCCACCAAACCAGAAGCCGTTGCGGTCCTTGGTTGGCTCGACGAGGCGTCGGCCGCGTTTTTGATCGATGAGACGAGTGCCGAGGCGGATGAGTTTGCGTTCGAGCGCGGGGGATAGCTTGTCCATAACAGAGCCGCGCTAAGTATGACAAAAAAGTAACAGAAGTGTCAAGTAAATGACACATTGTTGTCAGGCGTCCCAACCGGCCAGTTCTTGGCGGGCGATGGCTGCCATGGCGTCGAGCCAAGCCGGGTGGTCGTTGAGGCAGGGCGCTAAGTGGAACTGCTGGCCGCCTCCGTGGGCAAATTGCTCGGCTCCTTCGCGGCCAATTTCGTCGAGCGTTTCGAGGCAATCGGCGGTGAAGCCGGGGCAGATGGCGACTAAGCGGCGCACGCCCTGCCCCCCGAGGCGCTCCAAGACTTCTTCGGTATAAGGCTCTAGCCAAGGCTCTTTGCCGAAGCGCGACTGGAAGCCGCTGACCCACTCGTCGTCTGCGAGGCCAAGCGCTGTGGCTAGCTGGCGCGCGGTTTCTTCGCACTGGCGGCGGTAGGGGTCGCCTTCATCGACGTAGCGCTGGGGAATGCCGTGGAAAGTGATTAGGTAGCGGTCGGGCGTCCAACTGAGGCGGGCGACTGCTTCGGCGACCGACTGTTTGAGCGCGTTGATGTACGCGGGATGGTCTGCGTAGGGAGGGACGAAGCGCAGCGCGGGCATCTGGCGCTTGCGGGCGAAAAACCAGGGGCAGCGCCGGCCCAAGGCCGCGCGGTTGACCGCGTCGTAGATCGAGCCGGTGGTGGCGCAGGAAAACTGCGGGAACATGGGAAAGACGAGGATGCGCTCGATGCCTTCCTGCTCTAGGGACTGTATGGCGTGCGCGATGCTCGGCTCGCCGTAGCGCATGCCGAGCACGACCCGATACGACGCGCCCAGCCGCTCTTGCAAGCCGCGAGTCTGGGCTTGGGAATGGACCATGAGGGGCGAGCCTTCGTCGGTCCAGATATTGGCGTACAGGGCGGCCGAGCGCGCGGGCCGGCGGGTGAGGACAAAGAGATAGAGAATGGGATACCACCTGAGCGGGTGGAGGTCGATGACGCGCGGATCGGAGAGGAATTGGCGCAAATAGGGCCGCAGGGCGCGGGCGGTGGGCGCTTGCGGCGTGCCGAGCTGGGCGACGAGGACGCCGATTTTGGAAGAGCTAGCGGGCATAAGCGGGCGTTTGCTGGAGGGTGTGCGGCGACTTACTTTTGAGAATATATCCGAGAACGCGGTCTTGAAAAGCCCAAAGGAGAGTAGAAATGCGCAGCATTTTTGCAGGCATTGAATACGCAGGGAAAAGCACGCTGGCCACCATGCTCGGGGAATACTACCGGCACCGCCGAGTCCCCATCCACGGCGACGATCACTTCACCCTCCCCGACGCCTCGCTCAGCCCGGAGTCGCGCAAGATCTTAGTCGGCCTGCCCGACGACATGAAGGAGCGCGGGCAGCGGATGCAGATCCACTACCACGTAGATATCATCAAAAAGTACGCCTGTCCGCTGATCGTCGGCTGGCACTTAGAGGAAGCCGTGTACACCAGCTTTTACGGCGACGACCCGAACAGCTTTTACTATCCGAACTTCCACTACGGCTTTCAGCGGCTCTACGAATCGTTGGTATTAGAGGCCCATCTGCCCGATGTGGTGCTATTCCACGTAACGGCCTCGGACGAGGAGATCGCGCGGCGGATGCAGGATAGCCCGCACGAATATCCGGTCGTGCGCCAAGAACACATTGCCGAGGTCAAAGTGCGCTTTGAGGAAGAAATCGCCGCGTCGCTGTTTACCCACCAGAGGCGCACAGTTGTCTTGGATACCACTGGCAAGACGCCCGAGGAGTCGTTCGACGAGTTGCTCTTGCAGTCTGAGCCGCTGGTGACGATGGGTGAATTGGCTGTGCGGAATATGGAGGTGCCGGAGGGCGAGTACGAAGTGGTGTACGAGCGCGGCGTGCGCAAGACGGTGCCCAAGTAGCGGACTTTGTTGGAACTTTTGTTTACTGACGTTACGCATTCCGATGGCTCCGACGGCACGAGATGGTCCCCGATGGCTTGCCCTCTAAGGCGGGTCATTGGATATTAAATTCATGCCATCGCATCATTCCTTTTACTCTTAAAGGAACCGCATCATGACCGAAACCACGTTTGACCACGAAGGCCGCTTGTCCCGGCTCGAAGGCATCAACGAACAGATCAATCATCGGCTCGACCAGATGCAGCAGCAAATGAACCAGATGCAGCAGCAGATGAACCAGCAATTTCGCTGGCTAGTGGGCATCCAGTTGACCACTCTGCTGGCCCTCGGCACACTTATCTTGTCGAAACTACCCGGGTAGGGGCATTCGCCTTCAGCCCTAACGGCTATCCGTTGAAAGCAGTGATTTGATCCGTCTCCACGCGACTGAGTTTCGACGCTCGTGCGCTGCTGAAACTTTTTGTTTGGTCAATCGTCAGTCTGAGTACTTGGCCCGTGACCAAGCGATCCATCGATAATGAAAAGCCTTCGACCCTTAACCACGTCTCTAGTCCTGCTGCTAGCTTTTGCCTGTAGTGGCTTGCAGGTTCTCTGTGCTCCAGTCGCAGAGGCCGCTCCCATGCCTTGTCACGTCGCCAATACCTGCGGCGATGTGGGCCTGCAAGCGGGTTGTTGCTGTCTGCGGACCGAATCCAACAGCGCGTCTCCTCCGTTTGTCCCCCCAGCCGAGCAGCCGTCCGTCTCAACGCCCGTGGTCGGCATGGCTACGGCCACGCCGCGGCCTCACTCGTCTGCGTTGCGACCGCTGCCTAACCGCATCCCCCAGCCGCATCCCCCGCTTTTCCAGCTCTACTGCTCCTTCCTGATCTGATTCTCGCCGCACTGAGTTTGTCCTAAGAAGCTATCCGAGCTTAGGGCATACCCGGAAATTTCCAGACACTTCTAAGTCTCACACTCCACTCAATTTGCGGAGGTCTGTACGCGAATCCCGGACCCCCGCGCGGCGAGGAGTATTTGCATGTACAAAAATAAAATGGCCCTGCTGCTAGCTGGTCTGCTCGCAGGACCGGTTTGGTCGCAGGAAGAAGCAGCGCTCGATCCCCGCGCCGAACTCGCGGAGTACGCGCGCTACGCCGAACAGCACAACCCCAAGCTCAAGCAGGCTTTGACGCGTTACAAAGCCGCCCTAGCAAAGGTGCCCTCGGCGAGCGCTTGGGTCGATCCCCGCCTGACCTACGGCTATTTTGCGCGCCCTGTAGAGACGCGCACCGGCCCGCAGGAAATGCGCTTTAGCGCGGCGCAAACCTTTCCGTGGAAGGGCAAGCTGGACCTCAAGGGGCGAATCGCCCAGCAAGAGGCCGAAGTCGCAGGCCAGCGCTATGAGGCCGCGCGGCGGTCGCTGATTTTTGAGGTCAAGGCCGCGTACTACGACTGCTACTTTTTGGAGCGAGCCATCGCCGTCACCGAGGGCAACTTGCGGCTGTTGGCCCATCTAGAAGAAGTAGGCCGCACTCGCTATCGCGGTGGCACCGGCGAGCACGCCCCGGTGCTCAAAGCGCAGGTAGAATTGGGTCGCTTAGAGGATCAACTGCGCAGCTTGCGTCAGCAGCGGCGGCCAACCGCAGCCCGGTTAAATGCGGCGCTCGGCCGCGTGGCGACCGCGCCGATAGCTGTGCCCGATTCGCTGCCCATGGCTGCGTTGGACCTAGACGAAGAGGTGCTAAAGGCGCGCTTGCAGGCTGCGAACCCGACGCTGCAAATGCGACAGGTGCAAGCGCGGGCGCAGTCCCTAGGCGTCGAATTGGCTAGCAAGCAGTTCTACCCAGACCTGACCGTGAGCCTCGACTACATCCACATCGGCGACCGAGGCGCGAATCCGCTGATGGCCATGGCCACGCTCAATCTGCCCTTGTGGCGCTCGTCCTACGAGGCTGGGGAACGAGCGGCCAAGCTGAGCTATCAGGCCGCCTTGCAGGGTGTTGCGGACGAGGAGAATAGGCTCGTTGCCGAGTTGGAACTGGCTTTGTACAAGCAGCGCGACGCCCAAAGCCGCAGTGCCCTTTATCGAGACAGCTTGCTGCCCAAGGCCGAACAGGCGCTCAACGTAACCCAACGTGCCTTTGCTGCCGACCGCAGCGACTTTCTCGCGGTCATCGACGCCCAACGCACTCTGCTGGAGTTCCAGCTAGCATACGAACGGGCGCGGACCGACCAAGCCCTGCATTGGGCCGAGATTGAAAAGCTGGTCGGCGAACCCACGGAGGAAATCAAACCATGAAAGCAACGAAACAAATAGTAGCTACCGGCATCGTGGCGGGAATCGTCGGCTTGGTGGTGGGTTTGGGTTTGGGTGGTTCGGACGCACCCAGCGGACATGAACCCGCCGCGGTCGCCGAGCAGGGCGAAACGTGGACCTGCTCGATGCACCCGCAAATTCGCCAGCCTAAGCCGGGTCAGTGTCCAATATGCGGAATGTACCTAATCCCGGTGGCCGCGCCCGAGGCTGGCGACATTTTGGCCCCGCGCCAGTTGCGTCTCTCGCCGGCCGCGCAGGAGCTTGCCAGCATCCAGACTGCGCCGGTTGAGCGCCGCTTTGCGCCGGTCGAGACGCGGATGGTCGGCAAAATTGCGGTAGATGAGACGCAAGTTCGCTCCATCACCGCTTGGGTAGCGGGCCGGATTGATCGGCTGTACGTGGACTACACGGGCGTGCGGGTCGAAAAGGGAGACCACATAGTCTATCTCTATAGCCCTGAACTGTTGACCGCTCAAGAGGAGCTGATCCAGGCTCTGCGCGCCCGCGCGCGATTGGTTGACAGCGGTACGTCCGTTGGGCAGACGGCGCAGGCGACGGTCGAGGCCGCGCGCGAAAAGCTGCGTCTGCTCGGGCTGAAGGAGGAGCAAATCGAGCGCATTGAGCGCGAGCGCCAAGCCTCCGACCATCTGACGATTTACGCGCCAACCGGCGGCGTGGTGATAGAAAAACACCTCAGCGAGGGCGCGTACGTGCAGACCGGGACGCCGATTTACACCATTGCGGACTTGTCGCGGCTGTGGCTGGAACTGCGAGCCTACGAGTCGGATATGTCTTGGATCCACTACGGCCAAGCCGTTGAATTCTCGGCT
The DNA here is from genome assembly GCA_022825185.1 of Candidatus Latescibacterota bacterium. Next base: position 932 of record JAJDYK010000206.1, on the reverse strand, counting down.
GAAGCCTATCCGGGCGAGGTGTTCAGCGGCCAGATATCCTTTGTCGATCCAGTGTTGGACGAGCGCACGCGCACGGTGCGAGTGCGAGTCAACGTGGCAAACGAGCAAGGTCGGCTGAAGCCGGGGATGCTGGTGTGGGCTGTGGCCCAAGCCGAGGTGGGAGCCCACGGGCGAGCTATGTCTCCCGCACTCAAAGGCAAGTGGATCAGCCCGATGCACCCAGAGATCGTCCGCGACGCGCCCGGTGCTTGCGACATTTGCGGCATGGCTCTAGTGCGCGCCGAAGAGTTGTATGACACTGGCGACGAGGCGGAGCGCGAGATGCCGCTAGTGGTGCCAGCTTCGGCACCGTTGCTGACGGGCAAACGCGCCGTGGTGTACGTCGCGCTCGGCGAGGGCCTGTACGAGGGCCGCGAGGTCGTGCTCGGGCCGCGGGCAGGGGATTACTACTTGGTCCACGAGGGCCTGCGCGAGGGAGAGGAAGTGGTGGTCAATGGCGCGTTCAAAATTGACAGTGCCCTGCAGATTCGCGCTCAGCCGAGCATGATGAACGCGCCAGCGCGGGCCGACCACCGAGACGACGAGCCAAACGGCCACGCGCACAGCCCGCCGTCCGCGGTCTGGACGGCCTATTTCGCTATGCAACAGGCGTTGAGCGAGGACGATTTGCCGGAGGCGCAGGCCGCCGCTGCCGCGCTAGCGGCCGACCCGGCGTCGCAGGAGGTCGGGGACGCCATCAGCAAAGCCGTCGATCTCGCCGCGGCTCGTCAAGCCTTTGCCGAGCTCTCGATGGTACTCATTCGGGTGGCGCGGCAGGGGGGCGTCCATGCCGGGCCAGTGCATCTTTTTCACTGTCCAATGGCCTTTGACAACGAGGGGGCGGCTTGGCTGCAACAGGCGATGCAGACCCAAAATCCCTACTTCGGCGGCCA
>JAJDYK010000305.1 GCA_022825185.1 Candidatus Latescibacterota bacterium | reverse complement strand
TCGGGCGATGTGTTCGCGCTGCGCATCCACGGCGAGAGCATGTGCAACGCCGGGATTCTCGACGGCGATATCGTCATCGCCCGCCAGCAAGACCGCGCCGAGCGCGGCGATATCGTCGTTGCGCTGCTCGGCGACGAGGCCACGGTCAAGCGCTATGCTCCCGACCCCGACGGCATCCGGCTCCTGCCGGAAAACGAGGCGTTCGACCCCATCGTCGTCGCGCCCGATGCCGACGAGTTCAGCATCGCCGGCAAAGTTGTGGGCCTCATGCGCCGCTTCTAGGGTGCGCTTAGTTGGATGCTGCTTTGCGGCGCGCCCACGCGCGCGCCATTTTTGACGCCGGGGTCGCTGCCGCCGATCCCGGCCATTGTATCCGCCAAGCCCTCTCGATCACAGGCGATGAGTTGCGCTGTGGGCCGCTCCACTTCCCTCTCGATACCATTTCCAGCCTGCGCCTAGTCGGCGCTGGCAAGGCCACTGCGGCCATGGCTGCGGCCGCTGAAACAATCCTCGGCGACCGCATTGACTGCGGGGCCATCAACACTAAGTACGGCCACGCGCTGCCGTTGGCGCGGGTCGAGACCTTTGAAGCGGGGCATCCGGTCCCAGACGAAGCCGGTGTAACCGGTGCGCGTCGCCAACTCAAATTGCTAGCAAACTTGGATTCCGACGCGCTGGTCCTCGGCCTGTTCTCCGGCGGCGGCTCGGCCCTGCTGCCCGCCCCAGCCGAGGGTCTGACCCTCGCAGAAAAGCAAGAAACCACCCGCCTTCTGCTCGCCTGCGGCGCGACCATCGACGAAATCAACGCCCTGCGCAAACACCTCTCGGCCATCAAGGGTGGACTACTCGCCCGCGTGGCCACACCCGCCCGCGTCGTCGCCCTCATGCTCTCGGACGTCATCGGCGATCCCCTCGACACCATTGCCTCCGGCCCGACCCACCCAGACGCCACGACCTTTGGCGATTGTCTAGCGATCGTCGATCGCTACGCCCTGCGCGACCAACTCCCCACTCCAGTCCGTCAGCACCTCGAAGCTGGCACCCGAGGTGAGCAACCAGAAACCCCCAAACCTAAAGACCCTTGCTTTGCCCGCGCCGAGAGCTTGGTCATTGGCAACAGCCGCTTGGCCATTGACGCGGCAGCAAACCAAGCCAGCGCGCTCGGCTACGAGGTGTGCGTCCTCACCAGCCGCTTGCAAGGCGAGGCGCGCCATGCCGCTACAGCATTAGTCTCCATCGCCCAAGAAACCGCAGAGACCAACCGTCCCATCGCTCGGCCCGCTTGTCTCATCGCTGGCGGCGAGACGACCGTCACCCTGCGCGGCGATGGCAAGGGTGGGCGCAACCAAGAATTGGCCTTAGCCGCAGCCCTCCAGCTCGACGGTTGGCCCGCCATCACCCTGCTCTCCGGTGGCACCGACGGCACCGACGGCCCCACCGATGCCGCCGGTGCCCTAGCCGACGGCCAGACCTTGAACCGCGCCCGCGCCCAAGGTCTCAACGCCCATGCCTTTCTCGACCGCCACGACTCCTATTCCTTTTTCACGGCGTTGGACGACCTCGTCATCACAGGTCCTACAGGTACCAACGTCATGGATCTGCAAATCATCCTCATAGCCTGAAAATCTTCACACTTGCGGGAGATAGTTCAGTGAGTTGATTTGACACTCGGCCACCCTTCCGCTAGCTTTTTACAACTCATGTCCAAGAGCCTTCTTCCGCTTGCATTAGCCCTGTTGCTGACCGGGGCTGCACACGCCGCCTCCCGCTACGCCGGCGAGTTCCTCGGCTTGGGCGCGGGTGCCCGCTCTGCGGCCTTGGGCAGCGCCTATGTAGCCCTTGCAGACGACGCCACCGCGGGCTATTGGAATGCGGCTGGCCTATCCGCCCTCAGCAGTCGCCAAGTTCACCTGACGCACTCCGAACACTTCTCCGGCCTCATCCAGCGCGATTTTGTCGCCGTCGCCCGTCCGGGTCGCCTCTTGCACGGCATGGCCCTGAGCGTGGTGCGCATGGGCATCGACGACATCCACTTTACCGAACTGCCGGAGCCCCTTCAGTCCCCTAGTACCGATAATCGTCCTCGCATCGCCTCTACCGAACAAAGCGCGGATTACGCCCTGTATCTGTCGGGCAGTCGCCGGCTCGGTGCGCGTCTATCTCTCGGGCTAAGCGCCAAAGCCATTTACCGCCAAGTCGCCTCCTTTAACGCCTATGGCTTCGGCCTCGACCTAGGCGTGCGCTACCAATTGAGTCCCCAGATCGCGCTGGCGGCTAACGTGCGCGACATTACCACCACACCCATCGTCTGGAATACGGACAGCAGCGACCGCATCCAACCTTCGCTGCTCTTGGGCCTAGCGTACGCCATACCCATCGCCGGGGGCCAGACCACCGCCCTCCTATCCACCCGCTCCGGCGGCGACACGGTGACCGCCGACGTCCCGCTTAACGCCGGCCTAGAATACCGCCACCATTATATCACCCTGCGGGGTGGATTGGAGGAAGGCCGCCAAGCCTTTGGGCTAGGGCTTACCCCGCACCACAACCTCGACCTCGACCTCGCCTATCTGCAGCACGATGCACTCGAAGCAACCTACCAGTTGTCCGCCAGCTTCCGCTTCTGAGCAGCCCCGCGTCGGCTACGTAGCCTTGGCCGGTCGTCCCAACGCGGGTAAATCCACCCTCTTCAACGCCTTCTTGGGCCAGCGGCTCTCCATCGTCACTGCCAAACCGCAGACGACACGCAGCCGCATCCTCGGCATCCTCACTCGTCCACAGAGCCAGATGATTTTCTTGGACACGCCGGGCCTGTTAGAGTCCTCCTACAAGCTGCACGAGACTATGGCCCACCAGATTGACCAAGCCGCCCGCCAAGCCGACCTCGTCTTGCTGCTGTTTGACGCCTCCCGTCCCAAAGACCGTAGCGCACTAGTCAAGCACTTCTTAGAGCGCACGCGGGTACCAGTCTTGGCCGTGCTCAACAAAATTGACCTAGTACAACCCACCCAGCTAGACGGCCTGCAAAAAAGCATCGCGAACGAGTTCGGCATCGCCAGCCCCATCCCGGTCTCCGCCCTGCGCGGCGACGGACTCGGCAAATTGCTATCGCGCCTAGAGGCCCAGTTACCTTGCGGCCCCAAACTCTATCCAGACGATATGGTGGCCGAACAGCCCGAGCGGTTTTTTGCCGCTGAACGCATCCGCGAGGTAGCTTTTGAGCACCTTGAGGACGAGCTGCCCTACGCCATCAACATCCACATCGAGGAATTCCGCCAGCGCCCTGGCCACAAAACCTACATTCGCGCCATTATCTACGTCGGACGCGAGAGCCAGAAGGGCATTGTCATCGGCAAGAAGGGCATGCGCCTGCGGTCCATCGGACGCAAAGCCCGCGCTGCCTTAGAGGAACTACTCGACGCGCCCGTCTATGTAGAACTGTGGGTAAAAGTTCGCTCAGACTGGCGCGACAAAGAGCGCGATTTGCGAGAATTTGGTTATCTCTGAGCCTGAGAAAGGAATGCGAATGAACGTCCTAGTCGTCGGCAAGGGGGGGCGCGAACACGCCCTCGTGTGGAAGCTGGCACAGAGCCAGCGCATCGACAAACTCTACGTCGCCCCCGGCAATCCCGGCATGGCCTCCCTCGCCGAATGCGTCGATATCCGCGTCGATACCCCCGTGGCCGAACGC
>JAJDYK010000160.1 GCA_022825185.1 Candidatus Latescibacterota bacterium | reverse complement strand
GTTAAAAGACGAATGGAAGCAATGTTCGAGTACAAAGATGTCGTCGCTCGTCTTCAAGTAGCCTACGACGGTAGCGCAGAAGACCGCGATCAGCGTGAGAAAGCCCCGTGGAAGCTGACTGAGCGTGCAGACTTTCTCAGTATCGTACGCACCGAGGGTAAGGTGAGTCTTCTGGAGATCGGTGCCGGGACAGGTCAGGATGGCTTGTTTTTCCAGAAAAGTGGATTAGAAACAGTTGTGACTGATCTTTCACCGGAAATGGTTGCGCGCTGCCGCGCTAAAGGTCTCGTGGCTTACTCGGCTGACTTTCTAAATTTGGGCTTTCCCCTGAGTTCTTTCGACGCAGTTTATGCAATGAATTGCCTGCTTCATGTCCCGAATGTCAATTTATCTGACGTCCTAGCTGCTATCCGAAACGTCTTAGTTCCAGGCGGTCTCTTTTTTTTAGGCGTGTACGGGGGTGAGCCGTTTGAGGGCGAAGCGCCTAACGACTGGCACGATCCTCCTCGATTTTTTTCTTTTCGGACCGACGATCAGATGCATGGATACGTCCGGGAGTATTTCGATGTCTTGGATTTCCACGTAGTCGAGCCCGAGGGCGTGCACTTCCAGTCTTTCACTTTGCGAAAACCGGTGCTGACAAAATGAACAAACAGACTACTCCCCTGTCAGCTAGCAGCCCGGCCACAGTATTGTGACCGCAAGCAAACAGTCCCTTGGAGACTTTTCATGGAACAGACCAGAATCGGCCTGATCGGAGTGGGACGTTTCTGTCCTAATTATCACCTTCCGAATCTCATCCAGCGGAGGGACGTGGAGATCACAGCAGTCTGTGACATCTCGCAGGATCGTCTGGACAACCTGCCGGAGAGTCTGTGCACAAGCCAGACCAGTCAGGATTACCGCGACCTGCTTGACCCCGATCTCGTGGACGGTGTCGTCGTCAGTACCCCAAATCAATATCACTATGAACAATGCAAGCTCGCGCTAGAACGGCGCATACCCGTTCTCGTTGACAAGCCAACGACAGTCACAGTAGCACACGCCAAAGAATTGACCGCTCTCAGCCAGTCACAAGAATGCCTGCTAATGACAGCTTTTACGCGGCGGTTCATGGCGAGCACAGAGTATGTACGCAGTCAGTTAGCCTCTAGTTCCGATGATATTCAGTACATGACGGCGGTTCAGCGCAAAGCCGGCGGTAATCCGATAGACGGCGGTATGTTGCATACGCGGACGGTACATATCCTTGATGTACTGCCCTATCTCGTCGGACAGCGTATCGTGGCCGTCGCTGGGACCGTCGCCTATGAAGAGGCAGGTGGAGTTGAGGAGCTTGTCGATGTGCGGCTGGATTTTTCTGGCGGATTGTGCGCGCACCTGCTGTGTATCAAAAACTGTGACGAATACGAGGATGAGGTCACGGTTTACAGCGCCCGAAAGAGCTTCCGCCTTGAACGCAACCTGCTTTTCACAATGGCGCAGCCCTCTAGATGGGAGCCTGTCGAAAATCCCTCTCACCAAGGATCGTTGACGGGTTACTTCGTCGATGTGATCCAGGGGAAGAAGGTCATCGAGAGCGCACCCGGTGTGGACCCGCACAGCCGCGACGGATTACAGACTCTAAGAGTGATCGAGGCGATTCACGAGGCAGGCAGGACCGGCAGGTCGGTTGCCGTACCTGTGTCGGAGACTTTGAGCAGCTTCACTTGATACTCCTTATCATCAGGGCTTGACGAGTCTGAAGGACGCGAAAAATCGCTCGATATCCGAGGGGTTGTCAAACGCGTACGGTGCTCCGACCGCCATCAAGCTGTAGAGCCGCTGGCCCACCTGTAGGCTCTGCATTCGCAGGAGGCTTTCGTCGGCAGCTTGTATCTGCGTCTGCCGTGCGGGATGCCCGTCCATCTCAACGGTACCCTCCGACAGGATCGTCCCCTGCACCTTCTGCAAGATGGCATCTCGGCGCGCAGCAATGGCACTGTCGGCTTGGACGGCCTCGGGGACATCTCCATAAGCAATGGCGTATTGCACGTCGGCGCGCTCGAACATCAGGTATTGGAACTCTACCTCGCCAAAAGACAACGGCTCGCGCAGCTTGCGCAGATTGGGCCGACCGGCCGTCTGCACTGCGAAAGCCCCTGGCTCATAGAGCCGCTCCTCCCATTCCGGCTCGCCGCGCATCCAATTGACGACATTGTAGGCGGCAATAGCCCCTAGGACGACGAAGAACAGCTTGACGGACAATAGGTCCGTTTTGGTCTTAGGCTCTCGGCCCATTTTGGCTCAGGCCAGCCCTAACTTTTCTTCGGCGCTGTCTGCGGGGATATAGCCCAAGACTTGGCGCGGATGGTCGATATCGACCCAGCGCCAGCGGTTGTTGGACACTCCGTAAAAAATATCAAAACGCAAGTCCGCAGGCGCTTCGATGGCGCGCTGTACGAGTTGTACCACGTCGCGCTGGCTGCACCAGATCGCCCCGCCCCGCTCGTCGCGCGGATGGTCCTCGGCATTGACCCAGCCAATGCGCAGACAAGGCACCGACATATTGTGTACGTCGGCGTAGTAACGCGCTAGGGCTTCGCCCCAGATCTTGGTCGCTGGATAGAGGCCAGTGGGCCGATGCGGCCACTCGTGGGTCACGATCTGTACCTGACCGGTATCGATCGCGTCGAAGCGACCTTCGGAGATGGCCTTGTACGGGTCCTCCTGCTGGTAGCCCCAAGACACCATGATTGAACTGGCGAAGACCACGCGCCCGACGCCAGCGCGGCGCGCGGCCTCCAGCACATTGCGCGGCCCGACGATATTGCTGCCAAGCAGGCTCTCCCAACTAGCATCCGGCCGCGGGTCGGCCGCCAGTTGCACGACCACGTCCATGCCCGCGACGGCCTTGGCTATCGCGTTGTAGTCGGTCAGGTCTGCGAGGATGAATTTCTCCTCGGGAATTCCCAACGCTGCGTCTTTGGACGTCCGCTCCGAAAGTTGGGATCGCCGCGCCAGACCATAGAGGTCATAGCGATCAGGTTGGGTTTGCAAATGCCGATACACGGCTCCGGCGATCAATCCGCAGACGCCGGTAATTAAGACTTTCTTAGGGGCCATGGCTTTTCTTCTCCTCTATCTCATCCAATGGCGGCGATGTGGCGCAGGGCGCGGTAGCGCTGGTCGCAATCCATGCCGTAGCCGACGACGAACGTGTCCTCAATTTCAAAACCGCAGTAATCTATCGGCACTGGAAACTCCCTGCGGGCGGGTTTGTTGAGCAACGTACACGCTCTGAGCGAAAGGGGTTGCCGCGACTTTATTATGGTCATCACAAAATCTAGCGATCGACCTGTATCGACAATGCCATCGACGACGAGTACGTCCCGTCCGGCCACGGCGACGACGAAATCCTTGGTCAGTTCGATCCGACCGGTGTTCTCCGTGCCCTGATAGCTAGAAACATCGATAAAATCGTAGTCCAACCGCGCCAACAGATCCTCGGGCAAGCGGTTTATCAGGGCCATCATAAACTGAACCGCTCCGTTGAGGAGGCCGATAAATAAGGGAGCCGACCCAGCGTAGTCAGCGGCCACTTCTTGGGCCAACTCGCCGATGCGCTGTTCTACTTGCTGGCGCTCGATCAGCACTTTTAAGACAGGAGTTTCTAACGGACTGCGGGGCATGCCTTTGATTATACGGCATGGACTGTTTTTTGCAAACAAAAGGCACCGGAGCAAAAACTCCGATGCCATGTTGGCCCGTCCTAAAGGCGGGTTGTGTGGCGGCTTGGTCAGGCGGCTTGACGGGTGTTGATTTCCGGCTCCCGACCTAAGAGTGCCTCAGCGGAGATGCTCGGTTGCTCGGGCACCTTCAGGGCAGTAGCTGCGACCAAGGCACTCAGTTCGTCGGCACTGGATGGATCGAGCTCGCCGCGCTGATAGGCAGCGTCGATGTGCTCACACAACAACTCCAAGTCGGCCCAAGAGCGGGCTTGCCCAATGCGGGTCTGCAAGGGGATGGCCGCGGGGCTTAGAGTCTGCATAATTTACCTCCTTAGGGGAGGGGCGGGTTTCAAACCCGCCCAGGAGTACGCGCGGGTGCGAGGCGCTGCGACCGCCTTGGCGTGGGGTCACCAAAGCCGCCTTGGCACCTCGACCCGCGAGAGCGCAGAGGCTAGGCTAGTTCGGCCTCTGCTTCTTTTGGTTCGGTTTCAATCGTTTCAATCCGTTCCCCTGCAACTTGCATATTGAGGGCTTGGCGCACCTCGGCCTCTAGGCGCGTGCGGACCTCGTGGTTGTCGCGGAGGAAGATGCGCGCGTTCTCGCGACCTTGACCCAGCCGCTCGTCACCGTAGGAAAACCAAGTGCCGCTTTTGGCGACAAAGCCGCTATTGACGCCCAAGTCGAGTAGATCGGCCTCGCGCGATATGCCTACGTCGTCGCCGCGGAACATGATGTCGAACTCGGCCACGCGGAAGGGCGGGGCGACCTTGTTCTTCACTACCTTGACGCGAGTGCGGCGGCCGATAATCTCATCGCCATCCTTGATCGCGCCAATGCCGCGGATGTCGAGGCGGACCGAGGAATAGAAGTTTAGGGCACGACCGCCGGTGGTGGTCTCGGGACTGCCGAACATCACGCCGATCTTCATCCGCAACTGGTTGATAAAAATCACCGTGGTTCCCGACTTCTGCGACGACCCGGTGAGCTTGCGCAGGGCTTGGGACATCAGCCGCGCTTGCAACCCTACGTGGGAGTCGCCCATATCGCCTTCGAGCTCGGCCTTGGGCACGAGCGCTGCTACCGAATCGATTACGACCAAGTCGAGGGCACCGCTTCGCACTAGTGTATCCGTGATCTCTAGGGCCTCTTCGCCTGAGTCCGGCTGCGAGACGAGCAAATTGTCGATATCGACGCCCAGCCGCCGGGCAAAATTTACGTCGAGCGCGTGCTCGGCGTCGATGAAAGCCGCGGTGCCGGTCTTTTGCGCCTGGGAGACGATGTGCAACGCCAGCATGGTCTTACCCGCGGCTTCAGGCCCGAAAAGCTCAATGACCCGGCCTCTGGGCACCCCGCCGACCCCGAGGGCTGCATCTAGCGAAATGGCACCCGTGGAAATGACATCGACGTCCATTGCCGCCGACTCGCCCAACCGCATGATGGCCCCTTTGCCAAACTGCCGTTCGATCTGGGAGAGCGCCAAGTCGATGGCCTTGTTCTTGTCCTCTCCTAAGGGTTTGCCGTTGGCACTGATCCTGCCTTTGCCCGCTACCATGATTTCCTCCTCGCGTGGAGATGTTTACTACGCCACTACCTGAACGACCTGAACAAAAAAATAGTGAATCAATGTTCAGGTGTCAAGTATTTTTTAATTGAAGCAGATTAAACTGCTCTACCTACTTTATAACAAATACCGTGCCAGGCGGCAGAAAAACGCGCAATTTATTGTTTAATAATATGTTAGGAAAAAGAGAAGAAAGATGCGAAAAGCAAAAATTGGCAACTACGCGAAACAGTGCTGTGAAGAAAAGGGGCTAGCTTAGGCCAAAAGCGAGCGCTTCGGCTGCCTCCATCCCCCCTACCCCGACCACCTCCATCCCCTCCGGACGCTTCCACCCCTGCAGGTTGCTCCGCGCCACCAAACTCCGCTCAAACCCCAAACTCCGCGCCTCGGCCACCCGTCGGTCAATTTGGTTCACCGGACGGATCTCTCCTCCCAACCCGATCTCGCCAATGGCCACGGTCTGCGCGTCAATGGGCTTGTTGCGGAAGCTCGACACAATCGCCAGCCCCACCCCCATATCCACGGCCGGCTCGTCGAGGCGAATGCCCCCTACGACATTGACGAAAATGTCCTCGCTCGACAGATCGTGGCCACAGCGCTTTTCGAGCACCGCGATAATAATTGAGAGCCGCTTGGCGTCGATGCCGGTGGCAACCCGCTGCGGATAACCAAAACTAGAGCGCGAAACGAGAGCCTGAATTTCGATCAAAAGCGGCCGCGTGCCCTCCATGCTACAGACGATGGCCGAACCCGACACGCCCTCGGCGCGCTCGGCCAGCAGAATTTTGGAGGGGTTGGCAACCTCTATCATCCCTTGGTCCCGCATCTCAAAGATCCCGATCTCGTTGGTCGAACCAAAGCGATTTTTGGCGGCGCGGAGGATGCGGAAGTGATGGTGCCGCTCGCCTTCTAAATAGAGCACAGTATCGACTAAGTGCTCTAGCACTCGCGGCCCAGCAACCGTGCCCTCTTTGGTCACGTGCCCCACTAAAAACGTGGGAATGCCGCTCTCTTTGGCCAAATAGACGAGCCGCGCCGCGCACTCGCGCACTTGAGTTACGCTGCCGGGTGCGCTCTCTAGCTCGGGCATGTAAATGGTCTGGATCGAGTCGATGATGATGGCCAGCGGGCCGGCGGATTGCAACTGGTCGAGAATGGCCGTGAGGCTGGTCTCGGCCATCACGTGCAGGCTTTCGCACAACGCCCCCAAGCGCCCGGCGCGCAGGCGAATCTGCGCAGCCGACTCCTCCGCGGAAATGTACGCGATGCGAAAATCAGAAGCCGCTAGCTGTCCGGCCATCTGCAACAGGAGCGTCGATTTGCCGATGCCGGGATCGCCGCCGACTAGGACGACCGAACCGGGCATGATGCCGCCGCCCAAAACCCGGTCGAATTCGGAGATGCCAATTTGCAGCCGCTCGTGGTCTTGGTCATCGACTTGGGTAATCGGCTGCAATTGGGAGCGGGGCGATACCGTTAGATGTTCGCGCCGACTGTCGGGTGCTTGGGGCCGCTCTTCGACGCAGGTGTTCCACTCGCCGCAGGCCACACAGCGCCCAAACCAGCGCGCGGCACTGTGGCCGCAGGACTGGCAGACGTAAGTGGAACGGTTCTTTTTGGCCATGCTTCAACTCGTCTGAGTAGCTACACGTGCGACAACGACTCGGGGAATCTGGTTTAAGTCCGGTCTTATTTGAACCTCAGTCAAGCGTGCAGACCGCGCAAGTAGGTCCTCCACGGCCGCGCTTTGACCGTCTCCTGTCTCTAACAGAAGATGGCCTCCGGGGCGAATAAAGTCCGCGGCCTCCTGCGCGATGCGCCGATAATACGACAAGCCGTCTTCGCCTCCATCCAACGCGAGATGAGGCTCGTAGTCGCGCACTTCCGGCGCTAGTTCCGCCAAATCGCTGCGGCGCACATACGGCGGGTTCGCCGCGACGAGGTCAAAAGGCTCGATGCCGCGAAGGGGCGCGAACAGATCGCCGCAGTGCCACTCGACGCGCTCGGCTAGCCCGCAGCGCTGGCCGTTGGCCTTGGCTACTTCTAAAGCAGCAGCCGATACGTCGGTTGCCACTACCTCGGCCGCAGTTGCTTCTTGGGCCAGCGACAGAGCGACCGCGCCTGAGCCGCAACACAGGTCGAGAACCCGACCACCCTCGGGCAAAAGCTCCAAGGCCACATCGACGAGTACTTCGGTCTCAGGGCGCGGGATCAACACTGCGGGCGTCACAGCCAGCTCTAGATGGCGAAAGGCGGCTACGCCCGTGATGTACTGCACGGGCACGCGCTGCAACCGCTGCCGCACGTATTCCCGGTAGCGATCCACTTCACTGGTATGCAAGGGGCGTTCAAATTGTAGGTAGAGATCGAGGCGTTTGACGCCGAGTACTGCGGCCAGTAGCAGTTCGGCTTGTAGGCGGGCGTTTTCCAAGCCCTTTGCTGCGAAAAAACGGCTCGTGTTTTCGAGGATGTCGAGCAGCCGCCAAGAGCGTCCGCTCATCGGTCTGCCGCCAGCGCGTCCTGCTGCGACGCGAGGGCCAATTGCTCTATGAATTTCTCAAAATCGCCATCGAGGATTTCCTCTAGGCGGTAGAGGGACAAGCCAATGCGGTGATCGGTTACTCGGCCCTGGGGAAAGTTGTAGGTGCGAATTTTTGCGCTGCGGTCGCCGGAGCCGATCTGGCCGGCGCGGGCGGCGTCGCGCTCGGCCTTTTGCTCGGCCTGCAATTTGTCGTAGAGCCGGGCGCGGAGGACCTTTAAAGCCTTGTTCTTGTTTTTTAGCTGCGACTTCTCGTCTTGGCAGGAGACGACAATACCCGTTGGGGTATGGGTGATTTTCACGGCCGAATCCGTGGTATTGACGCTCTGGCCGCCCGGCCCGCTGGAGCGGTACACTTCGATTTTCAAATCGTCGGGAGCGATTTCCACCTCCACCTCCTCGGCTTCGGGCAAAACCGCCACCGAGGCCGCCGATGTGTGAATTCGGCCCGAAGCCTCGGTTTTGGGGACCCGTTGCACGCGGTGAACCCCGCTCTCGAACTTGAGCTGGCCGAAGGCATCCGTACCCGATACCACGAACACCACCTCCTTAAAGCCACCGGCTGGATTCTGACTGGACGAAAGCTCCTCGGTTTTCAAGCCCTTGCGCTCGGCGAAGCGGTGGTACATGCGGTATAGGTCGCTGGCGAAAAGCCCGGCTTCGTCGCCGCCAGTGCCAGCGCGAATCTCGACGATGGCATTGCGGCTGTCGTTGGGATCTTTGGGAATCAACAGCACTTTGAGCGTTTCTTCTAGCTGCGCCACTTTTACCTGCAGTTGGTCTCGCTCGGCCGCGGCCAATTCGACTAGCTCTGCATCGCTGCCATCGGCGATGATCTCCTCGGCCTCTGTGAGCTGTTCCAGCGCGGCGCGGTACTGGCCCGCTAAATTCACCACTTCCTGCAAATCGCCCATTTCCCGCGCCAGCTTCTGGTACTGAGTCGGGTTTTGGCTGGTGGCCTGATCGGCCATAAGCGCGCTTAGCTCCTCGTAGCGCTGCTCGTATTCGTTCAATTTATCTAACACGATGGGTTGGCCTCGACTTCTTCATTTAGGGCGCGGCGCAACG
>JAJDYK010000001.1 GCA_022825185.1 Candidatus Latescibacterota bacterium | reverse complement strand
CCGCTCGTTTGTCTATCCCGGCGACCAAAGCCGCGCCCACAAGCTCGACAGCTTTGACCGCGTCGAGACCATCGAAGGCGATTTGCGCAATCTCGCCGATGTGCGCCGCGCCGTCGAGGGAGTCGATGCGGTGTACCACATCGCCGCAGCCTTTGGCGGCCCCTTCGACAACCGCGAATACCTCGAGATCAACGGCATGGGCACCATCAACGTGCTGGAGTCCATCCGCGAGCTGACGCCCAATCTGCACCGCTTAGTCTATGCTTCCACCGAGGCGATTTACTGGGAAAACCCCTACAACGGCCGCTGCTTTGAAGAGCCAATCCGCGAAGACCAAGTCGCCCGCTACCAGACGATGCCCTACTTCCTGACCAAGTGGATCGGCGAGGAACTGGTGATGAGCTATCACTTGCAGTTCGGGCTACCGTCGGCTACCACGCGCTTTGCCACGATTATTGAGCCGGGAGAATTCCTCGACGAAAACGGCTTGCCGCACCTGTTTTTGTTCGGACCGGTTTACGAGCAGTTCAAGGACCGAGAGGGAGCCGAGGAGCTCAAGGCGCTGTGGACGGGTGAGGAGCAATTCTTGCTATCGCGGAATCCAGACGGGCGGCCCTTCCGGCAGGTGTATGCCGACGTGCGCGACATCGTCCAAGGGCTAGTGTTAGCGCTAGAGCGGGACGAAGCCGTGGGCGAGGTGTTCAATCTGGGTGGGGCCGCGCTGTTCGATTGGAGCGAGACCGTGCCCTATCTCGCCGAACGCTTCGGATTGAGCTACGCCGATGCGCGACGACCGGATTGGAACTACTTCGAGCTGGATTTGACCAACATCAAGCAAAAGTTGGGGTTTGAACCTAAGCACGACTTGGCGAGCATCCTCGACGCGGCTGAGGCCATGCGGCGCGGGGAGGACGTGGGGATTATTCCAACGGGCGTGCGCTTTGGCTAGCGTAGTGGTGCGCCAAAATTCCCCGTTATGAGAAGAAGTTAGATATATGAACATTCCTGTATTCGTGGCGAGTAAAGCTAGTGTTGCGTTGGAATTTCCCATTGTGAGGAGAACATGATCGAAGGACACCAAGTACTAGCTGACCGCGGCACTGTGTCTGCCCAGCAGCCAGCCGCGGCGCGCATTGGCGCACACATATTGGCCCAAGGCGGCAACGCCATGGATGCAGCCGCAGCCACTAGTTTGGCCTGCTGCATGTTGGCCCCCCAATCCAACGGCATCGGCGGCTACATGTCGGCGGCGGTCGTTTTGGAAGGCTCCACCGGCCGCGTCTGGTCGCTCGACGCCAATGCCGTAGCCCCGGCCGCGGCCCACGAACACATGTACGACATTCTGCCGGCCCGCCGCGATAACATGTGTACCAACGAAAGGGAATACGCCTGTAGCGTGCGCGACGATGCCAATGTGTACGGTCCTCAGTCCATAGCCGTCCCCGGCCAAATGGCTGGCATGGGCTTTTTGCACGAGCGCTGGGGGCAATTGCCTTGGGCCGCGATTGTCGCCCCGGCTCAAGGACTCCTCTCCGACGGCTTCCCCTACGGCCCGGCCCTAGCCAATACCATCCGCAACCAAGAAGCCATTCTGCGCCGCTTCCCCGCAACATTTAGCCACCTCGCGCCGCAAGGCGAGTTGCCCAGCCCCGACGACATTTGGCATCGCCCCGATATGGAACGCACCCTAGCGCGTTTGGCTCAAGCTGGTTGGCGCGACTTTTACGACGGCGAATTGGGCCGCACCATCGGCGATTACGTCCAAGCCAGCGGCGGTGCCCTCACCCGCGAGGATATGGCTGACTTTGCGCCGCGTCTGACCGAGCCATACCAAATCACCTACCGCGATGTGCCAGTGTACGGACCAATTTTGCCCAACGGCTGCCTCTCTGCCCTCCAGATTCTCCACATGTTGGAATGCCTACCCGTGATACCCGACGACCGAGCCTTGTACTGGCACCAGCTAGCCGAGGTCGTCAAACAGGCTTGGCGCGACCGTCTGCGCTACGTCGGCGACCCCGATTTCGTCGATGTGCCGGTGGAGCGCTTGCTGAGCAAGGACTACGCCGCCGGTCGCGTCGAAGCCCTGCAACAATTCCCCGAGCAGGTCGATCAGCAAGTGTACGAAGCCTCGGGCCCAGCCGTCGCCGAAACCCTGCACGTTTCAGCCGCAGACGCCGAGGGCAATCTCGTCGGCATCACCATCACCCAAGGCGGAGCCTTTGGCTCTTGTCTCACCGTACCGGACACAGGCATTATTTTGGGACACGGCATGTGCCGTTTAGACCCCCGTCCCGGTCGGGCCAATTCCGTAGCGGCGCACAAGCGTCCGCTCAACAACGTGGTCCCCATGATCTTGCGCCTGCCCCAGCGCGACGTGGCCATCGGCCTACCCGGCGGTCGCCGCATCATCAGCGTCGGTGCCCAACTCGGCCAGCGCATTATCGACTTCAACGCCACCGCCTTGGGAGCCGCCACAGCCCTCCGACTCAACGCCGAAGCCCAAGAACCCCTCGAGCTAAAGCGCGGCATCGACCCGGCGATTGTGCAAACCCTAAGAGAAATGGGCCACCGGGTGCAGGTAGTTCAAGCAGTGGCCGGCGGTGCGCACGGTGCCGAGGTGCTCAAAAGCGAAGGCAAGGTACGCGCTGGGGGCAATGGCTGGGCCGCGGGCGTGTAGATCTCCTTATGGGTGATTATCACCCTTGACGTGGGTGATAATCACCCATATCATGGGTATATGAACACGAATCGCCTGCTACCTCGATTTGCTTCCGCGAGCGTGGAGCGGGCACTGCGGGTCATGCCCGTGACCGTTCTCACTGGCGCACGACAGACCGGCAAGAGCACCCTCGCCCGCATGCATCCCATCGGGGCAGACCGATCTTACTTCACCCTAGACGATTACGGCGTCCTTGAGCAAGCCCAACGCGAACCGGATGCCCTTGTTGCTCGGGCCGTGCAGATCACGCTTGATGAGGTGCAGCGGGTGCCGCATGTGCTGCTCGCCATCAAGCGCCTCGTTGACGAAGATCGGGTTGCCGGTCGTTTCCTCCTGACTGGATCGGCGAATCTGCTGCTTATGAAGGAGGTGGGTGAAACGCTGGCTGGCCGCGCTAGCTACTTGACGCTCTGGCCTATGACCCGTCGCGAGCAACGCGGGTCAGCTAGGCCCGGTCTGTGGACGGAACTCGTAGATGCACCCCCTGCTGCATGGCGGGATGTGCTGCTCGCAGAGCCAGCCGAAGCAGAGTCGTGGATGGCCCTTGCTCGACGCGGAGGTTATCCCGTCCCAGCCCATGAGTTGAGCGATGATGACGACCGGCGGCTATGGTTCGAAGGCTACGCGGCTACCTACTTGGAGCGAGATATCCCGCGTCTATCCGCCATCGAGGGCATCACCGACCTGCGGAGGTTGATGACGGCAGCCTGTCTGCGCGTTGGCGGGATATTAAACCAAGCAGATCTAGCTCGGGACGTACATCTTGCCCCGTCCACAGTGCAGCGATATCTCAACTTGCTAGAGGTGTCGTTCCAACTGGTGCGCCTGCCATCCTATTCTGTCAACAGGACGAAACGGCTGGTCAAGTCATCCAAACTCTACTGGAGCGACACCGGGTTGGCTTTGCACTTAGCGGGCGAGACACATCCCCGAGGCGAGCACCTAGAGAACATAGTGCTCTGCGACCTGCTCGCTTGGGCCTCTACTCGCGTTGCAAAAACGGAGATTCTCTTTTGGCGTACCACCAAGGGTGCCGAAGTCGATTTCGTCATTGAAACGGGTCGATGTCTGCTGCCCGTAGAAGTGAAGGCCGCCGCAAGCATCCATCTCGGCGATGTGCGACATCTGCATACGTTCCTAGATGAGTACTCCGATATGGCGCAGCGTGGAATCATTCTCTACGATGGCAGAGAAACGTTCTGGCTCACTGACCGCGTACTCGCTGCACCGTGGTGGCGCGTGGTCTGAAACTACTATCTAACATACAGGAGAAAAAAATGAAAATTACTGACTTGCAGGTGATGCGGATGGGGTCGGAAGGGACTAACAATTGGCTGTTCGTGAAAATTGAGACCGACGCCGGTATTCACGGCTGGGGCGAGGCCAGCCTGCAATACAAAGACGACGCCTTGACCGGCGAGTTTGCGGCATTCAAGCGTTTCCTGCTAGGCAAAAATCCATTTGAGATCGAGCGAATTTGGACCTCGTTGTACCGACGCGTGACGTGGTCGGGGGGAGCGGTAACGACGAGTGCGATCAGTGCGATTGATCTAGCGCTGTGGGACATTAAAGGTAAAGCACTAGATGTCCCGGTGTATGAATTATTGGGTGGGAAGTCACACGACAAAATTCGCATGTACGCCAATGGCTGGCCGAGAAAAAACAACACACCTGAAGGGATTGCCGAGGGCGTAAAACGGGTAGTAGATCAGGGCTATGAGGCGTTGAAGTTTTACCCTTTTAGAGGCGCACAGGTGGCAAAGATTGATCGGATTCAGCACGGCGTCGCCCTTGTGGAAGCGGCACGCGAAGCTGCCGGGTCGCAAATTGAAATAGGAATCGACATTCGCGCGCGCTTGAACATATGGAGCGCACGACGAGTGGCACAGGAATTGGAGCCTTATAACATTGCGTGGATGGAAGAGCCGATCTTGTGGGATAATCCTGAAGCACTAGCGCAATTTGCTCACGAGGTGAACGTGCCTATTGCGACGGGTGAGCAGCTATACACTCGCTGGGACTTCCGCGCCCTGTTGGAGCTGAATGCAGTCGGAATCATTCAGCCGGACATTTGTCATGCGGGCGGCATCACTGAATTGAAGAAAATTGCCGCCATGGCTGAGACGTATTACGTGACAGTCGCACCACACAATTCCAATGGGCCGATTTCAACAATCGCCAGCTTGCATTTGGATCTGTGCATTCACAACAGTTTGATGCAGGAAATTTTTGTGTCGTCCATTGATCGATACAACAAAGTGCTTACACAACCGATCGAAGTAATCGATGGACACTGTGTACCACCTGAAGGGCCGGGTTGGGGCGTGGAGTTGCGCGAGGATGTTATGATGGAACAATATCAGCCGAAGCTGTTTACGCCGATTGAGTCTGAGCCGTATATGGAGTTTTAAGGCTCGACGCGCTTGCCGAGTCGGCGCAGGGCGACTAGACCATGAGAATACTGCCGGAGATTCAATGCGAAGATCAGTACTCTGCCCTGTATAAGGACGACGCCATCTGGCAGCCCGCCGTCCGTGCAATCGCTGCGCGTCACGGGATTTCGGGCGAACTGGAACGCCTGACGTTGGGAACGCACGTCGTCTATGGGATAGGAGAGGTAATCCTCAAGCTCTACTGCCCGCTATGGGCGGAATTCTTCGAGCGGGAGCGCATCGCCTTAGAGAGCGTGGACAATCTGCCCGCACCGACGCTGCTGGCTCACGGGAAGATTGACGGGTGGTCGTACCTGCTGCAGAGTCGCGTGATGGGAATCCCAGCGCAATCGGTTTGGCGGCAGCTCCCCCTGCGCATACGCCGCAGCCTCGTCGGAGAAATCGGCGCGCTCCTGCGTCGCCTGCACGATCTCCCTCTCCCCGAGGGCCTCGACTCCGATTGGGCGTCTTTTTTGCAGGCTCGACTCGATGGAGCCGAGGCACACCACAGCGCCCAAGAGCCGTGGAACAGTTGGCTCCGATCCCGTCTCGCAGCGTTCGCCGAACCCCCTTTCCCCCACGTTTTCCTGCACGCCGACTTGACGGAGGATCACTTTCTGCTCACCGAGCGCGAAGACGGTTCCTGGTTCATCTCAGGGATCATCGACTTTGGCGATGCCCGCATTGGTCATCCATTCTACGACTTCGTCGCCGTACTCGCCTACTACACCTTAGGCGAGCCTGAACTCACTTACCAACTCCTTGAGGCGTACGGGTTGGAAAGCTCGCCCGAAGTCGAGGAAGGACTCCTGAGTTTCTGCCTGTTGCACGAGTTTGGCTGCCTGCAGGACTTTCTCAACGCACACCCTATGGAAAAACCTGCCGACTTCCGGCGAGCCCTGTGGGGAAAGTGATATAAAAACCGCCTCCAGTCTGCTCTATATAAATCACGTCTTCGCCGCCATAATCTCAGCCGCCTCAATCTGATCTACTAGCGCAATCGAGTGAATCACGTCGCGGATGTCGGTGATCGGCTGCCGGTTTTCAACCACGCAATCGATGAAGTGCTCGTGCATGGTCAAGACCCCCTCGTAGCGAGGCACGTCGTCTTCGGGTACGCCGTCGATTTCCCAGCCGCCGAGGGTTCGCACTTGGTTGTCCTCGTGGATTTCGATTTCACTGGGAATTTTCATGTAGCAGCCAATGCCCACGCCGTGTAGCTCCGAGCGCAGCACCCGCCCGCCAGAGGCGCGGTTGCCGAACATCACGCCGGTTGCGCGGTTGTCAAAGCGCACCAGCGCCGTGTAGTGGTCAAAGCCCTCGCCGCCGAACTTGTCTTGGTAAGCAGTAACTTCCACCGGCTCGCCGCCAGCCATGTAACGCAGCAAATCGACGATGTGGACCAAATCGTTCCACAAGGTCGTAGTAAAATCGTCCGCGCTCTGCGGAAGCTGTTTGTTGAAAGTAGTAGTCGCCAGCGACACCGGGCCTTTGGCCGCAACTAGGCGCATGGCCTCGCGAGTAACAGCGGTGTAGCGGCGTTGCAGACCGACCATCACCCAGACGCCCTGGCGCTCGGCAGCCGCCAAAATCGCCCGCGTCTCGTCGCTGTTGGCTCCGGGCGGCTTTTCAATAAACAAGTGCTTGCCCGCGGCGATGCAGTCGAGGGCCGGCTGCAAGAGCCACTTCTCGTTCATCACGCAATAGACAATGTCTGGGTCGATCTCGTCGAGCATGGCGCGGTGATCTTGGTACGTGCGCGTAAAGCCGTACTTTGCGACCACTTGCTTGAGGCGCTCCTCATCCAATTCGCAAACCGCGGCCATCTCCACGCGGTCGGCGAGGCGATGGACCGATGGATAGTGGGCGCTTTGACCGCGCCCCCCCGCGCCGATAAATCCCGCTTTAAGCATGATCTTCCCCTTTCTGGCACAACGCCGTAAAAAAGCGCACGTCAATCCGCGCCAAATCGATGACGCTTTCCACCGGCTCGCCGCTGTACTCGCTGTGGAAGCTGACCGGGCCGGAAAAGTTCAACCGCTTCAAGGTCGCAATCACCGCAGGCCAATCGACAAAACCCTGCCCCATACGCACGACGCCGGTAGCGGGATTACCCTGCTGCGTGATACTCAAGGACCGCTGGCGGGCCAGATCCTTAAAAGCGAGCAGACACAAGTGCGAGTGCACGATGTCGAGGGCCATGGCGACCGGCTCGCCGCATATTGACAAGTGCCCAGGGTCGGCGAAAACGCCCACGTATTGCGGATCGCAGTCGCGGACGATATTCATCGCGGCGCAGGCATTGAGGCCCATAGACGCGCCCGAATGATTGTGAATGACGGTCTTGACGCCGTATTTTTCCGACAGCGCCTGAAACCCCTCCATAAAGCCGCGCACCTCGTCTAACCGCGTCCAGTAAGGCACATCCGGCTCCCAGTGCCAATAGCCTAACTTGACGTGGGCCACGCCAGCCTCGCCCAAGGCCGCGTAATACCTTTCCGCGTAGTCGATGTCCGGTCGGTTGAAGTCACCCGGAGCCGTGACCAAGGGGATGCAGAGACCGGCGTCGGCAAAGCGGCGCGCGGCCTCCGGCAGAGCCGTGGCCACATTGTCCGGGTTGACCGGGTAGCCGTCGCGCACGCACAGGTCGGCTCCCTGCACGCCCATGGACTGCAAGGCGTCGATGATTTGCGGGACATCAAGGCCCTCTAAGTGTTTAGTAAATGCGATATACGTCAGATTCACGATACGCGCTCCTTTCTCTATATTTGTTTGACAAAGCGCAGTAAGGGTATCAAAATATCGGCCCAGTGCCAACGACTTAAACGGAGCAATTAGAATTATGGAAGCAATTAAGATGGATCCCAGCCCGGCAATTGAGGTACCCAAGCCGCTCACCCCCACCCAAGTGCAGTCCTTTATCGACGATGGCTATCTCGTCGTGCCGGGCCTGATGGAAGAAGCCGAACTCGACGAACTCAAACGCGACCTCGTAGAAGTAGCGCGCGGCCGCTACGAGTGCGATAACATCGAGCCGGTCGATCCCACCATGAGCGACCAGGCAGTGCTGGAGAGCATCCTCTGCATCCACCAGCCGCACTACGTCAGTCCGGTCATCGAAAAGTACGTCCGCCATCCCAAAATCTGCGGCATCCTGAGCCAGATCACCGCCGCGCACCTGCCCTTTTGGGACGGCAGCGTCAAGTGCATGCAGTCCATGTACTTCGTCAAGCCGCCCAACTTCCAGGGGCAGGCTTGGCACCAAGACGAGATCTACATCCCCACGCGGGATCGCTCGCTAATCGGCGCGTGGATCGCCGTGGACGACGCCACCGTAGAAAACGGCTGCCTGTACGTCATTCCGGGGTCGCACCGGCCCGGGTACCTCTACCCGCAGCGGTCCCACGAAAACCCAGACGAGTTCGACTTCGCACCGGAGAGCCACGGCTTTGACGAGAGCGTCGAGATCCCGGTTGAAGTGGAAGCCGGTGCCCTCGTGTTCTTCAACGGCTATCTCCTCCACCGCTCGTACAAAAACCGAGGCGACACCTATCGCCGCGTCTTAGTCAACCACTATTGCAACGCCTATAGCCTGTTGCCCTGGCGCATTGAAGAAGGCGAGTCGCCCGCTCGCGCCGACCGGCGCACCATCGTGCCCGTAGCCGGCACCGACCCCTACGCCTGGAAGGGCTATCAAACGCCAGCCAAGTCCGTGGGGCTGCGGCATTGCAAGGCCATCGACGAGGTCCGCGCCGCCCGCGAGGAGCACGCATGAAAATCGGCTACTCCACTTGGGGGATGGAGAAGATGCCCGGCACCCCGATCAGCATCCGACCAGACGAGTAAGTTGATGTTCGATACTAGAGATCAGATTCTGAACCAACTCCGAGCCGGCGAAGACGGCCGCGCCGAGTTCAAAGAAGTGCGCTTCGGAGATCGAGGCGTGCTAGCCCCCAACACCCAAGAACTGGCCGGCGAACTCGTTGCGTTTGCGAACGCCGAGGGTGGCACTGTGTTCCTTGGCGTTGATGATTCGGGTGCCGTGCGCGGAATTCCGCTGGACCAAGTGGACATGGTCGAGCACTGGCTGCTCAACGTCGCAACCCACAACTGCGATCCGCCAATCCGACTCGTCATCCGCAAAACACTGCTACCGGGTGCTGAAGGAGACGAGGAGCACGTTCTACTGGCAGAGGTACCGCGTGGACTGTATGTCCACCGCACATCGAGCGGGCGTTACTACACTCGGATTGGGTCCACCAAACAGGATCTCACCCCCCCAGAACTCGCCCGGCTTTTCCAACAGCGGGGCCGCGAGTATGTGTTTGACGAGCAACCCGTACTCGCCGCAACAGTAGAAGACCTCAACCGCAATCGACTCGAAGCGTTTTTCGGACGCTCGCCGACCATCCCTTGGCTCGACCTACTGCGCAACACCCGGGTGATATTCCAAGACGAGGACGGGATGGACCGGCCGACCGTCGCCGGCTTGCTGATCTTCGCAACCGAGCCGACCGAGTTCTTGGCGTCCGGGGCCATTGAAGCCGCGTGCTACCGTGGAACTCGTCTGTCCTCGGACGATCTGATCCACGCCGAGCGGCTCGCCGGCCCAGTGTCCGATCAGATCGACGCCGGGATCGCCTTCGTCGCCCGTTTCATGCAAACAGAAGACTCCCCCCAGTACGACATCGATGTCGTTGACGAGGCCATTGTCAACGCGGTTGCCCACCGCGACTACGCCATTGCCGGGTCGAAAATCCGCCTGTTCCTGTTCGCCGACCGGCTGGAGTTGTACAGCCCCGGCAAATTGCCCAACACCATTACGATCGACGATATGGCCTACCGCACGTTCACCCGCAATCAGCTCTTGGTCAGCTTCCTATCGAGGATTCGCAGCAAGCGCACCGGACAGGTATTCCTCGAATCGCGCGGCGAAGGCGTGCGGAAGATTCTAGAGGATGGCGAAGCACACTCGGGCCGACGCCCAGAGTACGAGCTATTCGGCGATGAGCTGCGCTTGACGTTGTGGGCCAAGTGACCCTCCCGGTCGTCCATGCAAGGACGCTCAATTTCAACGCCCTCGGGCATTTCATTCGTTCGTACTCCCCACAGAAAGAGAGGTCGCTTTGGACAAAATAAGACTGGCATTGGTCGGCTGCGGGGGCATGGGAACGCGGCACCTATACGGCCTGGGTGAACTCGCCAAAACTCCGTTTGACAATGTGGACCTAGTCGCCGTATGCGACATCCGGCGCGACAACGCCGAACTAGCGGCCACAGAAGCCGAAAAGCTCGTGGGCCAGCGGCCGGCTGTGTTCACCGACCTTGAAACCATGCACCGCGAAGTCCCCGACCTAATGGCTGTGGATGTCGTGGTGGACCCGTCAGTGCATCACGCCGTGGTCTGCCAAGCCCTCGATCTGGGGCTACACGTGATGGTAGAAAAGCCCATGGCCATTACCGTCAAAGGCTGCCAGCAGATGATCGAAGCCGCCGTGCACAACCAGCGCATCCTGTCGGTGGCGGAAAATTTTCGCCGCGATCCCTCGTCGCGGCTGGTGCATCACCTGCTGGAGCAAGGAGCCATTGGCCGCCCCTACATGGCGATCTTCCACTCGCTAGCCCCGCATCGCGAGGTGTTCATCACCCCTTGGCGGCACATGAAGGATCGGGGCGGGCTGCTGTTGGATCTGGGCGTCCATTTCACCGACATGATCCGCTACCAACTCGGAGACATCAAAGAAGCCTACGGGGCCGTCGAATTAGCCTCGCCCGTGCGCCACAAGCCCGAGGCCGTCAACTCGCCCTATGAATTTTACCAGAGCCGCTTCGCCGAGATGGAGCAGCAAGTCGAAGCCACGGCCGAAGACACCTCTATGGCGATGTTTCGGATGGAAAGCGGCCTCGCGGTCAACTGGGTGGTCGGACTAGGAGGATACGGCTCTTGCGGCGGCGAGGTCATCTTCGGGTCTGAGGGCATAATGCAAGGATTTGGCACGCGTGGCGCTAGGGCGTGCTTACAACGGGCCGACGGCACAACGCTCGACCACGCCGCGCTCGTGGCTGACGCAGAAGCGTTCGCCCTAGAACCACTGGCCGAGCACTTTTTCCCCGAGCGAGTCGCCGACCAAGACATCGACTGGAAACTGTTGGCGTTGGAGTACTTTGAACTAGCCGAGGCCATTCTCAACGGTCGGGAAATCGAGGTGGATGGAACGGAGGGCCTAAAAGATGTGGCCGCGGTGTACGCGATTTTCGAATCGAGCCGGTTAGGTCGGACGGTACAGCTAAGCGAGGTGGAAAGCGGAGCCGTCTATGAGTACCAAGCCGAAATCGACGCAGCGCTGGGCATCGGCTAACAGGAGACCAAGATGAAAAAGCTCGCCGACAAGGTCGCGCTGGTGACCGGCTAGTGCATTTCCGTCTGCGGCGGGGTCGCGATATGACGCGGGCCGGGGCTAGTCTTACTCGGCCTGCAGGCGTTCTTTAACCTCGTCAAAAAACATCTTAAAAGAACCTGTGGCGGCGTGTTCCCAACGTTCAAACGTCGCTTGCAGTGCCTCTAGCCAACGCTCTTTGGGCAGACTTTGCACCGCCAAGCAGACGTAATAGGCATCGGTCAACGCCAAGCCGCGCCGTCCATCCACGAGAGCTTGCTCCATGCGCTCGACGAACGGAGCCATTTCGGGCAAGGCTTCGACGCACTTTGCCTTTTGAATGACAAAATTGGCCAAATGGTTGACCATGCTCCGGCTAAAATCGTGCCGCTTTGCCGTGCCAGATACGTCGTCAAGGTCCAACTCTCCCCTGTGATACAAGTCCAACAACTGCTGGGTGATCGTGCGTTGCTTCGCCCCAAGGGTCGCTTGCCGCGCGCTGCGCAAACCGCTGGTGAGGGCTGACATGTCGTGGCAGCAATTGAGCCAGCGCGTGCCCTTGGCAACCACGCGGCGCATGGATTCGCCCGGGCCGACGGCCGTGCCCATAGCCTTGCCTTTGGCCGCGCAAGCTGCCCCCACGCGGTCAAAGGCCGCCAGCACGCGCTCGTGGTCTATGTGGGGGACGCCCTCGCGCTCGACGCCATAGCTGTGCGCCAAGTCGCTCGGCCCCACGAAGAGCAGGTCGATTCCTTCGACTGCGGCAATCGCTTCTACTTCCTCCACGCCCTCGGCGTCTTCAATCATCACGCCTAGTATAGTCTCGGCATCGGCCCTGCCCATGTACTCGGCGAAGTCCAGCGTACCGTAGTCCGAATCCCGGCCGCAGCCCAAGCCGCGCAAGCCCAGCGGCCGGAACTTAGCCATCTGCACGAAGGCTCGCGCTTCGTCCGCGCTCTTGCAATGGGGCCAAACCAAGCCCCCAGCCCCTAGTTCCAGCGGCTTGATCACCTGATTGTACGGTCCCTTGGGGATGCGAACCACTGTATCGACCCCCGTGGCCCGCGCCGCCAAAATTAGCTGCGACAGCCCGTCTAGCCCGAGGTGTGAATGCTCCATGTCGATCCAGACGCAGCCAAATCCCGCTTGCGCCGCGAGCTCGACTACGACCGGGTCGAAGATCCGGTTGATTTCGACTACTTCTACAGTCGCCCCCCCGAGCAGAGCGGCCTTGGTCTGATTGGTTTTCACGGACTCTCCTCCCGTTTACCTACTCGCTTGCGCCGCGCGATTTTTCTATATTGGCCCACCTGTCAACGCCCATTGTAAAATCACAGGAGACCTATTATGGCAGCAAGTGGACCCGTTCCCACCGCCCGCGCCCAAGGCCGTGGCCCCACCATCTGGCTGGCTGGCTCGCCCGACGAACTCAAGGAGTGGATGCCCCTCGGAATCGCCGGAATCGTCACCAATACGGTGGTGCTCAACCAATACGCCAAACAATACGGCTCGGTCATCAGCCTGATAGAGCAATATCTCGCGCTCACCGACAAGCCCGTAGTGATGGAGATCGACGGCCACAGCGTTGAGGAACTGTTAGAAGTCGGGCAAGTTTTCACCAACATGTCGGAGCAGATCATCCTCAAAATCCCCTGCAACATCAACGGCCTCAAGGCATTTAGCATTCTCAAGGATCAAGGCGTCGAGACCTTCTGCACCACAGTGTTCTCGCTAACGCAAGCTGTAGCCGTCGCCCAAGCCGGAGTGAACCACATCCTGCCTTTTTGCGAGCCGGTCAAGGAAGTGGGCGGCGACCCGACCAAGCTGATCCGCGAATGCTCTCAGGTGTTCAGCGGCTGGGGTCAGCGCCCCTTCATTATGGCTGCCCTCATCCGCTCGGTGGAGACCGCCCACGCCGCCTTCCGCGACGGGGCCGACGAACTCGTCACCATGTGGACGGTGTACCGCGACATGATGGACCACCCGCTGACCGCGCAGTGGAACAAAACCTTTATGGACGAGTGGGTCGATATGCACCAGAGCGGCTTGTTGGCGGGCGTGCCGGTGCGCTCCGATTGACCGCGCCGCGCCCTCACCTGCGCTCGACCGGGTCTGATCCCTGAGCTTGTCGAAGGGACCAGACCTCACCCGCGCTCGGCCGGGATCTGACGCAGTAATTCGCTCCAAGCCGCGCCCAGATTCATCACGTCCCCGCCGCAGATTACCAAGTCGCAGCCCGCGTCCATCGCGGCCGTAAGCAGTGGCCCCGGCAAGGTGAAGATGCCGCTCAACTTGCCGGCGGCCCGCGCCTTGGCCAAGCACGAGAGCACGGCCTCGCGCAGCTTTGGGTCGCCCATCTGGCCGGTGCAGCCCATATCGACCGCTAGGTCCCCCGGCCCCATGAAGATCCCAGAGAGGCCCTCCACGGCGAGTATCTCATCGACATTCGCCACGGCCTCCACGGTCTCGATCTGGACAAAGAGGTGGGTGCGCGCATTGGCGCGGGCTAAGACGTCGGGCAGGTTTTCCATGCCAAAACCCATGCCGCGCGTGCGCACATTAAAGCCGCGTCGGCCCAACGGCGGGTACTTGCCCACCTCGACGATACGGCGCGCATAGGACGCATCATCTACCATGGGGACGAGAATGATCCGCGCCCCGATTTCGAGTGCCCGCAACACGTGGTGGCGCTCGCCGTCGGGCAGGCGAATGAGCGGGAAGATGCCGCCAGCTTCCGCGGCCAAGCACAAAGTCTCGGCCCGCTCAAAGCCGACCGGACCGTGTTCGCTTTCGATCCACACCGCTTCAAAACCGACCTGCGCCGCCAGCGAGACGAGCAGGGGCGAGGCGCTGTTGACGGTGACGCCGCGTATCCGCCGCGGGCGACCATCCTGATCTAAGAATACATCGTCGGTGATTTTTAAGGTCATGGGAACCATTCTCTTGTTTGGAGCCGCCTCAATATAGGGCTATCTTCCCCGTCTCCCAAACGACTCCAAAGGAGGTGCTATTGTGACACCACTAGACTACGGACGCTCATTTCTAATCGGCAACGGCCCGGAAAACGAAGTGCGGTTTTGGGCCGAGTCGCGGACGCGCATCATCGACCAAGTCTCCGGCCAGAGCGAAGACTACGTGCAGGTAGGGTCGTGCAAGAGCGAGCACACCTTTGCCAAAGACAATCTTCTGCACGAGGACAACTACGACTTCCTGCCCGTCTTTGGCCCGGAGTGGTCGGTCATCTATCGGCGTCACGCCAACCTACGCGACAGCTATCGAGATATCCGCCGCTCAGAGGAGTGGTGGAACGGGCAGCAGTACCATCTAATCGTCGGAAGCGATGTGGAGGAACTGACCTGCGATGCAGCGGTGCGCGAGGCAACCTACGCTGCGGTACCAATCGTCGCGCAGACCGAAGTGAGGAACGAAGACACCGGATTACAGGCGATTATGGAGTGCCCAGTCAAAACCATGAACACCAACCGCGCCAACGATATCTACCAAGTCGATACCGGCC
This sequence comes from Candidatus Latescibacterota bacterium, assembly GCA_022825185.1. Next base: position 15,947 of record JAJDYK010000001.1, on the reverse strand, counting down.
CGGTGGCCTTCCCCGACCTGAGCCAGCGCCACGCCCGCCACGTCGATTCTCTATCCCTAGCCTTTGTGGTCTTCAACGCGCCGCACTTTGCCGACTTCGTCCTCGAAGCGCCGACCCGCATAGGCGACGAGCAGGTGTATCACTATTCCAAGCTGGTGTCTTTAGCAGCGGTAAACAGACTCTACGCGGTACGATCTTAGAAGCTGTTTGGAAATTTTGCCAAAATTACCTATTTCACTTCACTAATGGCCTAGATCAAAGGAGGCATCATGTACAGAGTAGGAGTCATCGGCTGTAGAGGCATTGGCAATCGGCACGCCCGAGGGGCCGAGAGTATAGCAAACGCCGAGGTCGTGGCCGGTTGCGACCTCGTGCCAGAGCAGCGCGACGAATTCGCCGCGCAGTTCAAGGCGACTAGTCCTGGGCTAGAGATGTACGACGATTACCGAGAGATGCTGGAAAAGGCACAGCTCGACATCGTCACGGTAGCCACCGGCGACAACCGGCACGCCGACCTAGTGGTGGCCGCGGCCGAAGCCGGTGCCAAGGGGATTTTCTGCGAAAAACCGCTGGCCACCAGCGTGGAAGACGCCGACCGCATGGTCGCGGCTGCAGAACGCCACAACGCCTTGCTGTCGGTTGACCACACCCGCCACTGGTTTCCCGTCTGGCATCGCTGCCAGGAACTGGTGGCCGCAGGCGAGATTGGCGACGTGAGAGCGGTCCTGTGCGAACATTACGGCACGCGCTCAATGCTGTTCCGCAACGGCACCCACCTGCTCGACGCCATCATGTGGTTCGCCGGCAGTAAACCTGCGTGGCTCGTCGCCGAATTGGAAGACGGGTACGAAGACTACAGCGAGTATCGCGGCGATGGCGGACACGACCCAGTCACCGAGCCGAGCGCCAACGCCTACATCCACTTTGCCAATGGCGTGCGCGGGATTTACCTCGGGGAAAAACAAACTCCCAACCGACTCGACTTCACGGTGTCGGGAACCACGGGGAGCATTTTCATCGAGCGGGAAGGCGATGCGTACATCGAGCGAGACGGAGAGCGGGAGTTGGTTGAACCGCGCCCGTGGGAGGTAGAAGGAATTGAAGCGGGCATTCACGAACTCGTGCGCGCGCTCGACGGCGACGGCGAGCTGTCGTGTACCGGCCGAGATGGGCTGAGCGTTGTGGAGATGATGATCGCCTGCCTGCAATCGCAGCAGCAAAACAACGCAAAAGTCGCGCTGCCGCTGGATCGGTAGAAACGTCGCGGGAATCCGAGTGTCTGCCGGTACGGTGTGATTTTTAAAGCTGTCGGCTCGCTTAAGCGTAGGGCCAGAACTGATTCCACGCAGTCATCCAGTCTTCTGCGCGGCTTTCAACCGAAAGCGGCCCCGTTATCTCAACCCCGGGGCGTCCCTTGAACTCGGCAAGCTGATCGACGCTGGCAAGTTCGATTCGAATAGTCGTTGGCTTTGCAGGGACATACGGCTTAGTCCGGGTCAGATCGGCGAGTGCGTTTTTAGCCCCGTCTTCGATCAACTGACGGGCGCGGACGGGCGGTAGCTGGCGCGCGCTAAATCGACTCAATCCCTTTTTAACGGCAACGGTTGGCAGCGATTCGCCGAGGAGGTCTCTAGCTTCTCGGCAGACGGCCTCATCGCCGGTGACGAGGGCAATCGGCACCCCGTAGTGTCCGTTGAGCGCGGCGTTGACGCCGGTTTCGCCGACCAGATCGTCGTTGAACCAGAGATTTCTATACTGGACGCTGGAGATGGTATGGCACAGCACCCCGTCGGGGGTGCCGTCGCGGGCGTGCATGCCGATCAGCAGACAGGCATCGCATCCTTGCTCCCACAGCTCGTCGTAGCGGCCCCACCCGTGGTGGGCGACCCATTCGCAGTCGGGATCAATTTTGTCGGGGATGAGCGAATTAAACGTCCATCCTTTGCCGGCCCCGTGGCAATCGACCACGACAATTTCCGTCGCACCAGCGGCTTTGGCCCCGCGCACCGCGGCGTTGATTTCCTCCGTGTAGAGCTGTCGGCCCTCTTCAAACATCGCGGCACCACCGCTGACCTGCTCCCACACCACAATGCCACTTACGCCCTCCATGTCGGACATGATCAACACGCGCATTATCTCGTTCTCCTCGCATCGTCGGAATGTGAATTTCAAGAATGCAATCGTTGGCGTATAAGATAGTGCTGAAACCGAAACGTCATAGCCTTTATTTTGTTACCAACTGCCCTTGCTAAAACCACGTATTTCCCTATGGTCTATAGTTTGATCTTCTTGCGCCGTTGGAGGCGCAAAATCCATTCATTTTTAACGGGAGGACCCATGAATTTGCAACCCTTTTTCCGCGCGTCGTTGGCCGCAGTGCTGCTAACGGCGCTACCCGCCTGGGCCCAACAGGGCACCATCCAAGACGCCGTGACCGACGTCCTCAAGGCACTCGACATAGCGGCGCGACAAGAACAGGGCATTATCCGTGGCACCGTAACCGATGGCGAAGACGCCACGCCGCTGCCCAACGCCAATTTAAACCTAGTAGGCACGGTGCGGGGCACGATGACCGGCGACGACGGCACCTTTTTCCTAGCGGTCCCGCCCGGCTCCTATACGCTACAAGCGACCTTCATCGGCTACCAAGCCGCCAAGCAAAGCGTCGAAGTCACTGTCGGGGAGACGGCGACCGTTGATTTTTCCCTGAATGCTAGCCCCGTCGCCTTAGGCGAAGAATTCGTCGTCGTCGGCTCGCGGACGGTGCGCACCGCTATTGAGACGCCGGCCCCGGTCGATGTCATCTCCGAACTCGAAATTCGCCAATCCGGCCAAACCGAAATCAACCAGACGCTGCGCCAATTGGCTCCCTCCTTCAACGCCTCGCACCAAACCATTGCCGACGGCACTGATCACATCAACCCAGCCAGCCTGCGCGGCTTGGGGCCTGATCAAGTGCTAGTCCTAATCAACGGCAAGCGCCGCCACTCCAGCGCCTTAGTACACGTCAACGGCACCTTCGGCCGCGGCACGGTGGGCGTCGATCTCAATTCCATTCCCAAAGCTGCGGTCGAACGCATTGAAATTCTGCGCGACGGTGCCGCGGCCCAGTACGGCTCGGACGCCATCGCCGGAGTGATCAATATCGTCCTCAAAGACAACACCGAAGGCATCCAGCTCAACAACTTGGTCGGCACTACGGGTGAAGGCGATGGCGATCAAGTCAAGACGGATGTGAACTATGGCTTCGGTCTGGGCGACGGCGGCTACATCAACGTCACCGGCGAATTTTTAAAGCGCGATCGCACGCGCCGAGGCGGCCAGTACACCGCAGACGCGGACGACGCCAACATCCAGTGGATCGAAGACAACAACTTGCCGGACGATGCTTTCAATATGAACATCGGCCAGAGCAAGGCCACGGTGGGTGGGGCCTTCTACAACGCCGCATATCCCCTGTCCGGCGGTGCCGAGTTCTACAGCTTTGGCGGGCTGTCGTACCGCCGGGGCGAGGCCACGGGCTTCTATCGCCTGCCGGGAAGCCAGCCAAATCGGGTGGTCTTTGAACTGTATCCCAACGGCTTCCTACCCGAAATCAATCCAGATATCGAAGACCGCTCGTTCAGCGCGGGCGTGCGCGGGGCTAAGGGGAAGTGGGATGTGGACTTCAGCGTGACCCAAGGCGGCAACGGCTTCAAGTGGAACATCGAAAATACCAACAACGCTTCTATGGGGGCCGACAGCCCTACCTCCGTCAACGCTGGGCGGCTTGGTTTTAACCAGACTTCGGGGAACTTGGACTTGGTGCGGCCCCTCGACACAGACATGTTCGAGCGCACCTCACTGGTGCTCGGCGGCGAGTTCCGCGTCGAAAACTACCAGATTGAGGCCGGCCAGTTTGAGTCCTACTCCTATGGCCGCGGCCCGGTAGATGGAACCAATTTTGAAGAGGGCAAAGCCTCCGGTGCCCAAGTGTTTCGGGGATTTTCCCCGGCCAGCGCGCTCAATCGCTTCCGCAACAGCATCAGCGCCTACGCCGGTTTGGAAACGCAAGCGTCGTCCATGCTGACGGTCGATGTAGGAGGGCGCTTTGAGGAGTACAGCGACTTTGGCAGCACGGGCACCGGTAAACTGGCCTTGCGCTTGGCCCTGAGCGACGCGCTGGCCCTGCGCGCGACTGCCAGTAACGGCTTCCGCGCCCCGTCCCTGCATCAGGTGTGGTTCAATAGCGTCAGCACCCAGTTCGTCGCCGATGAAGTCACCGGTGAGTTGGTGCCCCGCGAGGTGCTCACCGCCAACAACAGCAGCCCAGTCGCCAAAGCCTTCGGCATCGGGGCGCTGGAGCCAGAGACCTCGGTCAATGCCAGCGCGGGCATTACTGCCCAACTGATGGACAATTTTTCACTTACAGCCGATTACTACCAGATCGCCATCGAAGATCGGATCGTGTTGACCGGGCGCTTCTCCGATAGCAACGAGGGCTACGCCGCCATTTTGGCTCCCTTCCGGGCGACAGCGGCCCAGTTCTTTACCAATGCCGTGAACACCTCAACTAGCGGTGTGGATCTGGTCGCCTCGTATAGTGCCGCCTTGGGGACAGGTGCCCTAAGTCTGTCGGCAGCGGCCAATTTCACCCAGACCTCGGTAGATGAGATCATGATTCCCGAGGGGCTTATCGCGGCCTTTGAGAAGGCCAATGATCGGCAAGCTACTGCCGAAGAGCGCGAGGCCATCGAAGGCTTGCTATTCGATCGGGAGGCGCGCAACCGCCTCGAAGACGCCCTGCCGCGCACCAAGGTCAGTGTATCGGCGCGCTATTCCCAGGACGCATTTAGCGCCCTAGTTCGGGCCACCAACTACGGGCCGGTCGAGCACAAGCCCAATAATCCAGACAACGACGAGACCTTCTCGGCCAAGACCTTACTAGATGTAGATGTGTCGTACCAAATGTTGCCGGGCCTGCGGCTGTCAGTAGGAGCCAACAATCTGTTGAATACCTTCCCCGACAAGCATGAAAAAGACAGCAATATCGGCTCGCGTGGTTTTGTGTACAGCCGGCGGGTAATGCAGTTCGACACCAACGGCGGGTTTTACTACGGGCGCTTGAGTTTCGGTCTGTAGCGCTAGCGGCCCTAAGACAAAAAGCCCTGCACTCCGTCGAGGGGTGCAGGGCTTTTTATGTTGTGTGGTTCCGGTGTTGCAATCGGATTCAGCAACAGCCTTTCACTTCCCGGTCGGAAGGCGCTTGGCAGCGAATGAATTCGTAGAACAGCGCACCGGCCGTAGCTCCTAGCACCGGGCCGACGATGTATGCGACAAAAGTCGTCCATTCGCCGGCTGCTAGGGCTGGGCCTAAGCTGCGGGCTGGATTCATCGAGGCCCCGCACAACGGCCCAGCGAACATGGCCTCCAGCCCCACAGTGCCGCCAATGGCCAAACCAGCCGCTGGCCCCACGGCGCGAAAATCGGTCGCCATACTCATAATGACCAGCATCAGCAAAAAGGTCAGCATGAATTCCCACACCAAGGCCGTGGTGAACAGGCCATCCACTGGCAGGGTGACCCCCAAGTTCAGCACCTGCCCAGGCTGCGTGACAGCCAGTACCGACGACAAACTCGCTACGTGCACGTAACTTGCCACCACGGCTCCGGCGCACTGGGCCAAGATATAGGGCGCAATCTCCCTTTTGGGAAAATGCCGCGTCAGGGAGAACGCGAGGGTCACCGCTGGGTTGAAATGCGCCCCGGAAATGTGGCCGGTGGCATAGATCATCACCATGATGACCAGCCCAAACGTAGCGGCGACGCCCACATGGCTAACCGCCCCACCGGAAATCTGGTCTATAGCCACGGCACCGCAACCGGCAAAGACAATGGCAAACGCGCCGCTGAATTCAGCGGCGCATTTTCGCAATAGGTTCATAGTTCTCCAATTTGGTCCGATAGTAAGAGCAGGATCCGCAAAAACAAAATCGCTGCCTCGTCAAACCGAACGATTATCCGGCGCATAGGCGCGATTATCACCGCCTATTTGCCACGTGCCGCGAAACAGCGAGCGGCGCTTGGGCGGCATGGCCTCAATGGTCTCGTGGCTGAGGTTGAGCCGGTGCCATTGCGCCCACAGGGAATTGTAGCAATTGAAGACGGCGCAGCGCGGATTGTCCGGATTGCGCCAATCGTTGGCTGCGTGTAGCAGGCTCTCAGTAAAGACAATCGCCGAGCCGGGCGGACAGCTATATTGGGCCATGGACGCTCGCATGCGTTCCTCCCAAGGCGACTCGCCGATGTTGGGCCGATTGGGGTCGGGGCCGCCGTAGTTGAAATGGGCCTTGTGCGAGCCGGAGAGAAACGTGGTGCCTCCTTGGCCAGCTTTCACCTCTTCAAGCTCCCACACCACCCGCGTCAGCCCGGAAAATATCTTGTTGCCCGCCACTTGATAGCGCATGGCATTGGCCTGTTGCGGCGGCCGCACCACATGCGGCAGGCCGGTGCCGTTGTTGGTACTTTTCCAGCCGGCGTGTCGCACTGTGATAAAGGAATTTTCACAGCGGAAGCTGTAGTACTCGTCCCCAAGGTACGGCTCTTCGGCGAGGATTTCAGTGAGAATGCCGACCACCGCCGGATGGTCCAAAAGCTCCTGCAGGGCACCTTGATAGCCCTGTTTAGCACCGTCGTACACCTCGGCCTTCATCGCTGCGATTTCCGCCTCAGACAGCACCGAGGGCAATAGAATCCAGCCTTGGAGGTCGAAAAAAAACTTCTGCTCGTCGGTCATGGGCACGGGCGCGGCACTATGCTCGCTCATAGCGTTCTCCTATAGGTTGCTGGTCAATTTTGCAAATGAACCTTTAGATCAACTCGGCGTCGCAGCGAGGGCAGTGTTCCCACGCGGGCGATTCCACCGGCTTGTCGCAGTCCGGGCACAAACCGAGGGGATGCTCGTCCTCGCGGCAGCGGCGGCCGTCTTTGTAGGTAATGCGCCGCCAGACCGTCTCGCCATCCGTGGCGTAAAAGGCCCACGTGCCCTTCTTGCGCCCGTCCGAGCCCTTGCCGCGGTATTCGTTGAATTGTCCGGTCTGTTTTCGTTTGCCGTTTTCATAGTAGGCGATGTGGTCGCCGGTGAGTTTGTTTTCTTGGTAATGATTGACACTAGCGGGTCGGCCGTTTCTGTGGTACTCGACCCATTTGCCCGTCTTTTTGCCCATGTCAAAAGTGCCTTCGCGCCGCTTGCCGCCGTCGGCGTAGTACAGCACCCAAGGGCCGTGTTTTTTGCCGTCTTTGTACTCGACATCTTCGAGATGACTGGCCATGATTCCCTCCGCATTAATTGGCCGATACGTTATTAACCGGCATTCAGGGTCCCGCGCCCCCCAACTGATGTGGGTTGGCGGTAACAGCGGTAGTACGAGTGTACGCGCGGGTGCGGTCTGCACCGTCCACGCCTAGAGAAGTGAGAAAGAGCCTATCACCTGCGAGCTGGTACGTGCCGGCGAACTCCATTTGCTCTTTAGTGAGGTTGAAGAAATGGGAATAGAATGCTTCTACGGCGGCGCGGTCTTCCTCAGATATCTCTTCCCCAGCGCCTTCGTGGATAAAATCCTCAGCAGAAAACTCGGAGAGTCGGATCTCAGTATCGCCTTCATATATGATGAATTCGTCGTACCCGATCCACAGACTGTCGCCAGCAGTACGCCAAGTACCTATCCCGTCGTAGGTCCTAGAGTCGAAGAGGCGGCCCCGTTCTTTTAAGGCCGTCAACACTGCCTCGGAAAAGTCGCTGAAGTCAGAAACCCTCACGGAATTGAGGTGGGCGCTCCCGTCCTCTCGGAAAGTCACGCGGCGGGAGGCTTGGCCTGCCACCGTGTCGTAAAAAACAGTGGCATTTTCAAAGGTCTTCTTTTCTAGGGTGTCGATCCAAGTAAAGCGGAACCCCTCAATTCCTTCTTGACTATGTTCCCAAGTACCCAGCAGTCCGTCCTGAGCGGCGGTGGGCAAGACCCATAGAATGCATAGGATAGCTATACGTAGTAGCATGGCAGGTCTCCTCCCTTGGAAGAAGAGTTTCTCGTCTCAGAGGGGATTTATCAGCCCGATGGCATCCAAGACGGCACCGATCTTCTCCACCTCCTCGTCTGTGGCCGTGACCATAGGCGGCCGCAACCAGCGCGAAGCAATGCCATTGAGTTCCAGCGCGGTGCGCCACACGGCCTGGCCGCCACCTAGCACGTCTGTGGCCACTCCCCAGAAGGGTTCTTCGATTTGGGTGATGATAGTCTGGGCCGTTTTGGCATCGCCGTCTTGGAAGGCCTGCCAGTAGCTTTGTGCTATGTGGGGGGCAAAAGAAGATGGATAGCAAAAGAAGGCGCGGATGCCGCAGGGCCATTGTGCAAAATTGCGCCATAGTCCCCCGCCGGTCATGAACTTCCACCGATCGCCATAGCGGTGCACAGTCGCCTTCGCGTATTCGAGTGTGCCGTCTTCTTTGAAGGTGCAGATGTTGGGTGCGTCGAGTAGCTCGTCGAGGATTTCATAGGGAGGACACCCCACCAACATCAGAGGCATGACTTGGGCTACTTTGCGGTATTGAACGACCTTGCCCTGTGGCTGGGCTTGTTCCGGCGGCAGCACCATCAGCACGTCGGCTCCCCAACTGCGGCAATACTCGGCGAACTGGACCGCTCGATCGTCTGGCCAGCGCCGAGTGGCCGCCACCGTCAACGCCCGTCCGGCGACCCGGTCAACCAAGAAGCGAGTGAGCTGGGCGACTTCTTCATCGCTGAGGAACTCGAACTGGCTATCCCCGTAGGTCAGCAAGCTGACCTTGCTGCCGCTGGCGATACCGATGTCGATTATGCGGCCGATGCCCTCCCAATCTAGTTGGCCGTTGGGCAAAAATGTGGTGGGGATGGAATTGACCGGACCTTCAAGTAAATTTTTGATCTCGTCCGGCTTCTTGACTGATGACATTGACGCATTCCTTTCGCGAATAAATGTAGAGGAAAACACCGGCGCCCTCCAGCCTAAGACCTCCCAAGCAAGCATTGCTCAGAACACCGCGAGATACCAGATTATGCATGGCCTCGTGCCGCTCGCATCATGCCACCCAACGTTTAGCTAAACATGAACACTGATTCGCTCGAAATACAACCTCTGCAAAAACCTCTCGACGCCGAAGTCTCCGTTCCCGGTTCCAAAAGCTATACCAACCGGGCGCTACTGGTTGCAGCACTAGCTAACGGAGAATCGCACCTTACGGGCGGACTCTTTAGCGACGACACCGACTACATGGTCCAGGCGCTGCACAAACTCGGCGTCTCTATAGAGGCCGATCCAAAGGCGGCCAGCTTTGTGGTCGCAGGCAATGGAGGACGGATTCCCGTCGATGGTGCCGAGCTGTACATCGGCAATTCGGGCACTACTTCTCGGTCAATCACAAGCTATGTCGCGCTCGGCAATGGAACCTTCATCATCGACGGCGACGCACCCATGCGCCAGAGCCGCCCGATGGCCGACCTACTCGACGCACTCGGCCAACTCGGTATCGACGCTCGCTCGCGCAATGGATGCCTGCCCATAGAGGTGCAAGCCAAGGGGTTCAGAGGTGGAAAAACCCGGCTCGACGCCAGCAAGAGTAGCCAGTTCCTCACTTCGCTGCTGCTCGTCGCTCCCTATGCCGACAACGGCTTGGAAATCGAAATGGTCAGCGAGTTCAAGACCGAATATATCGACATCACTATGGCGGTAATGCAGGCATTTGGAATCGAGGTCGAGCACGACGAGTACCAGCGCTTTCGAGTCGCTGGCGGCCAATGCTATACGCCCCGTGCTTACTCCATTGAACCGGATGCTTCCAACGCCTCGTACTTCTTTGCCGCCGCTGCGCTCACCGGTGGTCGGGTGCGCGTAGCCGACATTGCCGCCGACTCAGCCCAAGGCGATATCCACTTCGTCAATGTGCTCGAGAAAATGGGATGTACAGTCAACCGTTACACTCGCGGAGTTGAGGTGATCGGGCCGGACCAACTCAGGGGAATCGACGTCGATATGAAGGCTATATCAGATACCTCGCTGACGCTAGCTGCGATCGCTCCCTTTGCCAAGAATCCTGTGCGGATCCGCAACATCGAGCACACGCGCTGGCAGGAAACCGATCGGATTGCCGCTATGGTCGCCCAACTGCTTCGGCTCGGTGTAGCAGTAAAAGAGCACAGAGATGGCGTTACTATCATGCCTTCCAAACCCAAAAGTAGCAGCATCGAGACCTATAAGGATCACCGAGTAGCTATGAGTTTTGCTCTAGTCGGATTGCGAGTGCCCGGAATCCACATCAACGACCCAGGATGCGTCGGCAAAACTTTTCCGACCTACTTCGACGTCTGGGATCAAATAAGAAGATCGGCGTGAGTAGAAGTGAATGGTTAAAATAAAGATGCCCTACCGGTGTTTACCGATAGGGCATCCAAGCTTCTTGCTGCTTGAAGGTGCTTATTGAGTAAACTGGGTCACGTTGGCGATGCCACCTGGCTGAGTCAACGCATAGACGATTAGGTTGACCCCGAACTGCAACCCGCGTTCTCGTGCATCAGCCAGCGGGTCTCCCCAGTACCAGCTAATATTTAGGTCGCTGAAGACGACCGCAACCCGACCGCGTAGTTCCAACATCTCCAAATCGAATACATTGCCAGCCGGTGCGCCGCCCATAGGCGGACCATCGGGAAAATCCCAGAAGCTATAGTAGAGATCGTGGCTCTTGGGCACTTTCTGCCACTTGGAGCCGTCGCTACCTAACACCAGCGGATCTTTCATCAGGGCCTTGAACTGACGGTCAAACGGCGTACCCGAAACCCCGGCTTCTTTGCCGTCAAGTCCGTTCTCAGCGTCGCTTTGGCGAATTTCCTCGGCATAGAGAAAACCACCATTCTTGAGATAGTCGCCTAGGTTGGTTTTCTCTGTATCGCTGATTTGCAAGACAGCATCGTTGCCCGTCACATAAATCATGGGGGCATCCATGATGCGCGGATCCGAAAATTCCAAGGTCGTGCCCTCAATACGGGCATTAATTTGGGTATGGTCGCGCATATAGCGCATCAACTCCTCTACCGCAGTTGGGAACCGATCGCGATTCTTGTCTGCGATATCGTAGTCAATAACTGTCATGTTAAAGAAGCCGCGGATATTGCGTTTATTGTCGGGATCGTGAATCAAGACCGCTTGATAGCGGCCGATGTCTAAGTCGCCAACATTGAGCAATTCATGCCTCAGGCTCAGAGCCTCTTGCACTGGTGCCGACGTTTCCGCCACTTCGATCATCGCGACCTCGTCGAAGGCCAACTCTTCGGCCTTGGCACCCGAAAAGGCACCCAAGACCTGCGTACCGGGTAAAACCGAACTCAGTAAGTCGCTACCTACCGCACTAACATCGGCTATCGCCGATATATCCTGCGGCAAATCCGGCGGTGCCATCGACTGTAGCATCTCCATCTGCACTTCGGATATCTCAGGTCGCTTGGCTAAGTCAAAGTTCTTTTCGAGAATAGGCGGAGGAGCACGGAAAATAATAAGTGTCTCCTGTTCCTGTTCTTCGCCAATGCCGAAAAGATGATCGTAAACGAATACGCCAACGTGGATGGATAATGAGAGGACAAATGCCACTCCCATGCTCAGCCGACGGCCGGTGGTAGCCGTATATAGGGCGTATAACAGTACTCCAACACCCGCCAAACCAGCGGCGATTACCACCCACTTGGACAGGATGAAAAGTACGTGAATGAGAAAGGCCGCACCGACAGCCATATAGGCCGTTTTTTGGCGCTGGGCTTGTACTGCTTTTTTATACTCGTCTACCACAGTTCTTCCCCCTATTAACAGGGCCTAGAAACCTCATTCAGTTGCGTTGCGGTTCCGTGGCGATGACCTGATCAACGACGCCCACTTGGCGAGCAATGTCCATGATCTGGACGATTTGCCCATGCGTGGAGCGCTCGTCTCCTTGGATGATAATCATAGTGGTGTTGTCCAACAACTGTCTCTTCGCTTGCAATTCCTCTTTGAGAGTTGCAAAGGTCACCGACTTGTGGTTCAGCTTCATGTTGCCGTCCTGATCCACGACGATAAAGAGGTTCTCCTTCTCCGGCGCCTGAGCCTCTTCGGCCTCAGGCAACTTAATATCCAAACCCGGAGTAATGGCGAACACAGCGGTTACCATGAAGAAGATGAGTAGCTGAAAGACCACGTCAATCATCGGAGTCAGATCGGGCATGGTCAGTTCTTTTTTTTCTACTCTATCAGCCATCTATCTCATGCCTCCTAAGAAGAGCCGCCTTAGGCAGCTTGCGTACCTTGCCAACGACGTAGCAGAGCGTCCACAAAACCGTGGCCATATGCTTCAAACTCAACAGACTTGCCCGAGGCGCGGTTGCTAAAGTACGTGAAGATAGCGATTGAAGGCACGGCGATCACCAGACCGGTAACTGTAGTGATTAGCGCTTCGGAAATACCTGCGGCGACGATCGTCGGCTCTCCAAGCCCCTTTTCCGCAATACCTTCAAACGCGTTGATCATACCGTTGACCGTGCCCAATAGGCCGAGCAACACCACGGACTTGGACACGAAGTCGATAACGGCTAGATACCGTTCAAGATACGCCAAGGCGGCGCGTTCAACCGTGCCGTTCATTTCCTCGCGCATCTCTTCCATCGTGCGTTGCTCTCGCGACAAGTGTTCAAAGCGCTCAATCCCCTCGCCGTACACCTCGCCTTCTAGTTTGCCAACCTCAGCACAGTATTCCTTGAGTTGGTCAATAGAAGCACCCGAGTCTATACGTGCGTTGATGTCATTGGTGATTTCGGCCAATTCGTCCTCGGAGCGCAGCCGTGCATATGTCCAAATGCGCTCAAGAAAGAACGCAATGGAAAGCATAGACCAGAGTCCCAAAGGATACATGAAAGGTCCGCCTTCGCGAAAAAGTTCAATCATTTTCTTTTTCCCTCCTTAAGAAGAGTTAGGACGCAAAAAAGCAAAAGTTAGAGGACGCGAGCTTCCTGCATTACCTGTAGCTGCTCTCTGGCGTAGTCCACTTGCGTCACGTATTTGGGGTTGTCGCCATAGTTGTCGACGACCTCCTGAAAGACTTCACCAGCCTGCCGGAATTCCTCTTGGGCCATATAGGCGGCACCGATGTTGACTAGTGAATTGACAGCCTGATCGCTTTGGGGATACTTCTGCTGCACTTCCTTGAAGACCGCCATGGCCTCGTCGTAATTCTTCTCGGCCAAAAGCTGCTCGCCCGTTGCATAAAGATTGTAGGCATCGATCTCAGCCAAATGTCCGAGTAGCGTCCTTGCCTTGTTCGGCAGCGCTCGATCTTGGGCAGTCAACTTGTCAGCGGGAAAGCGATCTAAGAAAGTCTGATAGCTTGCGGTGGCCTTCTCGTAATCCTTGAGGCCGTAATAGTAGTCTCCGAGCGTAAATTGGCTGCGTGCCCCATACGTACCGTTGGGATGTTCAGCGACTATTCTCTCGAAAATTGGCACCGCTTCTTCCTTGCGGTCGAGGTTGATCAGGCACCAAGCCTTGTTGTAGAGGGCATCGTCCATATGGCTCGACTGAGGATAGCGCCTAATAATTCGGTCGTAGTAAACCATAGCATCTATATAGTGCTGGTTTTTGTTCTCCACGCCGCTTCTATTGGTCATGTTAAACAGGGCATCGCCAGCGCGAAAAAGCGCCTCAGATGCATAGCGGGACTGCGGATACTTATCTGCTAGGCTAGCAAAAACATCGCTAGCGTCGCGCCATTTACCCATCCGATAGTGAGCCCAAGCATCGTAGTAATAGGCATGCACAGCGCGCTCGTCATCAGGGTATTGGGTGTAGTAGGTATTGAACGCTTGGGACATCGCTGGCAGCACGTCAATATTGCCATTAGCCGACAGCTTGTTATAAGCTACGCCTATTTGGAATTGGGCATTTTTGGCCCAAGCAATCTGCGGGTAGTTTTCAATAATAGTGTTATACGTGGCAATCGCTTGGACGAACTGCTCCGACCTATAGAAACAGTTGCCTTGGACGAAGAGGGCATTGGCAATGCTCTCGACATTGACGGCCAAGTCAATCAGCTCCTGAGCCGCTTCAATACTCTGCTGGAACTTATCTAGTTTGAAGTAGGCATTGGCCAAGCGAATTAGTAAGCGCTCCCGGTCTTCACTGGAGGTAGTAGTAGCTAACATCTCTTCATAGATGCGCACCGCTTCTTCTGGGTTGCCCTTCTTCTCGGCCATTGAGATTAGCTGTAGCCGCGCCGAACGTACCAAGCTCTCGTCTCCAGAAGCAATGACCTCGTTCAGCAGCTTCTCCGCTTCGGCATCATTGCCTTCCGCCGAGTACGAAAGCGCCATCGAGAAGGAGACCTTTAGCTGCATCGCCTTGGGAATCTTGGTGTCCAACAGCCACTTGTAATCGATCAGCGCACGGTCGTAACGGCCCGAATAGTGGTAAGCCAATGCACGCCCGTAGCGGGTGTCGCGAATGACATCGCTTTCTGGGTACTCTTCAAGCACCATGGTGTAGCGCTCGACTGCGTCGACGTAGTTTTTATTGTTGAGGTCGAGTTGGGCCATCTGGAAATGGGCCCTAGCTTCCAAATCGCGGTCGCCGGTCACGCCTTCCAACAATTGATTGAGCAGCGCACGCCCCTCGGCAATGCGATCTTGAGAAATGTAGAGGTTAGCCGCCTCAATCAGCGCGGCGATGTACGTTTCGCGGGCATCGCGGTCAACCTTGGAAAAAGCAGCGATGGCTTCGTCTTTCCGATCTTCGTCTCGGTAAAGAATACCAAGGCCATAGTAAGCATCAGCCGTATGCCGAGTATCCTGATAGCTTTCCGTTATAGCCTTGTAGGCTTCAATGGCCGCCTCAACTTTCTGCTGCTCGTAGTTTAGCCGAGCGATGCGCAACAAGCACAACGGCGCTTGGTCGGAGCGGGGAAAGTTGTCCACTGCCTGCGTGTAGCTTGCGATAGCCTGATCGGTCGCGCCGAGTTTCTCCGCAGACCAGCCTGCACTATAGAGCGCTGCGGAGCGCAAACCCGTCTCACTATCCGGGTAGTCCACCAACAGTTGTAGGTAGTCTTCGCGGGCAGCAGCGTAGTCTCCAGCGAAGTACTTGGCTTCGCCTTTCTGATACTGAGCATTCGGCGGATAAGGAGTATCCCCGTAGAGTTCAATCACTTGGTTGTAGGCAGTCCACGCCTCGTCGAACTTTTCCCACTCCATGTAGTTGTCACCGATTCTCATCTGCACCTTGGCTTTATAAAAACGTTCCTCGGCAGTTTCTTGGGCGGCGATCAACTCTTGGTAGGCTTCCTCAAATTGGTCTGTTTTGCGGAAAATCTCAGCGACGCGCAATGAGGAAGTCTCAAAAAGCTGTCGATAGTTTTCAAAATCGACATTTTTACCCTCGCGAAACGAACCGCGCAAGAGTTCAAACATCCGGTCGTAGAGATTACGCACATCGCGGTAGGCTTTAATTGCCTCCTCGTCGCGCCCCATCTGGTCGTAGGCATTGGCCTCCAGATAAAGGGCTTGGGCAATGACGGGACTATTGGGATACTTATCAAGGACTGTCTGGGCCATCTCAACGGCTTTAGCATACTCGCCCTTCTCGTAAAAGGAACTGGCGATACGAAACTGCGAATCCGGCGCATAGCGATCTTGCGGATAAGCCGCCAACATGCCGTTGAGTGTTTCGATGGATTGGTCGTACTCTTTTGTATTAAACTCGCTCCAGCCCGCGTAAAAATACGCCTTGCCAGCTTCCGGCGTCTCAGGGAATAACTCGACGTAGCGCTTGTATTCCTTTGCTGCCTCGCCATACTCTTTGGCGAGGAAGCGAGTCTCGGCAACTTGGAACTGCACCAGTGACTTGAAATCCTCGGCTACGCTGCCTAC